>NZ_JAVQNT010000044.1:0-310248 GCF_031799075.1 Acinetobacter sp. V91_7
GAGCGACGGACTGTTAATCCGCAGGTCCCTGGTTCGAGCCCAGGTTGGAGAGCCAAGATTCTTAAAAACCCACTCATCATGAGTGGGTTTTTATTTGTATGATGCCTTCACATGTTCGAATCGAGTCACTTATTTTTTATTGTTTTAGGTTGCATCAGCACCTGC
The DNA here is from genome assembly GCF_031799075.1 of Acinetobacter sp. V91_7. Classification (NCBI taxonomy): domain Bacteria; kingdom Pseudomonadati; phylum Pseudomonadota; class Gammaproteobacteria; order Moraxellales; family Moraxellaceae; genus Acinetobacter; species Acinetobacter sp. V91_7. Next base: position 166 of record NZ_JAVQNT010000044.1, read on the forward strand.
ATCTTTCTTGCTGTTTGTTTACGCCCTTATTTATTTCCAAAACAAAAATTTTTTGCTCGTCCTGTTATTACCAACTTTGAAACTCAAATGTTTATCCGCTTAAAACAAAGTTTTCCAAGTTATCATGTTTTAGCACAAGTGGCTTTTAGCGCTTTAATTACCAGTAAGGACTATAAAATTCGTAGTCAGTTCAACCGTAAAGTTACCGACTTCGTTGTGCTTAACGACAAGATGGAAGTAATTGCCATTATTGAACTAGATGATCCTTCTCATCTTGAAAAAGCGGAAGAAGATCGTATTCGTGATCAAATGCTCACAGAAGCAGGTTACATTGTAAGACGTTACACAAATATTCCGACGGTACGTCAGCTACAAAAGGATATTCATTAAAAAGCTGCTGTTATTTCTTTTCAGAATTTGCTGCTTCTTTCTCAGCTATTCTTTTTGCCATTTCTAGACGTTGCTGTTCATATTGTTTTTTAGTCTTAGCATCACTTTTTGCAGCCAAGAAAAGTATTCCAATAATAAAAAAAGGAATGAGTAAACCTAATCCCATTAATAGCCAAGGAACAGATTTTTTTTCAACAGATTGCTGGCTCATAAATGCTTCAAACTCAAACGACATCAATTTTAAGGTGTGTAACAATATAACAAAAAAGAGCCGCTATAAAGTGGCTCTTTTTTAAGCTAATTTTTAATTAGATAATTAAATCTTAGAACTTACCTGTGCAGTGAGGACTTTGGCTAGCATCCTTCTGTGCATCAGTTAGAACAATACCTGTACCCGCTGTCATATTAGTTTGAATAAAATCTACAGCATTTGCATTTTGACATATGATTGCTTGTGTATGAGTTGCATTCGGTACAATAGTTAGCTTATAGCCTTTATCGTAGGCTGCTTGTGGGAAGTACTTCACAGCATTCGCTTTCATATTTGCGAATAAGCCTTGTGTTACTACAGGTAATACTGCTTGATCTTTTTCACCTTGAATAATAAATACAGGCGTTTTAATAACTTTATCGGCTGTGGTATTAGTCGCAGGTTGAGTTGCTGTCAAGAAGCTTTGAACAACTTGATCCGTCTTGAATTTATTCAGATCAATACCGTACTGTGCAATTTGATGTGTAGGATCAGCCAAGAAAGTTAAAATTCCCGCTTTAAACTTCGCTTGTAAGCCATTTGCACTATCAGGTGCAGGATAACTTAAACATGCACCATCATCACCTGTACGCCCATAAGCCAATTCTGCAATGTCAGCAGCTCCTGCGGTAAAAATTTGCTTCAAATCATAGTTTGGTTGCTGTGCTTTAATCCCCGCACTTGCGAATGCTGCATATGCTAATAATTCAGCATAACCATCTGCAATTTGGTCAATCATTGCCTGACCTTGAGCCGTTGTAATCACATTATTAGCTACTGCATAACGGACTTGGAGTAGGTTCTCGTCCAGCTTATTTACTGCTTTAGGTTTTCCATTTGCATCAAGATTAAATTGTGGGTCAATATAAATTTGAATAATTGTCCCTAAGCTTGATGCAGGTGCTCCTGCTACAGCACCTTTATAACTTGCATCTGTATTGGCAAATTCGGCAGTGCCCAATGACGCATGTCCACCTTGTGACTGGCCAATTGACATCCAATCACCTTTTAACTGATCATCATAATGCTCTTTTGCTGCTTTGACGGCAGCTAACGCGGATTTTGCTTCACTAGACAAGTTTAAGTACGGATGTACCCCTTGTGTGCCTAAACCCTCATAATCTGGTGCAATAATGACATAACCGGCTGCTAATAAAGTTTCAGCAAGGATTTTAAATCGTGGATTAATTGCATTTTTACTTGGCGCACAACCATCACCCACCCCAACAGTTCCATGCTCCCACACGACTACACGATAACCATCTTTAGGTGGTGTTGCTTTGGGAAACAATACCATTGCTGTGGCAGTTGCTGTTTTTCCTTGAACATTTGCCATGTTATAAGTCATGACTTTAATCGATGAAGCATTATCAACTTTATCTATAGCATAATTACTTTCAGAAATATAAGTTTTATCAGGGTTCACACCAATATAGTCATCATCATCGTCATTACATGCTGAAAGAAATAATGCTGAAACCGATAATGTTATAGCTAAAGCAATTTTTGACCGTTTCATAAAATATCCTTTTTATGTTATGTGTTATTTATTCCGCATATTTTTATGCACAAATATTAAGACATAAAAAAAGTGCTCTGCATAGAACACTTTTCAACCTTACGGTCATTTTTACTATATGAAATTTAAAAATATTCCCAGAAAAATGATTAATCCAACCCAGCGATTGTGACGGAATGCCCAAAAACATACTTGAGGGTTGCGGTCTTTGGTTTTAATTGTTTGATATATAAAATCGAATGCAACAACAATCAAAGCAACGATCGCCCATGGAAATAAAATATTTTCTAAATACAGTGCCGAACTAATTAAAACAAGACTGGTTGCTTGTAAAAGCGCAATAATCTGGATGTCATATCGACCAAAAAGAATAGCTGTAGATTTTACGCCAATCTTTAAATCATATTCACGGTCAGTAATGGCATATTGAGTGTCATAAGCGACTGTCCAAGCCAAATTACCAAAATAAAGAAGCCAGCAAGTTATATCTAACGGCTTACCCATCGCAGTAAATGACATTGGAATTCCCCAAGAAAATGCCATACCTAAAACCACTTGTGGTAAATGGGTATATCTTTTCATGAAGGGATATATAAATGCTAAAACTAATCCAGCTAGTGCACAATAGAATGTCGCTATAGGTAAAAAGAACAAAGTACAAGCGCTAGCAAATACTAGCACTAAAAATACATAAATTGCTTCTCTCGGACGAATTACCCCAGTTGCTAATGGGCGTGTTTTAGTGCGTTCAACATGTGCATCTACTTTACGGTCCGCAAAGTCATTAATAGCACAACCAGCAGCACGCATAAAAATTGTGCCTAAGACCATTGCCAAAAGAATATGCAATGGCGGCGTTCCTTCTGCCGCAACCCAAAGTGCCCACATGGTTGGCCAAAAGACGAGTTCTGTTCCAACTGGCTTATCAAACCGACATAGATAATAGTATGCTTCTAAACGCTGACGCCATGTGGTATCTGTTGCAGTCGTCATAGTAGTTCCTTGTCGTTCTGCTGATGTAGAAAAGCTTCAAAAGCTGGTAAGAATGTTTCTTGGACTATAAATTTACACCCATGCCAAGTATAGCAACTTTGTCGAGTCCACCCTTCTGGCAAACGAATGACACGGCGGTCACAAAGTGGTGTCGTTCTTTGAAATAGAAAAAATCCAATCGGTGTAGAACCAATGTGCTGAAATATGCGGGCTTTTTTTTGTAGGCTTAAAATAGGAAAAATACTTTTTGCTTTAACCCAAGGTTCTGCCTCACTGCCATATAAATAAGTCTCACGCACCCATGAGGTGTGAGTATAAGGCATATTCATCCATTGGCTATCTGCAAAAGTTAAACGCTGAAAGTGTTCTTTAAAAGGTTTTACACTGAACTGACCACCACCAAGATCAGTCAATTGTTGAGTCAGAGAACCGGACGCATACAACCATTTTTTCAACTCAGGATTTAAAGTCTTTTCCTGTTTAAGTACTGGTTGCCGTTTACGCATAATCTGCTCACATGAAAACTCGCACTTAGTTTAACCCAATTTTTTGATAAAAAACGTAGAGAATTCAATCAACATTCCAAGCAATAAAAAAGCCTGCATAAGCAGGCTTTTTTATGAAAATACGTATTACAAGCTGTAGTACATATCAAACTCAACTGGGTGAGTAGTCGTGTTAAGACGACGTACATCTTCAGTTTTAAGTTCGATGTATGCATCAAGCATTTCTTTAGTGAACACGCCGCCTTTTAACAAGAATTCGTGATCTGCTTGAAGTGCTTCAAGAGCCATATCTAAGCTATGAGCAACTGTTGGGATTTTTGCTTCTTCTTCTGGAGGAAGATCATACAAGTTCTTATCAGCAGCTTCGCCTGGATGGATCTTGTTTTGGATACCGTCGATACCAGCCATTAACAATGCAGCGAAACCTAAGTACGGGTTCATCATTGGATCTGGGAAACGAGCTTCGATACGCTTACCTTTAGGGCTAGAAACGTATGGAATACGGATAGACGCAGAGCGGTTACGCGCTGAGTAAGCAAGCATGATTGGCGCTTCGAAATGAGGAACCAAACGCTTGTATGAGTTTGTAGATGGGTTTGTGATCGCATTCAATGCACGAGCGTGCTTGATAACACCACCGATGAAGTACAATGCCATTTCAGAAAGGCCTGCATATTCATCACCAGCAAACAAGTTCTTGCCATCTTTAGAGATAGACATATGAACATGCATACCTGAACCATTATCGCCTACCATTGGTTTAGGCATAAAGGTTGCAGTTTTTGCATATTGGTGCGCAACGTTCCAAACAGCATATTTGAATTGTTGAACTTCGTCAGCTTTACGTACAAGTGTATTGAAGCTCACACCAATTTCTAATTGGCAAGAAGCAACTTCGTGGTGATGTACTTCTACACGACCAGGGCCCATGATGTCTTCGATTTTCGCACACATTTCTGCACGCATATCTTGTGAAGAATCAACTGGAGGAACTGGGAAGTAACCACCTTTAACACGTGGACGGTGACCTGAGTTACCAGACTCGTAATCTTTACCAGTAGACCAAGCAGCTTCTTCAGCGATCAATGTATGACGAGCGCCAGACATATCGATGTCCCACTTCACTTCATCAAATACAAAGAATTCTGGTTCTGGACCAAAGAATGCAGTATCACCGATACCTGTAGATTTTAAGTATTCTTCTGCACGGCGAGCAATCGAACGTGGGTCACGCTCATAACCTTGACCAGTTGAAGGTTCAATAACGTCACAAGTCACAACTACAGTTGGTTCAGCAAAGAACGGGTCAACAAAACCAGTTTCTGCATCTGGACGTAAAATCATGTCAGATGCTTCAATGCCTTTCCAACCAGCGATTGAAGAACCATCAAACATTTTACCGTCTTCAAAAGTATCTTCATCAATAGAATCAGCTGGGTAAGTTACGTGCTGTTCTTTACCCTTAGTATCAGTAAAGCGAAAATCGACCCATTTTGCGCCACTTTCTTGTATGAGTTGAAGGACCTTGTTCGCCATGCTCATTTTGCTCCAATGAAATTTTGTTGCACTTGTTAAGTGCGTGTTAATTGCTGGTATTTATAAAGCAAATCTCATACCAACTTTATAAGACTTACCTAAAACATTGAATTGCTTATAACTATCCATGATTTAGGTCCCTTGTCTTGAACCCATTATACTGTTTGCATAGTTAAATGCACCATATTCAGACATTTTCAAATTATGGCATACAAGAATAGCTCGCAATCGCCCTAATTTAGTGCAAAATTGTTGCGCTAATATGAATCATCGCATCAATATCTAACAGTAATTCATGATCATAATACTTTCTTATATAGCAAGCTGGCATTCTTATTACAATGAATAAAAAAATAATAAACGATGACTTATGAAATTTTAACCTTTAGATGAGAACTCAACATCTACTTATGCCTTTGCCAAAAAGGTTTTAATGTAAATATTGCCTTGAAAAGTAATTTTCAAAAAAATTTAAATAGTCCTCTTTTGCGTTATAACTCACCCATTAAAATACTGAGGTTTTCTGAAATTATTTTTCTTTTTTACAACACTGCTATTTTTTTAAGGCTCGTTAAAACAGTTTAATTCTTATTTTCCTTATGGAGCTCTCTGCTATAAGGCAAGTTTTGATCAGCTTTGGTGCGTAATAATCTGATAGCTTAGCTTTTCACGATATAATTTTCACTTTTTACCATTTGTTATATACCTTTTTTATACATGACCAACTTGCTTTTCAATTTAAAAAAAACTAAAAAATAAAACATAACTTTTTTTTATAATTAAACAAACTAAAAGTTTGGTTTATTTAACTACAAATATGTTCAAAGGATTTGAAATGAAGCATGAACTCGAACAATGCGACACAGCTTTTTTCGGCCATCCAAAACCCTTAAAAACTTTATTTTTTACTGAACTGTGGGAACGGTTTTCTTACTATGGAATTCGTCCCTTATTGGTTCTTTACATGGTTGCGATGGTCAATGATGGTGGTTTAGGGCTTGATCGTCCTACCGCAGCTGCAATTGTTGGGTTATTTGCTGGCTCTATGTATTTAATGACCGTTTTAGGTGGTTGGATTGCCGATAACTGGTTAGGCCAAGCAAGATCTGTCTGGTATGGCTCCATCATTATTGCATTAGGTCATTTATCAATTGCGCTTACTCCTATCTTTGATCAATTCTTTTTTTATTTCGGTTTAGTTCTTATTGTTATTGGTTCGGGGTTATTTAAAACCTGTATTTCAGTGATTGTCGGAACATTATATAAAGCACAAGATAATAGACGTGATGCCGGCTTCTCCATTTTTTATATGGGGATTAATATGGGGTCGTTTATTGCCCCTCTTATTACAGGTATATTGGCTCGTGATCATGGCTGGCATCTAGGTTTTGGGATTGGCGGTCTTGGAATGTTGGTTGCATTACTTATTTTTCGTGTATTCGCTATTCCACAGCTACAGTCATTCAATCAATTGCGCCAACAAGCTGATAATTGGAATAAACCTGTAATAGAAAATAAAAATGCGCCAAAAATCGCTTTCTCATTTTTATTAAGTGTTGCAGTCGTTATTGCCCTGACCTTCTTTGGTGTAATTCACATCAATCCAGTTGCGGTAGCAACTTACTTAACAGTTGGGATTGGTATTGGTATTATTGCTTATTTTGCATATTTGTTACTTTTTCTTAATTTAGAACAACATGAAAAATTTAAAATTATTATCTGTTTTGTTCTATTACTAACCTCTGCGCTATTTTGGTCTGCCTTTGAGCAGAAACCAACATCTTTTAACCTGTTTGCTCAAGATTATACGGACCGTAATGTATTTGGATTTGAGATTCCGGCAGTATGGTTTCAATCAATTAATGCGCTCTTTATTATTATTTTTGCCCCGATTGCAGCATGGGTGTGGGCTAGACTGGGTAAATCAAATAAAGACCCGAGCTATATCAGTAAATTTATTATTGCACTTTTACTAGCAGCAGGTGGCTTTCTACTTATGTCATTTGCAAGCCGTTTCGCTATTGCTGGTGGATTAGTTTCGCCATTTTGGTTAGTTGGTACTATATTTCTGCTTACCCTAGGCGAACTTTGCTTAAGCCCAATTGGTTTATCTACCATGACTAAACTTGCCCCCGCTGTTATACGTGGTCAAATTATGGGGCTATGGTTTACTGGCTCGGCTTTAGGTAATCTGATAGCAGGGTTGATTGGAGGACATGTATCGGCAGATGGCATTAATCACTTACCTACTCTTTTCATGCGCTGTGTACTGGCATTAGTAATTGGCGCAATCGTGTTATTTTTATTAAAGAAACCTATTTATAGATTAATGAACAAAAGTACTAGTAAAGTTCAACCTGACTTGGAAACCATATGACCAATTTAACTGTTCAAGAAAAGCTAGAGAAACTTCGTGAACTCATGCTTAACCAGCATGTTGATGCGTTAGTCGTCATGAGTGCCGATCCACATATGTCAGAATATTTACCAGATTACTGGAAAGCAAGACAATGGCTTAGTGGCTTTAGCGGTTCTGTTGGAACACTTGTAGTCACTCAAAACTTTGCAGGACTATGGGCAGATGGACGCTATTGGGTACAAGCCGAGCAACAGCTTGTCGGAACTGGATTTGAACTTCAAAAATTGACCAGTGATGAATCATCAACACATCTAGCTTGGATTGCACAAAACTTAACAGCAGAATCTGTCATTGTGGTAAATGGGCATACTCTATCCATTCAACAATATAAGGCACTCGAACATACTGCAAGACTTAATAACTATAAACTCGAAACTCAACAAGATTTAGTCGGAGAGATTTGGTTAGACCGTCCAGCACTTCCATCAGAAAAAATCCATTTGATGCCTGAAGGGTTAAACGCCCTCTCTCGTAAAGAAAAAATTCAGGCTATTCGTGAAACTTTATATAGCAAGAATATTGCGGGTCATTTCATTTCATCTTTAGATGATATTGCATGGATATTAAATGCACGTGGGCAAGATGTAGAATATAACCCTGTGTTCTTGTCTCATTTATATATTAGTGAAAAACAAGCTGTTCTTTTCATTGATGCGGACAAAGTTGATATAGCCATTCAACAAGCTTTTAAAGCTGATGGTATTGAAATTCGTAACTACGAAGATACAGCAACATTTTTAGCGAATATTTCTGATGCCTCTGTACTTTTAGATCCAGCCAAAGTATCGATTTATCATGAACAAGCCATCGCAACAGATATTCAGGTTGTATACGACATCAACCCGAGTACGCTTTTTAAATCGCGTAAGCATGAAAGTGAAATAGCTCATATCCGTCATGCAATGGTTAAAGATGGTGTTGCCCTTTGCCACTTTTTCCACTGGTTAGAAAAAGCACTTCATCATCGTGAAAACATTTCAGAACTAACCATTGATGAAAAAATTACAGCTTTCCGTGCTCAGCAAGATGGGTTTATAGGGCCAAGTTTTTCTACAATCGCTGGCTTTAATGCCAATGGCGCTCTACCCCACTACCGTGCAACTGAGGAGCACTATTCATTTATTGAAGGCGATGGATTATTGCTGATTGACTCGGGTGGGCAATATGTAAATGGAACAACAGATATTACTCGTGTAGTTCCTGTAGGGACGCCAACGCAACCACAAAAACGTGACTATACCTTGGTTTTAAAGTGTCATATTGCTTTGGCAAAAACGATTTATCCAGAAGGTTTAGCTGCACCGCTACTCGATTCAATTTGTCGCCATACCTTATGGCAACATGGTTTAGATTATCGCCACGGAACAGGTCACGGTGTAGGCTTTGCGCTTAACGTACATGAAGGGCCACAAGTACTTTCTTATTACGCGCCAGTTCATGCTTACAGCAAATTACGTGAAGGAATGATTCTTTCTAACGAGCCGGGCTTATACCATGAGGGACAATACGGTATTCGCATTGAAAATCTGGTGGCAAACCGCCTTCACTCTGGGTTTGAAAAAACTTATGGTGAATTTTTGGAGTTTGAAACACTTACGCTTTGTCCAATCCATTTGGACTGTATCGTTGTTGATATGCTTAACAATGAAGAGAAAGACTGGCTAAATACCTATCACCAAATGGTTCAAGAAAGACTAGCTGAACATTTATCTGGAGAGGTTCTAGACTGGCTGATTTACAACACTCGTGCGATTTAATCTGCTTTTCTAACTAAGGCAGAATACTTTTTAGTTCTAATGAAAAAGCCGATTCTGCCCTAGTTGCACATATCTCTGTTTCTTAACAGATCTAATATCAATTTAAAGCTGACTTTTTTAGCAAATTTCTAACGAATGAAATAGTTAAACTGGTCACTTCATTTTTTGTTATATTAGCCGCTTAGAAAGCAGTTCTAGCAAGATAATTGTTCATACATGAAGATGAAGAAAATTTTATACGTATTATGCTATTTTTAAATGTACTTAATGATTCTTTTCAATTATCTTCATAATGAAACCCGATTAGCAATCCAACCATAAAAAAACTGTTCTTGAGTTGAATTACGTTCACAGATTTCAATATATCGCTGGCCTTGCATGATGTTTAGCACGCGAACCAAGACTTTCTCGCCCTCTTTACCTCTTTTTGACAGATAAGTTTTGAGAGCATTTAATGTAGCTGGTCCATAAATTCCATCTACAGCGAGATCTGACCAACCTGCTTTGCCTTGGTTATTCAGCAAATTCAAAGCACGTTGTAAAAGTGGTTTTGCAAATCCAGTACCACAGTTCACACCCGTATCTAGAAGTTCTTCAGCTACTGCAGAAGATACTGCATTTACTTGATCAAATCTCGGAGCAGTCCAGTACTGTTTTTTATAAATTGCCTTTGCTGTTTCAAGCGGCAAGTCTTTCATATTGCCTTTAAATCCATTTGTTCTGGCAACGGCCTCTGTAATGCCATACTTAGTTGCACCGCCACGGTCTGCAGAGTTATTTACATAACCACCTTCGCGTATAATAAGTTCTTTAAGATATTGTTCAATGTTCATTTCAGTTTCCTTAAGATGTAAAAAAACGCCCGAAAGCGGTATTAACTGTTTTCAATGTCTTTTCTGGCTTTTTTAAACTCTTTGATCACTTCAACGATCGTTTTACCTTCCTGTTTGTCGATGAAATTAAAGATCCACCGGACCAAAGCCCAACCCGGCAATCCACAAACAAAGAAGAACCCACCCAGTGAAATCATCCCCCATATATCAGTAACCCATTCATGAAGTCCCCACTTCACAATAATGAATGAGCCACCAGCCAAACTTGATACAACCGTACAAATCAAACCTACTCCCCACTCTTGTGGTGAGCGTGGCATACGAGTCATTAATACAACTGCTGCAACTAAACCGACCGCTAAAGTCACCATGATTGCCGCCCCATAAAACTTTAAAAGTGCTGTTAAACCGCTAGTGGAAACTGGTTCCATTTATTTCTCCAGAAAATTTAGGTAATAAAAAAGCCCCAACATAAAGTCAGGGCTTATCTAAATTTGTTTTGTAGATCTTAAGATGGACTTACTGCTAACCAGTTAGTGCCATTCGCTAAAGTGTTTATCCAGCTTATACGTGTTGCATTCGGATCTGATGCTTTGAAAACAGTCCCCGCTGGCAGTTTTGAGCCAGATACATTAGGAGGTGTGCTAGATTTATAAGTAAACTCAATCTCTATGTTTCCATACAGTGCAGTCGCAATATAAGATGTAGCGTCTAAACGCACCTTAGGCGAACCGCTGCCGTAGTATTGTCTGAAACCATTATCCGAGGTTAGTTTTGAATTAATAAAATTGACTGTACCATTGTAAAAGTTATACCCCTTTGTTGTTCCAGTCATTTCACCCATATAAAGCTCTAGGTTTTCAACTGAGAAATTTAAAAAGGTTGATGAACTAGGATTTCCAAAATGTAAATTCCCTACTCCTGCCACAACAATTTTACTCGTTCCATCTGCATGACCTATTAAGCGGATTCGCCCATTACCTCTGGTTAAAATAGAAGTAAGATAAACACTACTGTTAATTTCAAAAGTACCAGATGGGAATCGAATAATTACATCATGAAGCAATTCTGTATCGTAGGCTACTTTAACTGCATTATTGAAATTAGCAGTATTTGTAGTCGGATCCCCTGTGTTACTCAAGGTAATATCTTGCACCTTGCGAGAATAATCCCAAAGTAAGAATCGGATAGGATTATTAAAGCGGAAGTTTGGAACCCAAGTGCATTCTGTCGGCGCAATACTTTGATCTAATATTGTCACGCTCTCTGATGAGAAAGTATTGCCGAGATTAAGTTTATATTTATAACCTTGTGGGTTTTGAAGCCAAACACCAGCAATTGTAGTTGAATTGCCACCCTCAATACGTATTAATTCATTAGGAGGATTTTCTTTATCTCCAATGGATAATGTCATTATTCCATTGATAACTAAACCTTGGGCTGAACGTACTCTTAAAATTCGGGTTGAGCCTTCAGCACCACATCCATTAAATGCAACCCCACGAGCAATATCAATATAGTATGGATAAGCTTCATAACCATCTCCACTGTCATTGATAATATGATCAGATGCACAGGAATTAAATGTACAGTAAGTAGTTTCTTCAAACCAATACCCATTATGTGTATGATTTAGCGCATAGCAACTATTTAAAGTAATAGAAGTTAGTGGATTACCTGTCATAACTATGCCTCTTTTCGAGTACGCAGTTTGAACTTGTTCGAGTAGACATACAAACGTTTGGAGCTTTAAACAGTCTTCATTAGCAACGTAGAATTGACATTGCCTCATTGTTAAATTTGGATAGGCGGTATCAGTACCTTTAAAGACATAATTACAACTCTTTGTCTTTGCATCTTTCCCTCCCCAGACTGAGATATTTTCAAATTTTTTGTAGGCCCCTCCACCCTTTAATAAAATTGCAGAATCGATAGTAACTCCAGCACCTAAATCTACTTTAATTTCTGTTAAGTTAGCTTCGCCACGAATTGAAATAGGATTTAAATAAATACTTTCATCGTCTTTATTGATTACCAAACAAGCTGAATTCGCAAGATCATAACTTTTCCAGCGATACCCACGAATCGGTTTAGGTACTACTAACTCACCACCACCCTTGCTGTGTAAATAGTCGATGGCATTTTGAAATGCAGGTCGATCATCATACGATTCATCGCCTTTCGCACCGAACATTTCAACTGTAATTTGTGAACAATCTACCCGTTTCCATCGACCAACATTGACTCCCGGTACTTGAAAGACTGTTCCACCATTTGGCGTAGCAGTACTTGTTGCATCCCAATAAAACTCACCTCCACCTTTATATGGGTTTTGTTCAAGTGATTGATTCGGGGCATGATATCCTTTAACAAAAACAATATCTCCGTTCTGTGGGGTTAGGTTATTAAGATCATTAATAGATTCAACGTATGACATTTAATTTCTCCGAAATTTATAGATAATAAAAAAGCCCTGAGCAATTAAACAAAGGGCTTTTATACTTAAGATAAGTTATTAAAGTTTTGATAAAACTTGCCAAGATAAGCCGTTCGTGTTTGCTATTCCATTGAAGGTTAAGTCGATATCCACCAAGTAACGAGTACTACTAGCAGATACCTCAAAAAAGATATCGAATTGTAAAATAGTTAAATTTTCAGTATTTCTTTTTACAATTGTTGCTGAAGTTAATGAACCATTCTTAACTACTTTAAGATGGTTATCCATATTCGATGCATTATAGTCCATTGCAGAACTAATCAGCACTTGACCTGCTTTCTCATTGATATTGTTCCCACTCTTGTTTAATGGCAAGACGGTTAATATCGCAGCCATCATATTACCTTGTGCCAACCCTTCTGAAAGAGAACCGCAGAATAAAACAAGCTTCTCGACATTAGGGTCTAATAAAACCTTTCCTTTTCTATTTTTTACTCTAGCGTAAGATATTCCATTGGCACTTAATGAATATCCTACCTCGCCATTTTCACGACTATCCTGTCCGACAGATAGACTATTAAGTTTTATCCCTTTACTAGAAAGCTCTGTAATTCGAGAAAAATTTCGATTTCCCATCTGAGGATTATTTAAAGTAATACCACTCCCATCTCCACTAACTAGAAAAATTTCTTTATCAGTACTTACTTTAAGATTGTTAAAAATAATATTACCTAACGGAACTTCAGGTTTTTTAATTAAGCCTAAAAGATTTGAATCAGTGGCGGTTATATAAATAGCATAATTTTCGACAACAACATTAGTGACACTACTAGGAACCATTTCTGAGAAATCAAAAATATATTGGCCTTTTGGTCTTTCCCCACCCATTGCCTGTGCAGTAAGTCCAGCACAACGTCCAAATTTAAAAATAGCGCCATCTGCTCCGCAATCATCTGCAGCATGGGCACTTAAAAATGAATATGCATATGGAATGGCTGGAATACTAATTAATCCCTCCACATCTGAAGAATACCCAATCATGTAAGGACCTGAGCACTGAATAGCATAAGGGTTATTGACGTTTGTTGAAGTACCATACATTACATATGGATACTTACATATACGAAAGACTTCATTATTGAATGAAGAATTCCATGTATGTGAGGAACGCCCTATCAGCCAACCACGAAAAGAAATGGATTTAAAATTAATTTGTTCAGCGCCACCTGAGCCAATATAAACACCAAGACCAGTTTGATTATTGTTTTTATTTACTATTTGGAAGTTTTCTAAATTAAAATCTCTAAAGAAGGTATTCGTTTTCGAGTAAAAACCCTTATTACAATTATCAAATTCTAAAAAAGATGCTTCCGTTCCATCTCCTCTTATTGTTATACCGAGAGTTTGACCTGTTCTAAATTGATCTAAATCAATTGGTGAAGTTAACTTAATTCTATTTGAAAAATGAACTTTCTTTAAAACCTTTAGAGTCGAGATAACTGCATTAGTGTCATCATTGATACCATCACATTGAGCACCAAACCACTCAAAGTAACCCTCTTTTGAATCATTCAAACGTGAAAAAGTTCCACTAACTACCGAAGATTTAATGATTGTTCCATTATTATCCACTTCGAAGGATTCTTCTTTATATATAAATTTACCACCTCCCTTATTTGTACCTGCAGTATGGGCCTTTAATAAAACAATTTGGCCATTAATTCGCGGTATATAATTCCGAAGTAATTCAACTGACTCAATAACTTGGATATTCTTGTCATTGATCTGCTTTTGATTTTCTGGACCATCAATTACATCACTTGCATTTATTGTTGCCATTTTAATATCTCACTTAATAAAAACTACCTAAATAAAAAAGCCCTGATAAAACTCAGGGCTTATAAAATAAAACTTATAACTTTGACCAAGAAGTAAAACTATTTGCATGCCACCAAGTATCACTTGTCCCATTCTGTGCATACTCTCCAATGGTATTGGGCTTCAAAGAAGGCTTTTCATCAGGATTACTATGAGTAAAATATCTTCTAAATGGAGTATTCCTATCAATAATACAATTTTTATTAATATAGCCACCTCCATTAGTATCTTCTATGCCGCTTGGTAAACTTCCAACGTGCCTCAAGACAGCATGATCAGCTAATAAAACTGTCCCATCTTCAGCATAGATTCTCATATTTTCTAAATGAAGAGGTTTCCATGTATCTAATGTTGAGGAGTAATTAGTAACTAATGGTGGCGATGCGGTAGCAGAGGTCTCTCTAATGATAGATCCACTCAAGCAATGATCAGAGTAACCATCTCTATAATATAAAGCACTACCACCTTTAAAATTTACTACCCGTCCATTCGCAAGCCATTTACCATTTATTTTAGACCTCACCATTGAGTCCATTTCGATAACATATCCTGCAGGACTGGTCAAAAACTTATTGGTCTCTATAGTTATGTTACTATCAAACATCCAGATATGTTGCCAAGATTTTTTATTTGCAAATGTATGAAAAATTCCACTACATTTATCTAAAGCAGCAGAAAATTGTGCCATAGCTACAATGGTATTTAAGGCTTCGTCTTCTGCAATAAGAGTCATTTCCCCAAAATTCACATTATCAAGGGAAAAGGGAGAAGAGTTTTCATATTTAAATGATGTACGAAAATCTTCTTTGTAGCCCCTAGCCGATATATTTCCATCTTCAAAGCGTCTAAGTTTCCCAGTAGAGTCCATTAAATCAATAACACTTCCAGCAAATGTTAGGGCTATTACTTGCTTCGCACCTATTGCAGCAACCAGTTTACCTTTACCGAACAAAGCATCTTTTAGTACTGGTAAAGGACGTTTCTCATAATACTTAGTGAATCCAGCTTCGACTGAGGTTGTTACGTAATTACCATCATAAGAAAATTCTGAAGTGCTTTGACTCATCGGTAGATTTCTTGCAGAACTCGACACATAAAATGCACTAGTTGTAAAATTAAGCGGCTGTTTTGCACGTATAAAATATTTATCTACCCTTACATCTGTTGCATGGATAAAAGTAAGTCCTTCAGCATTTGGATTATTAATATAAAGTTCTTTGAAATAGACACTACGATTAACATCAAACTCAACAGATGCCTTAACTGTCACATCACCATTAGTTGCTAGAATTTTGTCTACAATATTATTAATACTTCCATAACCAAAGTTAATTGCACTATTTCCAACTGCACCGCGTGCACTAGCCTCTAAATATTTTATATAGCCATTTACCGAATGTTTGAAATCTATTGACAGTATATTTCCTTTACCTATTTTCCAAGTACCTGCATTTAGTCCATAGGACCAATAATAAATCATTGTATATGTAGAATTTTCATTATCATCAATTTCTAAAAGCTCACTCCGCATATTCTTACAGAAATGAACTCTAACTCCATTACCAAATACAAATTTAGAGGTCCATCTAACTTTAGCGTTAAGAATAGGATCATTAACCCTATAAAAATCTAAACCTGTATTTCCTCCTATCCCATTAGAGTTACTAAGAATAATTGTTACACTATCAATTCCTATTCCAGTATATCTTGGGTAATCAGTAGTTGCTGGGCTATATTCCAGTTCATCCCAATAATCAATAGTCCCATTATATTGTGGGAGGTTATCATTATGATAATCAGTACTTGGCCCACGTTTGCCAAATCGCATAAAAATACCAGATGAATCAGCTGAAACTGCAATCTTTACACCGTCAATTGATTGCCCTTGTATAAGAACATTGTCCTTTTCAATCTTCACACCGGACGCTGTATAATTACCATCTCTAATTTGGATTAGAGTATTTGAAGGTGCATTATTTAATATATCACTGATGTCATTAATATTATTATGTATCACAATAATATTACTAAACTTTCTGCTTAGGTCTCTATTAATTTCTGCTTGATTTTTATCACCATCAATTACATCTGTTGCATTTATTGTTGCCATTTTTCTCACCATTTTTTTAAGAAATTTTATAAGAAATAAAAAGGCCCTACATAAAGTTAGGGCCTATATCTAAAAGTTAAACTTGATCAGTCCAAGTACCGATTTGTTCAACACTCCACATATTATCTGTTACAGCCGTCACTCTTAAACGTGAACCTATAGTATTACTTTGCTTATACTTGCCTGGGTTTAGAGAAACAAAGTTATCGGCTGTATTTGGCTGAATACGTAAATTATTTAAAGAATCTACGCTGAACTCGAAATGCAGACCTTTCACAGCCTTTGGTAGATTTACAATGTAACCACCACTTGCATTAACATTAGAAATATATGAACCAGAGTCTTCATTAACTAAGCTATAAGTAGTACTTGGTGTAATGATGTTTTTCTTTTGATTTTTTCCATTTTTAATGTCAATTAGAGACATAAGAGTAATTGTTGTGCCATCTTTCAAAGTCCATGTTATATCTCCGTTGGAAAATGAAATAAGCTGATTGTGAATTTGTACAATCTTAGTACTTGGACCATTATCAACAGTCTCTCGTACCACCCATGATTGTTCAAAATCACCTTTATGATCTAATGGCTGACTCCATCTAACAACATGTTTCGAAGCTCTCCATATAAGATCATCTTCTGGCGTACCTTGTGATAAGCGTTTAATTCGTTTACCAAAAATAAAGGATACATCTTGGACCATATCAGCATTGAAATTAAAGGAATGTGGAGCAATCGAATTTTGAAGTCCCATCTTCAATGCTGTTGCCCCATCTGCATAGGCACCATATGTTGCAAATGCTAGGTGTGCTTTAGTTGCATTCACTCCATCCCCAGCAATTTGAACCGAATCTTCTGTACCGTTGTTCATTCTCCATAAAATAGTAGCTTTACAATCTTTTGTACCAAAAGCCCCATCCATTTCAAAATTTAAATAACCATTGTAATTAGCTCGGAGATTCAGACCATTACCATTTCTACGCCCTGCTGTACCATAGTCTTTAGTTTTGTAATAGATTTGCTGAGAAGCCTGCCACCTTTGAGATTCATCTTGGTAAATATAACGGCTCTCATAACCTGAATCATCAATAACAACACAGTTATCTTTCATTGACGCATAGACTGCACTAGGATTTGATGTCGCACTCCACTTTACTTTGCGCGGAATATACAAAGCTTCCCCTTCAGATAATTGAGATAACGCATTTAAAATTAAGGTTGTGTGATCAGTGGTTTGATCCGCTAGAACAGTACCAAACTCACGAAGATCGCGCCAATGAGCATAACCGTGTGCCAAATTTACATTATTTATTTCATGTTGGTTTTTATCGCCATCAATTACATCAGTTGCATTTACTGTAGCCATTTTTCTCACCATTTTTTAAGAAATTTTATAAGAAATAAAAAGGCCCTAAGATTTCAACTTAAGGCCTTTGTTTACTATTAATAATATGGAACTTTCCGAACAATACCGTTGATATTAATTGATAGATATCCTGCTGGTTGTGCAGGTAAGACATTGGCTGATCCAGCTGTTGCGGAAGTGCTTGAAAAACCACCCAACATTGGATTGCCAGATTCGTCTACTCCAATGTATCCAGAACCAGCTTGAAGCTTGATATAAGGATATGCAATTAGCATTGTTGGTGTATTTACATCTCCTGAACCTCCACCTGCAGGTTTTGAAACTAAGCGTTGTATATCCCAAACAAATGCATCACCACCACTAATTTCTGCTGCACAAGAAATATATGCATTTGAAGACTGAAGGACATAAACATCATAAACATACCTATTGGTAGATGTTTGTACGAAACGTACCTCTTGAATACCTGCCCCATTTCCTATGTGATGCCATGTGGCTTGGATATTTGCATTTACAGCATTTGAGTTATTTTTACACTGTGCAAATACTATTGTTTTCCCTAACGCAGAAGAAGCAGAAGGATTTCCTTGAGTATAGCTATTCGTTCCAAGGATCTCTAAACATAGAATTCCAGCCTCGCCTATAGCCGCAGTACCTAATTTGGTCCACGTAGATCCAGAAAATGAAGGGGTAATACGTTTGAAACGCTCAAATTCCTTTTGTAATTCGAAAACTCCAGCTACACGTGGAGTAAATAAGCTAGTCCCTTTATCAATATAATCTAGGTCAGGCTGCGTAACATTAATCGTATCATTTGCAGTAAACGCAAAATGATACATTCTTAATAACCGTGTATTAGTTGCAGTTAAAGGAGCACTATTATTCTCTGTGTATAAATTGACGATTGTCCAAACACCATTATTGATATGCCCCATTGAGGTATTAAACTCAAAAATACAATCAATCATTGAAGATTGAGTACAGTAATCAGCATCAAATAACAATGTATTATTTTGGGCATAAACTTTTTCAAGTTGAATAGTCGTATTATTTTCCCACTCATCTTTTACAAACTTAAATACAATATTATTGCTGTTAGGAATAAATCCACTGATTTTTGAATCAATAAGATCTTTAGCAAAAATTAGATGGCCTGAAAAACCTGATGCTCGACAATTTAAAACATGAACCCATGCACCATTAATTTTACTATTCGTAAGTAAACAGATATTTAAATTATCTGTTTTAGTACCAGTCGATTGGAAATCAATATATGCAAGTTTTACTTTTTGAGTATTACACTTGATTCCCGCGCCACTAATTCGAATAGTTGTCTTTAATGTTTGTGCAGAAATTGAGGGTACGCCACGAAGACTTACAGCTTTTGTTCCATAATCAACAGCGCTAAATGTAAAGTCGCCATCTGCAAAAATTGTCGTTTCATTATCTGACGCATTAATTACTGCTTGATAAGCGGCTGCATCATCTGAGCCATCAAATTTTGCACCAAACCAACTGAGGTACAACTCACCAAAACCTATTTGCCGCACCCATCCATTAAAAACAGTTCCACTATCATTCTGGGTAGATTTTGTTGAATCATAAATGAAATGGCCGCCACCTCTTTTTTGTCCTGAATAATAGGATTTCACATATACAGTTTGACCATTTACCGGATTTTGAATATTTAATAATTCATTAATACTTTCATATATTTCCATTTTTATCACCTTTACAAAAAAATTAAACTTCCATCAACAAATTTAAATTTATATTAATAATCAATAATCTACATAATTCACTCTCCAGTTCATAGGCAATAAAAAAGCACCCATTGGGGGTGCTCATTAATTCATACAATTTATACTTTAAATTTATATCTATATGATCCAATTAAAAGCATATTCGATGCAGACTTAGTAGATAAGTCTAGAGGTGCATTTAATACTAAAAGATTCGCCCTTTGTTCAGTATTAGCAGTCACATTAATCGCAATATTATTGGAAATATTGAAACCAGTTGACTGAGTAATTAGACCATGACCTGAAATATAGTTCGAAATTACTGTACGTTCAGGAACACCTGAAACAGGTAATGTAATTGATAGATTTCCACTTGTAAGAGTTGAGTTAAGTAGAATTGAGAATTCAACAGTAATATATTTACCTTCAATACTGTAATAGCCAACAGAATCTGTAATAGTTACATTAGGATTTATAGCGCCATTAACTAATATCTTTGGAATATACTGAAGTCTTTCATCTGGAAAATTATTATCAGTCGTATTATCACGAATGATAATAGTGCTATTACCAGAAATAGGTCCATCAATCCACTTCTTGGAAAAGTCCGATTTTGAGCTAAATGTGTTATCTATGATTTTTAGATTTTCTGGCTGGAGTGTTGCTTGCAGTACACAAGCATTATTCTGTAGATCACCAAAACCTTCAAATATATTATTTAAAACCTTTATATTTTTAGCAACTCCAGTCGTTTTAACCACACCAAAAACTAGATCTTTTGCAGTTGTACCCATAATCAAAAGACCATCCACGTCTGTATATCTATGGACAAATGAAATACCTTTATCACGGGAATTTGCAATATTGTTTTTATCAATAAAATTTGTCCATGTGTTATTAATATCCTTAACATCAATAGCTCTAGGTACTGATACTACTCCCTCGTATGAACTTGATTTAAAACTAGCAATAGCAATATTATTAGAAAAAATTGGCTTAATTAACGTACAATCTTCTGAATAGACAAGTCGACCCGCAATAGTTATCTCATTATGTGAAATCGATAACCCATTAATATAGTCTTTGATAGCATGAGTTCCTGTTACTTTTACAAGAAGTGAGGTGACATCAAAGCGATTGTTGTGAATCTTAAAGTGGCGCATTCCACTCTCTACAGAGTGCATAGCTGGGGTATCACCGGCAACAATCAAATCAGAATCACAAGCAATCTCAAGAAAGCCATTTGCTCCACCCATTCCAGCTCCACCATTTCTAAAAGTAAATCCTCGACCTGAAACACGAGCAAATGAGTTGTACCAAGAAACATCACAGTCATCAAAAACTGCATCAATATCAAGATACTTATAAGATATTTTAAACCGAAATATATATGGAATTGCTGGATTGTTTAAATCCGGATAAACAGCTTTTAGTGAGCCATTGAATCTTATTGAACGATATCTTGTATATTCAGAAAGAACTTCAATTCCATTTCCAGTAGGGTCAAACCATAGATTAGTTGAAGAGCCATCCCCATACATTTCAAATCCGAAGCCACTATTAGGGGCTAATATTGTTAAACTTGATAATCTAAAATTTCCACTTGGGATATACATAAATCGCTTACCACCTTGTCGCATGGTATTTTCATTGGACATGATGTAATCAATACATTTTTGAAAAGAAACCGTATCATCATTACCTATTTGATTTGTAGCATTCCAATTCCCATAAGCGCCAAACATATATACATCTGGCACTACAATATTTTGACGAACCCACCCATTAAAAACTAAACCTCCGTCAGTTATTGCTGATTTTGTTGAATCATAACTGAAATCCCCACCTCCTTTTCCTTTACCAATATGGTAGGACTTCACATAAACAGTTTGACTATTTATAGGATTTTGAATATTCAATAAGTCACTAATACTTTCATATACTTCCATTTTTAGTTTCCTTTATTAATAGAGACAAGTTATTTATTCGAGTAACACATTTTGATTATTCCAATTAAGATGTTTGCAAATATTTCCCTCCAGATTATAGGTAATAAAAAAAGCCCAATGCTTCACAAAGGGCTTCCTAAATTTTTCACAAATAGACATTTCATTAATATTATTACTGTTTATCATTTTATATATCTAAAAATATTAAAAAAACAGATTGACATATCATTTACGAATAATAAATTGATACTCTAAATTATTACCGCCAGTTACATCATTTCGAAGCCAGATCCAACCATTGGTATCTATGTATCCCCAAATATTAATTGTATTAAGCACGCCATCTACGTAATAAGCAGTAGATAGTTGTGTAGGCGAACTGGCATTTGTTGATACAGATGATTTTTTATAACCAGCAACTGCAGATTCAAAATAACGGTCATAGGCAGGATTTGTACAAATTGCTTTTTCAATAAAGAACCGGCCACAATCACCAACATAAGCAGATTTTTTATATGTTGTACCCGTGAAAATAACCTTCGAATAAATAGTTCGATCTACCTCACGATAGCCTGTAGACGTATATTCAGACACTAATCGTGAATCAGATAGCTTATATGGAAAATCCTTAAAATAATCGTTAAATGTACAATTTTCAAAGCTTACATTTGGTGAACTAATCCGAGATAAAAACGTATATTTTTCAGCCTCAACTTGTGTTCTATTACTGAATGTTTTTTCCCAATCAAAACCAACGAATTTAATATTTGATTCATAGTCGATTTTTATTTTTGGTACTGTAGTTGAAATATCAGCTGTATTATAACTACGCCCAGTAATTACGACGCCACGGCTATTTGTAAAATAAAATTCCGTTCCTTTGTGGTTCTCAACAGAGGCCAATAACCGTGTTGAGTGAGTTAAGGAACCTTGAATAGCATTAGCACCATCTGGTGATCCGGTACCACAGCCATCAGCATGTACAGATAAATCAGAGTAAGTAAGCGCAGATAGATCAATACCAACTCCCTGAGAGTTCGTAACATACAGATTGCGACCCGTTACTGATGTACCAGATGTAATCCCAATACCAAGCGAAACAGTATTATCCGTTAAGATATTGTTGACTTGGGACATCCAGCAATCAGTTTGAAAATATCCTTTATCACACCCAACTACCCTTAGGTCATTTCGACTTCCATAAATATTTGCTCGTAAATAGAAACCATAACCTGTTCCAGCAACTGAACCATATCGATAAACTGAAATACCTTCGACACGATCATACATACCATATAGATCACCATCTTTTGGGCATACAAAAATAACCGCATCAATATTATCCGTAAGATAGCCACTACCTACATGATTAGTCGTAGTTTTGATGAATTCAGTTGCTCCACGTCCTGCGCCTATTAATTTTGGTACTCGATAGTAGACAGAAGTTCCTTGTGCAGCATGGATTTTAGAAATGATAATAGGATTAGTCGTTCTAAAAGTACCTGTCCCGATTTTAACAGTACGAGGCAAATTAAATGATGCGGCATAATACAACGCCTGATTCATAGCTGCACAAGACCATACAAATGTTGAATCTTGACTCAAACCATAATTCTCAGCATCAATTTCAGAAGTACTGTCAATACGGACCCAACAACCATTTCCTGTATTGGTAGCATTATAGTAAGTATTAAAATTAGCAAAACCTGGTAAAGTTATTAATGGATCAATAGTATATCCACCATCATGCTTACTTTTACTTTCTGTTCCGCTCCATACGAATAAACCGCCACCAGTCCTAGGATTTATTAATCCAGATATTGGGGTATGATAGGATAAAACCCGAACAATCTGTCCATCTTCTCTCGGGACCGCACTAATAAGATCATTAAGTGTATTGACCACCTGAATTGTTTTATCATTAATCTGCTTTTGATTTTCTGAACCATCAATAACGTCAGTTGCATTTACTGTAGCCATTTTATGTACCTTTAAATATCTATGAAAATAAAAAGCACCCTTTATTGGTGCTAATAAGATTAAGCAGTTTGTAAAATTTTCCCTCCATTGATCAGCTTAGTTGTTAGTGGTGCTACTCCGCCAATTGCTGTGCCACCTCGTGTCGGCTGACCTTCAGTCATGCCGTGGTAATTCCACTTTCTTGTGCCCCTATTGGTAGATTTGTTACCATGTCCACCAGTCGGATGCCCGGCCTCAATCTCAACTTCACTATGTGAAAATCAAAGCGCCAATGTTTAGGATAGGTAGAAAATTGCTTTCGAAGCGAATGGCCGTTTCTTTTAATTCTTGATTAAGGGTCTTTTGAGCTTCTAAATAATTTTGCTTGGCTTTGGATAATTACCTATTCTTTGGTTTGGATTTGACTTCTGTCTTTCCTGTGAGCTTAATATATTGCTTCGAGTCCATGCCAACACCTCCACTACGATAAAAAATATTCAGGTTTATTATTAAGCCGAGCAATTAATTTATTATGTTTTTCTAAAGCCATAAAAAAACGCTCATCTAATTGAGCGATCTCTTCTTGAGTTAGTTCTTGTGTTGAACAACTGCCTATATGATTAAGTTCTGCTTGGATCTGTTTAATTTCATTGGTAATTTTTTGAAATCCTGTCATAAATTCTCCAGAAATAAAAACTCCACTCAATCAAGGAATCAAGTGGAGCTAGAATTCATTTCTTAATTTTCAACGAATATTAAACAGCAGGAATCACTTTAATAGTCGTAGGAGTCACTTCATTGCTATTCTGGCATACAAGAGTGAGGTTGAAGTAAACATCTTCAGTGAACGCTGTAATAGTCTGGTTATAACGATGAATTTCAGTTAAACCATCAACTGAGGTAATCACATGCTCAATTTCAGTTGCAGATACATATTTCATTGAATACTTAACAGGTAAGTTTTGTGTATTGAACAAAGTATCTAACAATGAGAAGAAATCATTCATCTCATCGTAAGTATTGTTATAACCAATATCAGAACCGCCTAAATCGTAACTATCAAAAGTGGTTTGTAAACGAACACCACTATGGACATTACCTGTAGCACTTAAAAAGTTCTCAGCCACAACTTCAAGCGTATCGCCAATATTAGCTTTAGTAGCTGCATGGTAACCGTACATGATTATTGGTGCTTCAGGTGTACCAAAATCTAATGGCTCGCCTACTGGAGTTAAAACACCATTTTCATATGTACAGTTATCCAAATACCAAGCCGATGCTGGAGGATTTGGAAGACTAGTTACACCAATGACAGTAAAACCTGGTAATGCATTAATTGCTTCAACATTACTCAACACTTGGTCATAACTAGTCGAATCGTCAATCCTAACCAGCACTGTATGACCAGCAGGTAAGTTTGTATTTGTTAAAGTTTCAATTGTTGCTTGTTTTGGGGTAGTAACCATGAAGGTTTCCTCATAAAAAAAGCCCTATCATTTATATGTGATAGAGCTGGGTGGTAGAAACTGAAAAATAAAAAGCCCCGCCAATAACTAGTATTTAGCAGGGCTTCGCACCGTAATGCGTCCGGTAATTTAGGCAAATCATATTAATGTCATCACTTCACCTTTATCAGAGCAAAATGAATCATTCCCCCGATCTATTGAACTTCTCATCATTAATAATTAAGTGATGAATTTTTGTTGTTCCAATTAATTGAGTACGAGCCTGTTGTACAAGACTCCTGATAACAAAATCTTCCCCTTATACTCCTTACCATCAGTGTTTGTGACGATAATGTTTTGAAATTCAGATTTTTTCCAAAGGATAGCTAATGGTTTTTTCATGTGAATAGCCTTTAAAATTAAAGAAATTTTAATTTAACAAGCCATCAAAACTTAATACTGTTTTCTGTTGACAGTTCAAAAGCAATAAAATCAATTTTAATCAATAAAAAAAGCCCACTAATAAGTGAGCTTTAAAATATCTTTGGTGTTCGACCATAACTTCGTCCCACCTTAACATAAATTTATACTAACTGTGCTGCATTGTCAATATTGCAACACCTCTATTTTTCCATCTAAATATGCAAGGCCTTTATCAATTTCTGAACGGACTTTTGCTTTACTGCATTTATGAACATTGGCAATTGTTAGATAAGACCAATTATTTTCATAATAAAGTATTAAAAACCAAGATCTTTCTTGCAAAAAATCTCTTTTATCACTATGCATTTTTGCCAATAGTTTACCTACCTCAACTGCTTCAAAATCTTCAATAACGCAAGGGATAGAAACCTTACTTGCCCTGATTCTAGTTGTGTCATTTTGGTCAATTAATATAGCTAAAGGATTTGCTGAAACTTTAAATTTCGTAGATCTTACCCACAAACCATATTGTTCAAGCCACTGATGAGCGGAACGTTTAGACCAGTCCATTATCTTATTATTTACTTTTGCATTCATCTTTAAATTCCCTCACATCAATATTGTGTACTGTTTTCATAAGGTGTTTTTTGTTTCGATAACTTGCTAGCTTACGTGTTGCTGCTGACTTCACATTCTCAACTACAGAAACACCAGTAGCAGTAAAGTAAGTGAAATCAGCAAAGTATCTAAGTGCAGGTTTAGTTCTTTTCTCTCCTTCAATTTTTGTTTTGGGCGCTAACTCGAATTTTGTATAGTGCTGCAAATCTTTAATTCCACCCGTTGTTGAGCCTTGAGTTGGATATAGCGCTTGTATTCCTTTGTGCTATCAAAAGTCATCCCATCTAATTTAATTTTTGAAGCATTAAATTTATTAGGACCCATTTTAGATTTTTCAGGCTTTGGACACTTTAACTTTAAGTGATATTCAGCAAGGCTCATGGATGTCATTCCTCAATAGCCTCCTTACTTGAATGCCACCAAAGCACTACAACACCACAGATAACCCCTGTTACAATTGAAATGAGCATTGCCCACGCTAAAATCTCAAATTTATTCATGTTATTTCTCCATTACGATTTGATTGGAATCCAACTTGCTTAAGGTATGGCATCAATTTTTGTTGTTGCTCGAGATCAGCAAGTTTTACGGCAATACGAGCAGCTAGTTGTTCATAGCTTTCATTACTTTCCGCATATCTGCTTGCAAACTCTGGATGTACAGAAAGTTTTTGAGCAAATGCGTAAATTTGTTTAGAACTGAGTATTTTTAATTCTCCTTTGGTGGTTCGAACTTGTGATTGTGATTCAGTAGTTGTTTTTTTTGCTTGTTCACGAACTTGGTACTTACAAAATGCGTTGATTAACCAATCTGCAAAGTGGTAAAGCATGAGTTCATCACAAAGATTCTTTTCAGCGTTGTAGAGTTCAAATGCTCGTAAGTTTCCTCATCAGTTGCCAAAAGAATTTCTTCACGAAGTTTTTTCAAATTCAGCCATATTTTTTTATTTTTAGATTCTTCTAATAGTTTCTTTGGTAGATTCCGTGTCCCAACGTTGGGACTCTTTGCTGGAATTGTTGGAACTCTTTGCTGGAATTGTTGGAACTGTTCCGTTGTCGGAACTGTTCTATTATTGATACTGTTTAAATCATCATTTCCCTTGTCAAAGTGTAGTGTTGATGGAACTGTTTCTCGGCTTTTAACACTAACTAAATGGTAAACTTTAATTTGCTTAGTTTTACCTTCACGCTTACCTGTATCAATAATAAATCCATCCTCAATTAATTCATCTATAATCTTAAGAACTGTTTTTCGATCCATTTCTGTATCTTGGACAAGACGAGCAATGCTTGGATAACAGCAATGATCTTCACCAGCACGGTCAGCCAGTGAAAGAAGAACTAACTTTTTAAATGGCTTCAAAGCACCACTGACTCTTTGTTTTTGGCGTGATTTCCACGCCCAAATCGTTGTATCTAAGCTCATAGACCTTTCCCTAAAAATTTAAATGTGCTTTTAGCCACGATTGAAACTTGTTCAATTCCAATAGTTTTAAGCTGGTCCCCTCGATTGGCCACACCATAAGCCATTCGACCCAATTTGGGTTCAAACGGCCCCCCTTGCTTAAATCGCTCGCAATTGGAATTGGAAACTTCACAACTGCATCCGGTAAACCAGTTCTCGGATGATGGCTGACACTCCTTCTCTTGTTCCAATCCAATGCTTTCGGTGTTGGCCATATATTTACCATCGATTCCAAACAAGGACTTTTTCTGTTCCGCTCCGATGGACAACCCATTATCTTGACATCTGATGCTTTGAGAGTGGGCAACAATCCAGATTCGGTCATAGATATGGATGCTCCAAAGTTAGATGCTGAAAAACGTGTCCAAGGATTGGTGTGTAACGGGTTTCGCCTGTGTAGTTTGTACGAAGCAATACACCTTTTTCTGCCATTTTTCTTCCGGCCACTTAAGAGACCCCAAGTAGAGAGACTGCATTGATTCGTCCACCAATAGTGTTAATAGCTTGTTGAACAACACTCATAAATTAAACCTTATTTAAACCCAACTTACACTTAAATTAAACCACAAGTTAAAAAAGGTTTCAACTCATGTGTACTTCACAAATAGATTCTTTTAAACTAAAATTCAACCAAAGGTTACAAGTAATGATCACGATGAGCACAATGGTTGAACGTATTCAGGATGCCCTAAAAGCAAAGAAGTTATCTTGGTCGAAAGCCGCTACTTTAATTGGTCTTTCTGCTCAGGCTCCAGCAAAGTGGAAAAAGGGACAGATTAGTAAAGAAACCCTAGATAAACTCGCCGCATTACTTGAAGTTGATGCGGGGTGGCTTCTTAATGGGAAAAAGTCTGCAAAGATTGATAACTTCAATATGCAAGAGTTCATGGCAAAGCATGGGCTTACTAAAAAAGAAGATGTATCATTTGATACAGACGACATCATGGATGCAGATGTTGTTGAGTATGAAGTGGCTAACGGTTATGTATGGATAGATGTCGTGGAAGCTAGTTTTTCATGTGGTACTGGGGAATCTATTGAGTTCCATTTTGATGTAATTAACGGGAAGTATCCATTCCCTCCCTCTTTCTTTCATAGGAAAGCTGTAGAACCTAAATACTTAAAGCTAATAAAAGCTAAAGGGGACAGCATGGAAGAGTATATTTTCCATGATGATCTAGTTGGTATTGATATATCGCAAACCGAGATCATTGATGGTGAAATTTATGCTGTCTACTTCGAAGGGGAAGGAATGATTAAGAGAGTTTTCAAAGAAGAAGGGGGAAATTTGGTCCTCCATAGCCTGAATGAAAAATATAGAGATCGTAAAGTAACAGAACAGAACGGCATCAATTTTAAAGTTATGGGCCTTCAAGTTTGGCGTGCAGGATAATTAAACTAATAAAGTAAATCGAACTTTTTCACCGATATTTTATCAACCATTAGCCATTATTCTTCGAGAATTTTTTAATTTTTATGAGTAATTACGAAACATAATGGTAACTAAATAGGGGTAGCTTTGAAGAAAACTTTGTATGCACTATGCTATTTTTAACCTTATTCAATAATTCTTTGAATTAAAGGGTTTTCCTATGCAGTTATCGAATTTCACAGTCACACGTGATGATCATTATACTGTTTCTACAGATCCTTCTAAACTCAACATAGAAGTTATTCATTCATTTTTATATCATTCAAAATGGGCAAAAGGGATTGATTTAGAAACAATGCAAACCGCTATAAAGCATAGTTTATGCTTTGGGTTATATGATCCGAACAACCAACAAATTGGCCTTGCTCGTATCATTACAGACTATGCAACTTTTGCTTATGTAAAAGATGTTTTTGTAATCGATGAGTTTCAAAAAATGGGGTTAGGACGCTGGTTAATGGAGTGTTGCGTAGAACACTTAGAGTCTCTTAAACTCCGCAGAATTATGTTACTTACGAGTACAGCCTCAGGTCTCTATAAAAAAATAGGCTTTACCCCACTGAATCAAGAAAATTTTGTATGGCAACTTTTGCCCACTAATACAAAGGCAGTTTCAAATTAAATTACCGATTTACTTCACTGTTTTTAGTTTAAGAAATACATCAACTTATAATTATTAATATGCTTTTGCTAGCAATAAAGCATGAAGTTATTACAAGCTAAGGAAATTCTGGTACATTAGCCGCTTAGATAGCGGCTTTATTTTTGCCTAAGATTTTTGGTGAGAGACTAAAAACGGGTAATTAAACAGGTGAAAAAATCAAACAGCTATTTAAATAAATATCATATATCAAGAGGTTAGACTCAAAATGCTTCTAATGATCGACAATTACGACTCTTTTACCTACAACATCGTCCAGTACTTTGGCGAGTTGGATCAGGAAGTAAAAGTTGTTCGCAATGATCAAGTCACATTAGAGGATATTGAACGATGGCAACCTAAATATCTGGTTATTGGTCCTGGCCCTTGCTCTCCAAGTGAAGCAGGTATTTCTATTCCGGCAATTAATCACTTTGCCGGAAAAATTCCTTTGCTTGGCGTGTGTTTAGGGCATCAAAGTATTGGGCAAGCTTTTGGCGGAAACATTGTAAGAGCCAAAACGGTGATGCACGGACGTTTATCTGATATGTACCATAGCAATAAAGGTATTTTCAGTAATCTCCCTAGCCCATTCTCGGCAACCCGTTATCACTCATTGGTGATCGATCAGCAAACACTGCCTGATTGCCTTGAAGTAACGTGCTGGACCAATGAAGCAGATGGCTCAATGGAAGAAATTATGGGTGTCAAACATAAGACATTGCCTGTTGAAGGTGTGCAGTTCCATCCAGAATCAATCTTGAGCCAACATGGTCATCAAATCTTTAAAAACTTTTTAGATATTTATGCATAATTCAGCTTCAAATAAGTCATTTTAAAAATGACTAGATTTGATAAGTAACCTGAATAAAAAAGCCAACTATGATCAGTTGGCTTTTTTATGGTTGCATCAATTACAACTTTAACTGTTGCACAATTGATCCATCTTGTTTTGCAACCAAAGATTCGCAGAGTTGAATACGCTCTTTGGTCTGTTTCAATCCTCTTTCAACCCCGACCAATTCTTTAGTTCGTGGTGCAAAAAAGTCATTTAACTGTACTGCCTGTTGTTGGGTACAGGCTGTCCCACTAAACATTGCAGGAAAACGCCCAGCCGAAGATTTACCTAAACGATCAAACACGGCGTCATGATTTACTTTAAACCAAGACCATAAACCACCTTGCTCACCTCCATAATTATTGATTGAGTTAACTACGGTACGAACTTCCCCGACTTTAACACGCGGGTTTAAAATCAACTGACGTGCTTGTTGGCGTGTTGCTTCTTGATTTGCCGAACCTAGGGCTGTAAGAATCGCAAGACGTTGTGTCGGTTGAGTCACGCGTTGTAGTTCTCCAGATAAACGATCAAAAGCAGGCTGGCCTTTTTCTTGTACACGTACAGCTAAAATGGTTGGTAATAATTCAGGTGTTACTTGCGCAAAGTTAAGTTGCTTTTGAGCAAATAGAGCATCTGACTGTTTTAACAGTTGTGTACGAACTTCAGGAACTTGAATATCCAAAGCAAGAAACTTAACCAACTCACTACGCCATAAACTGTCTTCGGCTGATTCACCTGTTTTGTTTACATAACCTAACTGATTTAATTTAGGTAAATATAAATTAGCCAAGACTTTTCTAAAATGTTCACGTTCAACTTCTGTTTTCAATACATGACGATGAATGGTACTTAACTGGGAAAACAATGCTGTACTAATTTGTCGGCTATTTGAATTGGCAAATTTCTTCGCAGCATCTACTACAGCCAATAAATTAATATCACCGTGGTTAAAAGCAGCTGAGATTGCATAGGCATAGGCCAACTGTTCACTGTTAGAAAGCTTTTCTGTAGCGGCATTCAGACGAGCAAACTCTTTTTGTGGCAAACTAAATTGGTAATATCCTGCCGCATCTGCATTTGGAATATACCAACTGCCAAGGCTAGCACCTTTGAGTTCAATCTTGGCTTCTGCTTTGTCTACCAGTTCACACTGAACTTTACTGCCTGCATTTGGAACTTCATAACGTACACATAATGGTACTCCCCACAGGCTTCTCGCATCTCCTTTTGAGCCCACAGGTAAATAACGGGTTTGCTTCACATTTAAAAAAACTTTATTGCCTTCTTGCTGTAATGAGGTGTTGATTAAAGGCACACCCGGTTGATCAAGAAAACTTTTCATCGCTCTAGTAAAACGCTCACCTTGCCCAGACTGCTCTGCTAAAGCGCTAATTAAATCATTGGCTGTCGCATTACTATATTGGTGCTTATTAATATAATTGCGCACACCTTGTTTGAATTTTTCTTCGCCTAAATAGCTTTCAAACATATTTAAAACAGCAGCCCCTTTTTGATACGTGATGCCATCAAAAGCAGTTTGAATATCGGCATTGCTTAAAATAGGCTGACGAATACGACGTACACTCACCAAACTATCACTTTTCATCGCATCTGCAGTGTCTGTAATACGTTCTAGGTCAGCATTAAATTCGGGATGTAATTTTTGAGTAATTTTACTTTGCATCCATGTAGCAAAAGATTCATTGAGCCACAGATCATCCCACCACGGCATCGTGACGACATCACCAAACCATTGATGCGCCAGCTCATGTGCATTGACATTAAATGAATTCTGCACAAAAGAGACTGGCGAATCCTTATCGAGCAACATTAGATAGTCTCTGAAAGTAATTAGCCCTGGGTTTTCCATGGCCCCAGCAGCAAAGTCTGGCGCAGCAAGTAAATCGAGCTTGTCAAATGGATAACCAAAGGCAAAATAATCTTCTAAAGTTTTTAAAATGGCTGGTGTTTCAGATAAGGCATGCTGCATTTTTTCAGCTTTAGCATCAGGCGCAATACCACGTAACTGGATAGGCTGCTTACGCCATGAAGTTGCTCCAATATCTAGCCCTTTTTGTAATTGCCAAGGTCCAACAGCCAAAGCAAGTAAATAAGTTGGTAGTGGTTTGGTTTGTGCAAAACTTAGGGTTTTCCAACCCGACTTCTCTGCTTGCTCAGATGTTTGTTGGGTATTTGCAAAACCTGAATATTTGCTTGGAATCGTCAAACGAATATTAAACGGCGTTTTAAAACGTGGCTCATCAAATGACGGAAATGACTGGCGTGCACTAATTGCTTCCATTTGAGTCATGACATAAGGTTTACCCTCAAACTCAATTTTATAAATACCATCGAGCTGCTGGTCATACGCCGCATTAAAATCTAGAACGAGTTGATACTGACCTGCGGGCAAAGTCTTGGCAAATTTAATTTTACTCACTCCATCTACCTCAGAGGCTTGCTCATATTTTGCCTTGGTTTTAGTACCCTCTGCCGATGTGATATTCACATCTTTCACCGTTAAAGATTTACCATGAATCCAAATATGATCTGTGGCTTGAGCCAGCTTTAAATGAATGGTGGTTTTACCGGTATAGCCTTTCTGTGCAGGATCAATTTTAAAATCTAAATCATAAGATTCTGGTACGACCCACTCGGGTAATTTACCAATCGGGATTTGTTCACTGTTATTCGATGCAAAAATCTGTGTTGCTGATAAAGATAATAATGTTGTAAGTAGCAATCTTTTTTTAAATGAAGGCTTGACCAGCATAAGGGGTTTTATCCTCTGTAGTTTTAAATAAAAAGATGCAGCAAATGCTGTACCACTTCACTGCATCCACATATCATTCTTAGAATTTATAGTTAAACTCCAACCAACCTTGACGGCCGAATGGTGAATATGATCCTACTGGATAATACGGCCAACCGCCCGTGTCATCTCGTTTCACCTTGTCAAACAAGTTATTAATAATGATTGAAGCAGAAGCTTTTGGAGAGATTTGATAAGTACCACTCCAGTTCACTAAATAAGTTGGGCTTAGATAGACAGTCTGGTCGCCGTTTGGAATCTTGCCATAACGATTAACTAACACTGTTGATGCCCAATCACCAAAGCTCCAACTTAGACTAGTATTAAAACGGTCACGCCAATCAGGAATGGTTAAATCTTTTAAATAGTCATCTTTCTCGCTATCTTTTGATTGTTGATATTCATGTTCTAATACACGGCTATAATTTACCGTCCAGAGAAAGTTACCAAAGCTCTCTGTTTTCCAGCGCCATCTGCTGGTGAAATCAATCCCACGAGTATGGTCTGACGCAGCATTAATCGGCACAATATTAATATTCTTAATCACATTTGGATCGACAACTGCATTTGCAGGGTTACGTTCTACGCGTGCCAATGCATCGATACAAGCCGCAGAGTTAATATCTTGGTTGCCTAATCGACAATCTGCCTCTAAGCGTAGAATTTTATCTTCACTTAAGTTCGTCACAAGATTATCAATTTTGATATCCCAGTAATCGACGCTGATATCAAATTTATTGGTTGGTGACCAAACAAAGCCTGCACCATAAGATTTACCCTCTTCAGGTTTTAATTCTTTGTTTCCAGTTAAAGTGTAGTTTGCCCCAGGCGAGTAATCTTTAAAGCTACATTTATCTAAAGGTTGTCCCGTTTGGCTACAACGTAAATAATCTGTGGTGCTTGGAAAATAACCTTTTTGTTTATTTAAAAACAGATAATTCATATCTGGTGCACGAAAGCTGGTCGCGTAGTTACCTCGCACCAATAAAGTCGGATGTGGTCTAAACTCTAGACCTGAACCGAAAGTCAGCTTATCAATACTGTTATCTGACAAAGCATAACGGTCATAACGTCCAGACAGCGTTAAATTTAATGGTTTTGCTAAAGGTAAGAATAATTCCGCACCAAGTGCTTGGCGGGTACGTGTACCGCCATATTCGCCACTAGAACTCGCATTATAAAACTCACCATTTTCAAGTGCCTGATCTGGCTTAATCGAAAAGCCTTGACGCCCAATTTCAGCCACAGCCGCAAGTTTGGCAGTTCCCGCAGGTAACTTAAATACGTCACCATTCGCGCTTAAGGTTAAACTTTGTGCCCACGACTTATCTTTTTCTTTTGTGGTTCCCGAAATACTTTCAAATTCACTTGCTGTTAGTGGTCGACTTAAACGATCTAAATGAGGTGAATAAATAGGAATACCATCTGCATCTGTACCAAGTTGCTTATCCAAGAAATATTCATCAACATTCGCACGTAATAAGCCTTGGCGGCTTAGCTGACTGGTGTAAATGGAACCATTATAGGCTGCCTCATAACGCCAACTAGTTTCTCCAATGTCACCTCGAATTCCAAAATTTAAGTTAGAAGAAAGTTCTTTCCACTTTTTATTTACGCGTTCTACCTCACCTAATTCTTCAGGTGCAAAACGTCGATTCCAAATTTCATAATTTCCCGAATCTTGATTTAGGAAATAACCACTCGATGCGCCTAAAGAGGTCCATGTCGGACCACGGGTATTATTTTCGATTTGGTTAGCACCAATCAAAATATCTGCAAACAATTGAGTTTTATCATTTAACTCGTAATCCAAACCGAGATAACCATTTTGACTACGGTTTTGGGTTTGAACAGTCCAATAGGTTGGTCGCGCTAAACCACTGGCACAATTGTCTGCACCAGCTTGTCCTATATTATTTACTGATCCCTTAAATAAACCATTAAAAGCCTGACACCCACCAATTGAAAGATATTTACCAGTATTGGCATCTTTACGACCAACAATAGTATCTGGTTTCTCTCCCAAACGAGTTCGGCTCGACATAAAATTTCGATCGGCTGCCCATATCGGTTCACGGCCACTGAGTTCAACCCCATAAACAAGACTGAGCTTGTCTAAAGTTTTACTGCCACTCAGTTGTAAACGTAAATTCTCACCACCTTCTTTAGTTCCGCCTGCCTTAATATTAAATTGAGTACCGTCAGTTTTCTTTTTCAGAATGATATTCACGACACCTGCAATTGCATCTGAACCATAAATAGCAGAGGCGCCACCGTTTAATATTTCAATACGATCAATAATGGCAGTTGGAATATTGGCTAAATTAACGAAATTGACAGACCCATCGTACGGTACAGGATAATCTGCAACCCGATGTCCATTAATCAAAGTCAAGGTGTGATTTGGTCCTAAGCCTCGTAAACTAATAGCATTAGCCGCAGGCGTAAAAGTATTTCCATAATCGGCACCTTGTACAAAACCCGTGTTCTGCGTCAGGTTATTAAGCGCATCAAATGCATTACTAAAACCTTGTTTTTCAATATCGGCTGCGGTAATTACGGTTACACTGGTCGGGCCATCTTTTTGTGCTTTTGAAATCCTCGAACCTGTCACAGCAACACGTATTACTTTATCTGTTTTAGCTTGCTTTTGTGGTTGCTCTACAGCTTCTTTGGCATAACTTTCTAATGGATGAAATAGTGCAACAAATACAAAAACAAATGAGTGCTTATTTTTTAAAGCTACTCGATATTTCAAGTTGTTTAAATACATATTTATTAATGGACAAAATAAAGATCGCCCTAATATATCCACTTTTATTTGGTTGATTTATACGCATTTTTCCTAGATATATTTATGTTTAAGATATACCAAATGGTTAATTCTTTATCATAAAAACTCACAATAAACTAAAACCTTTTTCAATGAATAAATTCTGTTTATTAATCAAACTAAAGTAAGAAACGAGCAAATTTTTTAAAACTATGATCGAACAACAAAAATCTTTGATTATTTTCTGCTAACATAGCTCTCCGTAGCTAGTGAATCATGGAACGCAACAAGCCGAACCTTCCATTCTTGATCAACTTCACCTAAAAATTTTAATCATTAATGCTGTAAATCATGACTATGAATATCCAACAGGCGCTCAACCACATTACCAAAAACATTCATTTGACTCAGCCTCAAATGGAAGACATCATGCGCAGCATCATGCAAGGTGAGGCAACCGAAGCACAAATTGGTGCTTTAATGATGGGCTTACGCATGAAAGGTGAAAGCATTGACGAAATGACGGCTGCTGCACGTGTCATGCGTGAATTTGCGATCAAGATCGATGTTAGCGATATCAAACATTTAGTTGATATTGTGGGAACTGGCGGCGATGGACAAAATTTATTTAACGTCTCTACAGCATCTAGCTTTGTGATTGCAGCAGCAGGAGCAACTATTGCCAAACACGGTAACCGTGGCGTTTCAAGTAAATCAGGTTCATCAGACCTACTTGAGCAAGCGGGTATTCATCTTGATTTAGATATGCAACAAACTGAACGCTGCATCCGTGAAATGGGTGTAGGTTTCTTGTTTGCACCAAACCATCATAAAGCGATGAAATATGCTGCTGGCCCACGCCGTGAACTTGGTATTCGTAGTATTTTCAATTTACTTGGCCCACTGACTAATCCGGCTGGTGTAAAACGCTTTGTAATTGGTGTGTTTTCAGATGAGCTTTGCCGTCCAATTGCCGAAGTAATGAAGCAACTTGGTGCTGAACATGTGATGGTGGTTCATTCAAAAGATGGTCTTGATGAAATTAGTCTGGCAGCTCCAACTGCTGTTGCCGAACTCAAAGATGGTGAAGTTACTGAGTGGATACTTAATCCTGAAGATGTCGGAATTGAATCACAAACCTTAAGTGGTTTAGTTGTTGCTGATGCAGCGGCGAGTCTAAAGTTAATTAAAGATGCTTTAAGCAAAAATAAATCCGATATTGGTGAAAAAGCAGCAAACATGATTGCGCTTAATGCAGGCGCTGGTATCTACGTAGCAGGCATTACCAAAACCTATGCTCAAGCTGTTACATTCGCTCAAGATATTATCTATGGCGGACAAGCATTAGAGAAAATGAGTGTTTTGGCTGAATTTACCAAAACATTAAAACAATGTCAGGCAGATTAAGGACTTCTCATGATTAATATTCAAAATACCATTTTAGGTAAAATTGTTGACCGTAAACATGAGGAACTTGCTGCACGTTTAAAACAACGTAATTTGCAAGATGTTGAAGAACTAGCGAAAGCTGCAACTCCGGTACGAGGCTTTGCAAAAGCTTTACAACACAAACGCCCTGCCGTAATTGCTGAAATTAAAAAAGCTTCTCCGTCAAAAGGCATTATTCGTGCAGATTTTAATCCTGCTGAAATTGCCGAGCAGTACGAACAAGCTGGAGCAGCATGTTTATCCGTTTTAACTGATGTTGATTTTTTTCAGGGTGCGGATGAAAATATTGCCATTGCACGAAGCCACTGTGCTTTACCTGCTTTACGTAAAGACTTTCTGATTGATCCATATAATGTAGTTGAAGCACGTGCATTACATGCTGACTGTATTTTATTGATTGTTGCATCTTTGTCAGATCAACAACTTGAAGAAATGTCTAAAACTGCTTTTGAACATCAGCTTGATGTATTGGTTGAAGTTCACGACGAAGAAGAACTGGAACGTGCTTTAAAGTTGTCTGAGCAATGTGTATTAGGTGTGAATAACCGTAATTTAAAAACCTTTGATGTAGATTTAAATACCTCAATTCGTTTGAAAAATTTGCTTCCATCATCACGTTTACTTGTGACTGAAAGTGGTATTGCCACTCCAGATGATGTTCGTATGATGCAAGAAAATGATATTCACACTTTCTTGGTTGGCGAAAGTTTTATGAAACAACCAAGACCAGATCAAGCCTTTACCGCCCTTTTTGGACAACCCCAAACGGTTTAATAGAAGATATATGAGTAATAAAGATTCATCGCTTTCTAAAGAGCAACAAAAGTTACTGAAGCAATTTAAAAAGCAAATCTCCAATCCTCATTCAAGCAAAATCGCAAGTCAGTCTGAGGCCCCAAAACCTCAGGCTGAGTCTGAAGAATTGGAAGATGCAAACCTGTTTCAAAGTGCTCTAGCAGGTGTTAAGCCCATCAACAATAGTAATATTGCTGATGTAAGAACGCCTCGCACAAAAAAAATTGATGCTCAAACACTCGCTAAACGTGCAGCTGCCGAAGGTGGTCGTGAAACTGAACATGCCGAGTTATCAGACACTCAAGCCGCTCTAAACCCTGTAGCAAGTCAAGCAACGCTAAGCTATCGCATTGCCACACTTCAGCATAAAGTTTTCGAAGACTTAAAAGCTGGAAGAATGCGCTGGTTTGAAGCGGTAGATTTACACGGATGTACGATTGAGCAAGCACGTGACGCAGTTTTACAAGTTATCCAGATGGCAAAAGATGAAAATCAAAATGTTGTCAAAATTGTACATGGTAAAGGCCCTGAAGCTGTTTTAAAAACCTATGTCAACGGATGGCTACGTCAGCACCGCGATGTTTTAGCTTTTGTAAGTGCACCTGAAAAACAAGGCGGCACAGGTGCCGTTCTCGTACTGCTTAAACGTGCAGAAAAAAATCCAAAGTTCGAACAAAAGAAATGATCCCAAAAGATCATTTCTTCACATCAAACACCTGCAATAATTGAGCAACCACTGCAACGGCAATCGTTGCAGGTTGTTTCGATGAAATCCCTTCTATCCCTATAGGGCAAACTAAACGTTGTAATGCTTCGGGTGTATAACCGCGCGTCAACATACGTTTCTCAAAAATAGCCCTTTTACTTTTTGAACCAATCATCCCAACATAAGCAAATGGCTTTGGCGCAGGTTTCAAAGCTGCAAAGCACAGTTGCAGATCTAGTTGATGATCATGGGTTAAAATTAAAATTGCACCCGAACGATCAAAATGTTCAATCTCGGCTTCTGGCGTATCTGTCGTTAAACATTGCACCTGTTCCAGTAAGTCCAATGGGAAAATATCATCACGCGGATCAATCCATTTCACACTAACACCAATAGGCAATAAACAACGGACAATTGCTTCACCCACATGCCCCGCGCCACAAATCAGCACTTGCATGGCATAAGGTTGAATCTGCTGGTCAAATTGCCATTGGTCACTGCTGGCAGGCTGAACCTCGAAACATGGTTGCTGTTCCTTGTTCATATCCACAATCTGCCAAATGGATGCATGTTGATGTGAGACTGTACGCCATATACGCTGTCCGGCTCGCCATGCTTGCAAACAATGGGATAAATCTGAGGCAATTAAAGCGGGTGATATTTTTTCAAACAATAACCACATTACTCCGCCACAACACTGTCCCAACCGAGCACTGAGATTAAATCGCTCAACACGCCTCACACAAGTTTCCGTCTCTCTTAACATTGCTTTCGCAATATCAATACCCTGAAACTCTAAATGCCCGCCTCCGATCGTATCCGACTGCTGCCATTGTTGTTGCAAATTAAGCCGCAATAACATTGTTGCACCAACTTCTCGTGGTGTTGACCCATCAGCGCGTACCACTGTGACCAATACCATAGGCACAGCATCGGCTTGCCACGCCACAAAATCAGTCCACCATTGTAAATGTTGCATAATCTTCTATATTTTAGCTTGTGGGCGGTCAGCCAAAGTTTGTCCCCGTCCAATAGCAATTGCACGTAAAATTTCTTCGGCAGTTGCCGGAGCATTGAGTACGAGCGGTGCATTTTCTGGAATAGCCGCCTGTACCGCCTGACGAATTGCAGAAAAAACTGACAATGCCAACATAAATGGAGGTTCACCTACCGCTTTGGAGCGATAAATAGTGTCTGCCTGATTTTGGTTATTAAACAGTTTGACGTTAAAAATATGAGGAATATCAAAACTGGTCGGGATTTTATAAGTTGAAGGTGCATGCGTAAACAAGCGTCCCGCATGTGGTCCTTGGGGCTGCCAATACAACTCTTCTGTGGTGAGCCACCCCATTCCTTGAACAAAGCCACCTTCAATTTGCCCAATATCAATTGCAGGATTAATGGACCGACCAACGTCATGCAAAATGTCAGCACGTAATACTTTCATTTCCCCAGTTAAGGTATCTATTGCGACTTCACTGACTGCTGCACCATAGGCATAATAGAAAAATGGACGCCCTAAATGGTTGACCTGATCGTAGTGAATTTCTGGTGTTTTATAAAAACCACTGTCCCATAGTTGCACCCGCGCCATATATGCCCGTTGAACTAAGTCAGGAAATGTCCATGAATGTCCATTCGCTGTTGAAACCATACTATCTTCAAACTGGACTTGCTCAGCATCACTTTGACTTATTTCTGCTGCAAGTTTTGCCAGACGCTCACGAATTTTAATACAGGCATTTTGCACAGCTTTACCATTTAAATCCGCTCCACTCGATGCTGCGGTTGCCGATGTATTTGGCACACGAGAAGTATCGGTTGCAATTAAGCGAACACTATCGATTGGTAAACCCAACTCATGCGCAGCAACCTGCCGTACTTTGGTATATAACCCCTGTCCCATTTCTGTACCGCCATGCGTAATAGAGACAGTACCATCCATATACACATAGACCAATGCACCTGCCTGATTGTAATGCACGGCGTTAAACGAAATACCGAACATTAATGGTGTTAACGCAATACCACGCTTAATGATGTCATTATTCTGATTAAAGGTATGAATGGTCTGTTTACGTTTCGCATAATCACTACTTTGCAACAATTCGGCCACCAGTCGAGGAGCAACATTATCACGGACTTCTGCCCCATAATGCATACGATCACGTCCGGCACCGGGCTCTTCGGCAAAGAAATTACGCTGCCGAATTTCAACCGGATCACACCGTAAATAACGAGCAATATCATCAATAATATTTTCAATGACAAACATGCCTTGCGGTCCGCCAAAACCACGATATGCCGTATTGGAAACAGTATTGGTTTTACAGCGTAAGTTACGCAACTGAACCGCATTTAAATAATAGGCATTGCCAATATGACAAATAGCGCGTTCATTCACTGGCCCAGAAAGATCAGCCGAAAAACCGCAGTTTGAAGCCAATTGCACCTTTAAGCCTTGCAAAATACCAGTGTCATCAAAAGCCACAGACCACTCATAACCAAAACCGTGACGTTTGCCTGTAGCGCTCATGTCATCATCACGGTCTAAGCGTAATTTACATGGACGGCCTGTTTTTTGTGCTGCCAAAGATGCAATGCATGCCCATTGTGCCGATTGAGATTCTTTACCGCCAAAACCACCCCCCATACGGCGGCTTTCCACACTTACCTGATGCATATTCATGCCTAATGCATGACAAATCAGCAGCTGCATTTCTGTTGGATGTTGTGTCGAGCAATAGACTTTTAACCCATCATTTTCTTGTGGAATAGCATAGGAAATCTGTCCCTCTAGGTAAAAATGCTCTTGCCCACCTAGTTCAATAGCGCCAGAAAGTTGATGTGCTGCATTTTGAAATGCCTGTTCAACTTCACCATGGCTAAATTCAACAGGCGGTAACACCCACGATTCTTTTTCAATCGCATCTTGAATCGTTAAAATCGGAGTCTCGGGCACATACTCTATTTTTGCCAAGCGAACTGCCCGACGGGCTTGCTGATAACTCTCGGCAACAACCACAAACAAGGCTTGTCCATAAAATTCGACCTGTTCCTCAGCAAAAATCGGGTCATCTTTAACAATTGGTCCCCAGTTATTTTCAACCTCAATATCCTTTGCTGAAAAAACTGCATGGACACCATCAGCCTGACGTACTACATCCAAATCAAACTTACTGATTTTACCTTTGGCACAACTCGAAAAACCGACCGCCAGATGCAATGTATTTTCAAGTTCAGGTAAATCGTCGATATAGGTTGCCTGCCCAGTCACATGTAAATGTGCACTTTCGTGTGGAATGGAGTCGCCTGCTTTAGCCGATTTTTTAGAAACACTTAAGTTAATGGTTTGATTCATGTTAGATCTCCACCATAGCAATCAAGTCATTCACAC
The DNA here is from genome assembly GCF_031799075.1 of Acinetobacter sp. V91_7. Lineage (NCBI taxonomy): Bacteria > Pseudomonadati > Pseudomonadota > Gammaproteobacteria > Moraxellales > Moraxellaceae > Acinetobacter > Acinetobacter sp. V91_7. Next base: position 42,602 of record NZ_JAVQNT010000044.1, read on the forward strand.
GAGTGATCGTTTGAGACAGGATTTTTTCTACATAAAACCGCTGTAAACAGTTTTTCGCGACTTGTAAACGATATGCCGAGCTAGCCCGTCCATCATCTAGAGGCTGATAGTCTTGCGATAATGCCTCTTGAGCCTTAGCTATCAATTCTGTTGTAAGTTGCTGACCTTCCAATATGGCTTCTGCATATTTTGCACGTTTGGGAATAGCAGCCATTCCACCAAAAGCAATTCTTACATTGTGAGCGACGTAATGAGTATCTAACTCGCATGAAATAGCCGTACATACCGCAGAAATATCTTGCTCAAAACGTTTGGCAATTTTATAGCTGGCAAATTTAAAGCGCGTCTGCCCTTCACGAAGTGGAATAATAATCGCCTCAACAAACTCACCAAGCTGTAATGCTGTTTTTTGATAATCTAGATAAAAGTCTTCCAAGGCGATTTCACGCGTCTGTTCACCTACACGCAAAATCAATCGTGTACCTAGCGTAATTAATGCCGGCATTGAGTCACCAATAGGCGAACCATTGGCAATATTTCCACCTAGCGTTCCCGCATTTTTAATAGGCATAGAAGCAAAACGGCGCTGTAATTCTTGAAAGTCAGGATAAAAATCTGAAATTTTTATGAGTGCATCACTCAAACTTACATTTGCCCCAATCGTTAAAGCGTGGTCGGTAACTACAATCTTTTTCAGCTCTTCAACCTGACCGATATAAAGCATATCGCCTAAATCACGGCCCTGCTTGGTTACCCACAAACCGACATCTGTGCTACCAGCGACAATGCACGCTTGTGGCAATTGCAAACGTAAAGCGGCAAAATCCTGCAAAGTCTTTGGTGCAAAAAATTGCTGACCATGATCATTCAAATGCAATGCAGGTAATGCTTTGATCTCTTTTAATACATCAAGTACCTTTTGACGTTCTAATACAACACGTGGATAGTCATAAGCTTTTTGTGCTGCATCTAAAATAGGGCGATAACCTGTACAACGACACAAGTTTCCAGAAAGATAATCGCTGATTTGATCTTTGCTTGGAGAATGTTGTTCATTTTCATACATTGACCATAACGACATGATAAAACCGGGTGTACAAAAACCGCATTGTGAACCATGCAAATCGACCATCGCCTGTTGTACCGGATGAAGTGTCCCATCCTGTGTAGGCAATAACGTATGCAGATCTTCTACTGTAAATAGGGCTTTACCATCTAAAGTCGGTAAAAACTGAATACAGGCATTCACACTTCGTAATTTCAAGCTGTCATTGACCAACTCACCAATCACGACTGTACATGCACCACAATCGCCCTCAGCACAGCCCTCTTTTGTACCGGTCTGCCTAGTCTTACCAGTTTGGGTATATTCTCGCAGAAATTGTAAAACCGTCATGGTAGGTAATACATTTTCCACTTGCTGCTGACCACCACGGAAAAAAAAGGTGATTGGACGTTCTGACATGTTTTATCCTTATGCTCTATAACACTGCATCTGTGCAAATATGATGCCACTAGGCGATCATTTAGAACTTACCAACATTAAATGCATATTTCATGTTCAAACTCTTGACTATTAACGATAAAAAACATGAAATTTATTCATCTTTTATTAAACGCGCGCAAAACCAAAATAAATATAGTGCGTCGAGTTATGAACATCTGGTTATGTTTCTGATACAATGCCGAGCTTGTCTAATAGAGTAAATTTATACGTCTTATGTCAATGCAGCAATCGTACGCAAATATTCTGACTGCCGTCGGTGAAGATCTTAATCGTCCCGGCCTTAAAGATACGCCTGTGCGTGCGGCTAAAGCTTTTTCATATTTAACTTCTGGCTATAGTAAAACTTTAGAAGAAGTCACCAATAATGCTGTTTTTCCATCAGATAACCATGAAATGGTATTGGTGAAGAATATTGAATTCTATTCGCTTTGCGAACATCATCTCCTCCCGTTCTATGGCCGTGTTCATATTGCCTATCTACCGGAAGGCAAGGTTCTTGGCTTATCTAAATTTGCACGTATTACTGAAATGTTTGCACGCCGTTTGCAAATTCAGGAAAACTTGACTCAGCAAATCGCAGAAGCTGTGGCTGAAGTAACTGGGGCTCGAGGCGTTGCTGTCGTCATCGATTCAGCACATATGTGCATGATGATGCGTGGTGTGGGCAAACAAGAGTCAACCACTCGTACAGTTTCATTTATCGGAGACTTTAAAACCGATAAAGAATCACGACGTGAGTTCTTGAGTGCAGTACCAGAAAGTTACTAAATTCTTTTTAGTGATAAATTTAAAAGCCCAACTTAGTTGGGTTTTTTTATATCTAAATACAGCGTTTATTCTATAAAACATAACAATTAAATTATGTGATTTTTGTTATAAAAGTACGTCCGTTCACTTTAAAATGTTTGATGAGTTGATAATGCGATTCAAAAAAATTTCTTACTTAATTCTACCTTCTCTTTTTATTTTTAATACCTCAATTTATGCAGGTAACACATCAAAAGAACAAGATATCAAGAAAGTTGTTGATCAAAACTTTAAACCACTATTAGAAAAATATGATGTTCCAGGTATGGCGGTTGGTGTCATCCAAAACAATAAAAAGTACGAAATGTATTATGGCCTACAATCTGTTCAAGATAAAAAATCAGTAAATGGCAATACGATTTTTGAGCTAGGTTCAGTCAGTAAATTATTTACTGCGACGGCAGGTGGATATGCCAAAACGAAAGGAAAAATCTCTTTTGAAGACACACCCGGAAAATATTGGAAAGAGCTAAAAAATACACCGATTGACCGAGTGAACCTACTTCAACTGGCTACGTATACGAGTGGCAACCTTGGCTTACAATTCCCAGATGAAGTACAAACAGACCAACAAGTTTTAACTTTTTTCAAAGACTGGAAACCTAAAAACCAAATTGGTGAATATAGACAATATTCAAATCCAAGTATTGGCCTATTTGGAAAAGTTGTAGGCTTATCGATGAATCAACCTTTTAGTCAGGTTTTAGAAAAGACAATTTTTCAGTCTCTTCACTTAAAACATAGCTATGTGAATGTGCCTAAAACTCAGATGCAAAACTATGCATTTGGCTATAACCAAGAAAATCAGCCGATTCGTGTGACCCCAGGCCCACTAGATGCGCCTGCCTACGGCGTTAAATCTACATTACCAGACATGCTTAGCTTTATTGATGCCAATCTAAATCCACAAAAATATCCAGTAGATATTCGACGCGCAATTGATGAGACTCATAAAGGTTTTTATCAAATGGGTACGATGTATCAGGCGCTTGGTTGGGAAGAGTTTTCTTATCCAGCACCTTTACAAACTTTATTAGACAGTAATTCTGAACAAATCGTGATGAAACCTAATAAAGTGACTGCTATTTCAAAAGAACCTTCAATCAAGATGTTCCATAAAACTGGTTCAACTAACGGATTTGGAACTTATGTCGTGTTTATTCCCAAAGAAAATATTGGTTTAGTCATGTTAACCAATAAACGTATTCCAAATGAAGAACGTATTAAAGCGGCTTATGCTGTACTAAACGCGATTAAGAAATAATTCTTTTTCACAACAAAAAAGAGAGAAATAAGTTATTTCTCTCTTTGCTTTACTCATCATAAAAGTTAAAAGAACCAAACGTAGCCTAAACTAGATTTCATCCAGTCTTGATGATTTTGTTGTTCATAATCCCAGTTTAATCGAACGGCATTATTACTATTAATCACATATTGCCATTGAGTATTTACTCTCAAATTCCATTGATTTTGGTCTTCCCAATAGGGCAATTCAATTTGTACCACAGAGTTAAAACGGTCAAACCATTGGTTCATACAACCTAAAGTCGGGCCCATTCCCACACGCCACCCTTTATCCAGATTTGAGCCTGTTTGAACATAGGTTTGTAGTTGCCCATAGCAAATATGTTTGCGCTCATAGTCTGCAAAACTGTAACCAACTTGAGCGTTAAAATTCGCTACGCCATGCTGTTTTTCTTCACTAAAGTTTCCATCATGAATTGCTTCCTGACGCCAACCCAAATTAAATCCCCAACTCAGCGGTGTTTTAAAAGGTTGAATCGGGTTATAGGAATTTACTTCTAACAGATCAAGACGTTCTAGTTTTAAATGATCATCTCGCCACTGTGCATTACCATTTAAAAATAGTAATTGAGTCCCCGCACGGTATCCCCCTTGAGGATCTATTAAGTCGTGATAGGCTTGTCGATGACCAATTTCGATAAACTTATCACCTTGGACTTCACCAGCTTTCACTGAAATATTACGTGCATTATGACCTTGAGTTGGCTCTTTTTCTGGTCGTTTAGGTTCATGACGCTGTTTGTCCAAATCAATCTGGCTTCTTAAAGCCAAAAGCTGACGTAACTGTGGCTGAGCAATGCTTTCTTCTATTGTACGGCTGGTAAATTGAAGATATAAATCATCGTAAGCCATCTCTAGAATTTTGGCCTGATCTTGCTCACTAAAGGATTTTAAAAGCTCAGAAGACTGCTTAATTGGCATCATCGTAATTTGATGTGCAACCTTCGCTAGTGAGGCACCATGCTGATGAGCTTGGGCCAATAGCTGAGTTTCTAAAGCAGGCCGATACACAGGCGCTTTAGTTAACCCTTGCTGTTGCATCGATTTGATTGTTTCCATCGGAATAGATGCATAAGTAAACTTTTCTTGTAAGTTAGACTCTGGTTTTACTAAATCGACCAAGCCTAATAACCTATAGGCGCAGTTATCACTCACGAAATAATAAGGGAAACTCACATGCTGCATTTCCCAAATATGGCTTACTAAAAACCGCGTTTCTTCAGGGGAAAGTTTCAGCTCATATTCCCATAAATCACGGCTTTCGAAATCACCGTACTCTTTTACCTTACGATAATAAGGCATAAGTGAATATTCACCCGGATATTGCCCTGTTAAACCTTTCCATGCATATGACCAGTTGTCATTCCCCGCCACAGTTGCTGCATAATTTACGGCATAAGAAACTAAATTTAATTGCTGCTGATCTTTAGGGTCTAAACGTAATAAAGTATGACCAAACATCGAGCTAGGGTTGCCCATAAAATCTGTCGCATAAATTAATGTGGCTTTATAAGGCTTAATCTGTCCAATCCAGTTTTCAAATTCTGAACATTTAACTTTAGGCAATTCACTTTCTTGAATACCTACTTTTTGTATGAGCCATTGGCTTCGAGCCGGAAACTTACAACGAATAGACTGATTATCTTGAGCAGGTATAAATAATGCCGAGATGTCAGCTTTCAGTTCTTCTTTTAAATTATTTTTCCCATTTTCTGACATGAAATAACCAGAATAAGTGACGTCACTTTTATGGTTTTTATTAGCATACATGAGGCGTTGCCATGTAATGTCTTGATCTAGATTCTGTTGTTCTGCAATGGACCAATATTTTTGAATAGATGGATTTATATCTGCTGAATACGCAATATTAACTGCCAAAGAGGCAAAAACCAAAACAACTGACTTCATTAAAATCATCAATTTTTATCATTAAATATAAGAAAAACCCTGCCATACGACAGGGTTTTCAATTTCAAACTTATACGTAAGCTTTTAAAACGTCGTCTTTAGCCATTACAGTTTGTAATGATGCTAAAACTTGAAGGGTATTTTGATTATTTGCTGAATAGATTTCACCAAAGTTTGCTTTTGAAACTTTAAAGAAACGGTCTTTATCTTGAGGTTTAATTTGCATTAACTCAGCAAGTACGTTCAGGCTTTCACCTTGGCCTACTGCCATATCACGTGCTAAAGCTTCTGCATTTTCATTTGTGAATGTTACAACTTGCGCTGTTACTGTCCCGCCTTGACGGCAGCCTAAAGTACCGAAAGTGATCCCTAATAATTGGTTAGTAAAAATACCGTTTGTTGTTGCAGCAAGAATCTTAGGCGCTACTCCTTTTTTGCCAGCCCATATTTGTGTACCCGCACCACAACCCACATCGTTGTCAGCCATTGCAACACTTGAACCAGCTGCTAACAATGCAGCTAAAGCTATTTTTTTTAACATAGATGTATATCTCCAAAAATCATTATTGATTGTTTCTTATGTCTTGTATTGTTATGTGTAATTTTTATTACACGATATTAAAGATAGCGAGAAGGCTACGATTTAGCAATTAAAAAATAAACAATATGATGAAAAGTGCTAAAGAAAAATTTACCTTAAATTCCAGTTACCTTGATTATCTCGATTGCCTAATATTTTAAGCACAAGCACTAGACTTAAAATTAATAATAAATACCACGATCCTAGCTTGCCCCACCCCACCATATGCCAAGCATCGACCTGACTTGGATAGAGCCAAATTTTATAAAATGTACTTATATTTTCAGCAATCCAGATGATAAACGCGAGCGTTAATAATATCGGTAACATCGGGATTTTAAATTTATGTTCATTTATTTGAAAATAAAGTTTCGTTTTCCAGAAAATAAAAATACTAATCGCAAATAAAATATAGCGAATATCTGGAACAAAAAATTTACTCATAAAATTTATATATGAGAAAAATGCCAGTAAAAGCATAGTTCCAAAACTTGGAAGCTTTTCACAAGAAACCTGAAACAGTCGTATTGACCGTGCAAAGAAACTACCTACAGCCGAATACATGAAGCCTGCAAATAGAGGCACTGTTAAAATTTTAAATACGGCGGGCTGCGGATATTGCCATGAAGCAATTGCGGGATGCGTTAGGAATATTTCCATGACCATCGCCATAACGTGAAATAAAGCAATGACTTTAGCCTCTGCCCATGACTCCAGTTTTAAATAGAGTAAACAGATCTGGATCAGCACAGCATAGATGAGTAAATAATCATAACGATAGAACCCCATATATTCATGGCTTCCCATCGGTGCTGTTAAAGCAAAAGCAATTAAAAGCAAAATACCAAACAAGGCTGCCGAAACAGCCTTGCCGATAAATTGAAACGGTAAAGTTAGATATTGCACAAAAACTATCCTAGATATTTAGCACTATACTCATGCACTGTATCTACAAAGATTTTTGGTTGTGCAGGGTCCACCCACTGGGTAATCCCATGGCCTAAATTAGCGATGTAACCCGTCTTTTCACCATTTGCGTAGGCATCATCCAACATGGCTTTCACTGCTTTTTCAATTGAAGCAGCCGAACCATATAAAACAGCCGGATCAAGATTTCCTTGCAAAGCGACACGTCCAGCCACCGTAGTTCGAGCTGTATCTAATCGCGTAGTCCAATCTAAACCTAAGGCATCTGCACCTGTGCTAATCATTGGCTCTAACCATTGACCACCACCTTTAGTGAACACAATGATAGGAATACGTCGACCGTCTTTTTCACGTTGCAAACCAGCAATGATTTTATTCATGTAGTTTAAAGAAAATTCGACATATTCACGATGTGCCAATGCCCCGCCCCAGCTATCAAAGATCTGGATCGCTTGAGCACCTGCATCAATTTGAGCATTTAAATAGTCAATTACAGAGTCTGCTAAATGATCAAGTAAAGTATGCAAGACTTCTGGTTGTGCATACATCATCTGCTTGGTAAAACGGAATTCTTTACTTGAACCACCTTCAACCATATAAGTTGCTAAAGTCCAAGGGCTACCCGAAAAACCAATCAGTGGAACTTGACCACCCAAAGCAGAGCGAATGGTGCTTACAGCGTTCATGACATAATCAAGGTCTGATTTTGCATTTAACTTAGGTAAGTTAGCCACATCTTGTTCAGTACGCACTGTTTTATGGAACTTTGGTCCTTCACCTGTTTCAAAATAAAGACCTAAACCCAGTGCATCTGGAATTGTTAAAATATCTGAAAATAAAATTGCTGCATCTAAATCATAGCGACGCAAAGGTTGTAAAGTCACTTCACAGGCAAAATCTGTATTTTTACATAAAGATAGGAAATCACCTGCTTTTGAACGTGTTTCACGATATTCAGGCAAATAACGCCCTGCTTGACGCATCATCCATACCGGAGTGGTATCTACAGGTTCGCGTAACAAAGCACGGAGGAAACGATCATTTTTCAAAGTCGTCATTACCAATCTCTATCTTCTTTATGTGGCAGCATCATATCAAAAACATAAGGATTTTTATAATTTCAATTTCACACAAAAAACTCGTCAATCTACTAAAAAATGCATATTTACACAAAAGTCTACTGCAAGCTGCGGGGTTTTCTGCAATACTTGCAACATGTTACATTGGGTTTATTGATATTCTTTTAATCACTAAATTGCCAATCTTGGGCTCATAGAGATGAGTTATTGGTAATTTTATGCACTTTAAGATCACATCAATCCTCCTATTGCTTATATGAAAATTCTTAAGGTTGAATTACATGTTTGTTCGCTCATTACTCGCTATGAGTTTAAGTTGTATCATTGCTAATGTTGCTTTTGCTGCTTCAACAACTGAGCAACCCCTGAACCCTAAAAAGGTATCAGCTCCTGTAGAAGATCCGATTGATCCTTTAGCAGTAGATGCAGCTTCAACTGTAAAAGCTCAAGCTTCGACACAAATTACCGCTCAAGAACAAAACGACTTAAATCGAGCGTCAACAACATTACAAAATTTACAGAAAACTGAAGATCCAAATGCTGAATCAGGCATCGCGGCGTCTACTCCAGCTGTTGCTAAAAGCACTGCTGCATCTACGGCTCCTGCGACAACCGCTGCATCATGGACTTTAGATAGCTTAAACTCGGCTGAATGGTCTGAAAATATTGGTAAAGGTCAACTTCCAGTTTATGCACGTACCCATGTGATGCTTAATAATGCACATGCATCGCCAGGTGCAATTGACGGCATGAGCGGTAAAAATACATTAAAAGCAATTTCTTCATTCCAACAAATGAATGGTTTATCACCTACTGGTGACCTGACCAAAGAAACTTGGGATGCATTGGTTGCTAAACAAACCAAGCCAGCATTTATTGAATACACCATTTCTGATGCTGATTTAAAAGGCCCATATGCTGAGTCGATTCCTTCTGACTATGCATTACAAGCCAAAATGAAAGGTTTGTATTACACCCGTGTTAGCGAAATGTTGGGCGAGAAGTTTCATATTGATGAAGCATTCTTAAAGAAAATTAACCCAACTGCGACATTCAAAAAAGCTGGTGAAAAAATCATTGTTCCAAACGTGCGCAATGACTTACCAGAAGATATTCATTTGATTATTGCCCATAAAGGTGCAAAACAATTGTATCTCTTCAATAGCCGGAACCAAATGATTGCCTCATTTCCTGCAACAATTGGCAGTACTGATACGCCTTCTCCGGCCGGTACTTACAAGGTAGTTGGTGTGGCTCGTAACCCTTGGTACAGCTATTCACCGTCGAACTTCGTACAAGGTAAAAACTTAAAACCTCTTTCTTTACCACCTGGCCCGAATGCTCCAGTAGGTAATATCTGGATTGGTTTAAGTAAAAAATCTTTTGGTATTCACGGAACACCAAATCCATCTTTAATTTCTAAAACAGCATCACACGGTTGTATCCGTTTGACTAACTGGGATGCAAATGATTTAGGAAGTAAAGTACGTTCTGGCGTAACTGTTAAATTCCTTGAATAATTAAATATTTTCATAAAAAAACCTGTCTTTATGGCAGGTTTTTTTATTGTGAAAAATTGCAACAAACAGACAAAAAAACCAATATCATATCAATTTTGAAACGACATGTTGCAGTAATCCTATTTTTCTCCCCCATATAGAGCGTTAATATATTTCTCAAGAGATAAATAAAAATTTGGGAGATTAGATCATGAATGCTTACGTACATCGTGGTGAAGATCGAGGTCATGTAAAAGCGGGTTGGTTAGAGTCATATCATAGCTTTTCATTTGGTAGCTGGTACAACCCTAAATATATGGGTGTCAGTGCTTTACGAGTCATTAATGACGACAGAATTGATGCGCATAATGGTTTCGGTACGCACTCGCATGACAATATGGAAATCTTAACCTGTGTGCTAGATGGTGCAATTTCACACCGTGACACGATGGGAAATGAAGGTCAAATTAAAGCAGGTGAATGGCAACTCATGAGTGCTGGCACAGGTGTTGCCCACAGTGAAGTTAACAACACTGATACGCCTGTACATTTATTACAGATCTGGATTATTCCAGATGTAAGAGATGCAGAGCCCAATTACCAACAAATTAGTCTTGACCCACGTAAAGATCCAAATAAATGGCATTTAATTGCAGGACCTGATGCAAATGCACCAATGCATATTCGCCAAAATGCAGAGATAAAATCTGCCGTATTGGAAAAAGGACATGAGTTAAATGTTGAGCCAGTTAAAAAAGTGAATTATATCCACGTTATTTCAGGTGTAATCCGCATTGGCGATCAAGAAGTTAAAGCAGGCGATGCTTTCGTATTTGAGGATAAAGCGACGATTCAGGCAAACGAAGATAGTCAATTTATTTGGTTTGACTTACCTTAAATTAATCAAAAGCCCTTTGAACAAAAGGGCTTTTTTAATCTCCACCACCACCGCCCCCATCACATCCTCCCGAATCTGAAGATGATGATGATGATGAACAGTCATTTGAATAACTAGAGCTATGATGACTAGGGCTATTATCGTGAAAATGATGTGTTGAAGAAGATGAATAATCATGCTCGCCAGATGACGAAGAATTTTTTAAATTTCTAAGCAGTGCAATTAAACAGATTACACCAATACTGGAAAAAATTGCAATAAATACAATAATAAATAACTTCAAATAACGACCTCCTTGATCAAGCTAAACACACATTAAAATAAACTATTTTAAGTTTCCTTCACATACAAATAGGCACTCGCTCTTGATATACCTAAATGTTGTGCAACCGTCTCCACAGCCTTTTTAATGTCTAATAAACCATTATTCTTTAACTCGTGTATTAATTGTTTTCTCTCATTGAGTTTTAACATACGCGGCGTAGTGGCATGTTTTGATGCAAATTGATCGATATATCTTCGAATTGCTTCAGACCCATTCGGTTCCAAATTTTCAATAATGTTGTCAGTTTCAATTTTAGTAAACTGGTCTAAAGCGCTTTGCATGCCCCTAAATAGGGTTAAATCAATATTCATACATAAAGCGGCCACATATTCGCCCTCTTCATCTTTAATACCAATCGAAGTACTTTTTGCGGGGCGGCCATCTGCAAACTGGTTTGCATAGTTTGAAATAAGATTTGGAAATTCTGGAGACATAATTCTTGCCAGCCCTAACTCTGTTGCTGGATCTCCAATTTTTCGACCAGATAAATTATTGTGTATTGAGAGTATGGCATGTTCAGGATTTGTTAAGTCATGGACAACAACTTCGCAAAATGGAAATAGAGTTTCACTTAACCCCTTCGCGATTGTATCTAGTTGAGTGAGTAAATGTTTATCACGATTTCCCAATGTATTTCCTCCAAATGACTTGCTTACTATTTCAAACCCTAGCGTGAAGTATGTAATAGTAATTTAGACTTTTTATCTAATTTTAAACTTAATGTAAATCAAAATCTTATATCTCATTGTTATAACATCAGAAAATAAAATTAGACATTTTATCTAAATATATATATTTTATCTAAACAAGGTCAATATATTGTGAATTGCTTGAGCAATACGAAATCTTGCATCCGAAAACATTGAATAGAATTAGGTTTAATTATGAAAAATTTAACCCTTCCAACTTATGAAGATGTCGCAGCCGCTGCTGAGCGTATTAAAGGTTTTGCAAATAAAACCCCTGTTTTAACTTCACGTACTGTTAACAATGAATTTGAAGCAGAAGTATTCTTTAAATGTGAGAATTTTCAGCGTGTTGGTGCTTTCAAATTTCGTGGTGCAATGAATGCGCTTGCACAGTTCGATGAGGCGCAAAAAAAAGCTGGTGTGGTTGCTTTCTCTTCGGGAAATCATGCTCAAGCGATTGCACTGTCAGCAAAAATCCTTGGCATCCCTGCAACAATCATCATGCCCAAAGATGCTCCTGCTGCAAAAATGGCAGCGACACGAGAATACGGCGGCAATATTGTTGAATTTGATCGTTATACAGAAGATCGAGAACAAATTGGAAAAGAGATTGCCGAAAAAAATGGTCTGACATTAATTCCATCTTATGACCATCCGCATGTGATTGCAGGTCAAGGAACTGCTGCAAAAGAGCTATTTGAAGAGGTTGGTGAGTTGGATTACCTCTTTGTATGTTTAGGTGGCGGTGGCTTATTGGCTGGCTCTGCCTTATCTGCTCGTCAACTCTCTCCGAACTGTAAAATATATGGTGTTGAACCTGCTCTAGGAAATGATGGGCAAATGTCCTTTAGAAAAGGAGAAATTGTTTATATTGATACGCCCCAAACCATTGCCGACGGTGCTCAAACTCAATATTTAGGCAAACTAACTTTTCCTATTATTCAAAAGAATGTAGATGACATTTTGACAGTAGAAGATGAAGACCTCATTAGCTGTATGAAGTTCTTTGCTGAAAGAATGAAGATGGTGGTTGAACCGACAGGATGCCTTGGATTTGCTGCTGCGCGTAATTTGAAACATGAGTTAAAAGGCAAACGTATAGGCATCATTATTAGTGGTGGGAATGTCGATATTTCTAAATATGTAGAGTTTTTATCAGCTTAATAAAAGTTGGTGTCTATCTATGATGTCAGTTAAAGCGTCATGGATAGACATTACAAGCTACTCGTCTCTCGAACTGTTCACGTCTTAATTTAAACATCAACTTTTGGAGATGGTGATGAGATTTATTTCTGAGTCTGAATCTGCTGCTCTCATCAATCATGAACTCGCTTATGATGCAATTTACGAAGCTTTAATTGCTGCTACTCAATTGGATACTAAAAGTTTTCCTGTGGTTCATGGTCAAGCATCCGATACAAAAAATACGTTTAGTATTAAATCATCTGCTAATCAGCACTTAGCTGGTCTTAAAGTCGGTTCGTTTTGGGAAGATAATCCTAAAAATGGTTTACCACGCCATAACGCGCTCATTTTATTATTTAATCAAGCGAATGGAAAAATGGCGGCAGCCATCGAAGCAGGCAAAGTGAATGCATTCCGTACAGCAGCTTCTAATGCAGTTGCAACCCATGTATTGGCAAGAAAAGATTCAAAAGTATTAGCCATATTTGGTACAGGAAATCAGGCCAAATATGAATGCGAGGCATTAGCGAGAATTAGAAACTTCGATCAGTTTTTTATTGTAGGATGCGACCAAAATAAAGCTGAAAAAATGGCAGAAGACCTAAAAAACTTAGGGATTGAGATTAAAATTGCTGGTGCAAAAGAAGCTTGTGAACAAGCGGATATTATTGTGACAGCAACTTCATCTCAATCCCCTCTTTTTAAATCGGAATGGGTAAAAGCGGGTACTCATATTTCATCTATGGGTTCTGATAAAAAAGGTAAACAAGAACTTCCACCAGAATTATTTTCACAGAGTGGTTTATTTTGTGATCTGAATTCCCAGTCTAAAGTTATTGGTGAATTCCAACATGCGTCTGAATCTGCAACTTTAATCAATATCGGTGATGTACTTTTAGCAAACGCTCAAGGAAGGCAATCTCAGGAACAAATCACAATTTATGATAGTTCAGGGTTATCTATACAAGATTTATATATCGCCCAAAAAATTTTAGAAATTTCTTAATATTTATCATTTAACTGCATCATTCAGGTTGATGCAGTTAAGTTAAAACGTGTTTCTTTTATACCTCTTTACCGAATTCATTTTAAAAACAAGAATTAATCTTCAGTAAAAATTTTGGCAAAAGACGTTCTATATTGTTCAGCCTTAACGTCATAATTTTGAACACCAGAATCAAATACCCACCTTTCAATTTCAGACTTTTTGACTAAATGTTGCAAATAAAGCTGATTATGTCGGTATAATTCTTCTTTTAAGCTTCTTAGCATGAGTTCATTTAAACCAGCGGGAGGATTAAGACCTGTATCTAAAATACTAGGCGCAAATGCCACACTTTTGAGTTCCAATTGATGGGCTGTTTTCACAGCAGTTTTTATCGTAGCACCTATTTTCTCTACGTTAAAATCTTCTGGCGCACCCATTCCTATCAATAAAACTTTAGAAGCTTGTATAGTTGAAGGAGTTTGATTTATTAAAAGAGCATCATTCAAATTCGCGCTGAACCAGTTATTTTTCCGTATTTCATTTAGTCTTCCATTTAGAGCATCATCTAAATGTGCCAAACCGCCCGAAAAAGGACGGTTATTCATTTCATGTTCAAAGATACAAGCACAGGAAAGATCAACCTCTGCCGTGGTGCAATCCCAAGTCACGATTTCAATGTCTAGATTTTGATAATGTCCAATTTTAGTTTGCTTTAAATCTGTGCTCATATTTCTTCTCGTCTAGTTTTACCAGCCATATTTAAGTTCAAGACCTAGATAATTTGAGTCTTTGCCTCCTGCTCTCTTAATGGTATCTCCAACTTCAAAGTGAACCCCTTCGGCAGCCACAGACAAATTAGAATTTATTTTTTGATCTGCTCTTAGTTGAATATATGCGCCTGTCCAACTTGAGCCTTGGCCTGCTGTGTTTGCCATACTGTTATTACCTTGGAAATAAACCGCATCATTGGTGGTTTCACGCCACTGAAAACCTAAAGCACTTAACAGAGTAAGTTTATCTGAAGGCTTAAGTGTCAGAGACGGTTTGATATGAATAATATTGCTGTAGCCACTATAACCCGCCAAAGTAAAGTATGAGCCGTTTGCAAACAGCTGGTTAAAGGTATTGAGTTCATTATCGTTGGCACTTTTATCGCCTGTGGCAATATCAAACTGGACGCCTAAACGGGGCGACCACGCTTGCTCAGCAAAAGTGTATCCTGTAATGCTACTGAGTCCCCATGCCTGAATAGATTGCGCTCCAATCCTTCCATGTTGAAGCATCCCCTCCACATCCCAATCGATATTGTTCTGTTTACCCATATGACGAACATCATATAAGTCTCGAATCTCATTACCCTTAACACTTGTAAAAGATGCATTATCACGCTCATACCGTGAGTAATAACCCGATAACTCGCCTCCCCAGACATTTTGTTTATCTACGCGAAAACCGCTAAAACTTAAATTTCTTTTCGAATGGTCATTAAAAGTTGAATCTTTTTCAATCTGAACGGGTCTGGTGAGATAGCCTAAAACTCTCCAATCGCCATATTCATAACCCGACCAAATTCCATCAAAGGCTTGTCGAACGTTTGGACCTTCTCGATTCGAAATAAAGCGTTGTAAGTCAAAAGCCATTTCTTGACGCCCTACTCTAAATTTAAAAGTTCCATTATTTAAAGGACTCACCCACGCAATAAAGGCTTGCTCTACATCGAGTCTATTCTGATCTGTACTTGCAATATTCTTTTTATCAAACGCTCGCGCATCACTTAGCTGAGTAAATAATTGTAAATGATCGCCAATACGTGCATCTGCATGAACTTGTAATCTTTGAATTAAATAGCGATCTGCTTGATTATTTCCGCTGCCAAATCTCGCATTATTATTGACTTCAAAACGCTCACGAATATTTACACCCAATGACAAATAATTATTATTGCCAAAAGGTATATATTTGAAGTCGTCTCCTATTTTCTTTGGTACGCACGGATTTTTTAAAACATCCCAATTTTCTTGCCAACGATTGTTTGAGATTTTTGGACGAGTTGGACATACATTTGTATTTGAAACTTCATTTTCTGCATGAGCAAATTCATAAAGAAATAAACTACCCGTTAGCAATAAACTCATTTTAATTATTTTAAGGTAAGTTTCTGAGCACTTAATTCGACAGTTTCTATGGTTAGAAATATGCGGGGCCATCTTGTTATCCATGGTAATAAATAGGTCATTGCAGAGACTTAGTCTTTTACGCTCACATTGCCCTTGGACAATATGAACGTTGTTTTCTATCAATATTTAAGGCAATAAATTACTTTATGGGTGCATGAATTTCGGCAATATAACCACCTGGGAACTGCACCATCGCTGCCTCACGACCCTCTGATTTATAGGCATTGACCAGAACTGTCACACCAGCTTTTGTCGCTTTATCTAAAGTCTCAGATAAATTTTTGACTTCATAACCCGTCATATCATGTCCATATGGATAAGGAAGATGACCATCGGTGACCAACACTGTCATTTTGCCAAAATCAGATTCAACACGAATACGTCTATACGTTTCATTTGGTCGTCCAATTTCTACACCAGCAGCTTTTGGATTATCTGAAACCACTTTACCGTGCGAGAAATTGACGAACTTTTTAACAAAAGAGTCAGCACTTTGTTTTGAAATATAAATACGATTTTCTGGAACAGTTTCTAACTTGCTATAGTTAGGTTTAGTCGTGTGCCAATAAAGCTGCATATTCACGCCGCCCGGCCATTGAATGACCGCATCACGCCCGATTGGGTCTGGAAATGCATCCACAATCACATCTGCACCGTTTGCTTTAGCTGCTTGTACGGCTGCATCCATATCTTTGACTAAATAGCCTGTTCTCTCCAAACCAAAAGGATATGGAACCGGAGTTTTAAAACCAAATACAGACAGTGTTCCAACTGGAGTCAAGACAAGTTGAGACATGGTCTGGCTTGGTGTTGGAGTCACCTGAAAAACGCCCTGTTTGGATTTGGTGCCTCCAAAAGTCGCCACTAAGCTGTCGGTAAATTTATCAAAGTCTTCGGGGTTCACATAAACATGCGTTGTATCGTATTGAGGGGCTACACCGGGCGCTTCACTTTTTACACTCGTTGTTGTTTTGGCTAAAACTTGAGGAACAAAGGCAACATTTGTGCCCACTAGCATTGTGCTTAAAAGCAAGGCTGATAATGATTTACGCATAAAAGACTCCTGTTTATTTTGGGTGCTATAACTTATTGTGACTTCGTTTTTTGATTAGAAAGAATGGTGACCATAACCAATGCAGCAATGAGACCAAGGTGTTCAAAGAAACTATTAAACGTACTAAAGAATGCTGGACCTGTATGATTCCAAAAATCGTTTGCAACAAGCATCGCTATTGCGGTTAGACAGCCTAAAGCTCCAGCCCCTAGCCAGACAAACCGATTAAAAATAACCAAGAGCGAACCAACAATTTCAATAACAATTGCCGTAGCTGCCCAGAGCCAAGCAGGCTGTAAACCAAAACTTGCTTGCTCCTCAATTGCCAGATGAAACCCTATGAATTTATTAATCCCCCCCACTAAATAAGCCGAAACTAATGCAACTCTTAGAAGTGGAAGCAACCCATGAATTGATAAAATCTTTTTCACCCATACAGGGTTATTATTAATCAAGTCACTCATCTATTTACCTCATTGATATTTCAATTTTCTAATATCCCAATAAATTTATGAAACACTTAAAATATCAATTAAAAAATATAAAATTAACTTTTTAAAATGCATATTAATATTCTCAAGAATAGTTAATTTTAATTTAAATATATAAAATATTATTTATATCACTTACCACCAAAAAACAAAACCAACCACTAGGCTATATAAAATCAAAAATAAATGTAAACTACTAGATATTTATTTAAATACAAACTGTATCCTTAAAAGATACAATGATTGATAACCATAAGATCATAATATAGTTTAGCGACACGCCAACTTAGCCTTTCAAAATTTAATGGATAAACTAGACTGTATTAATACTTTTATCAGCGTTGTCGAAAGTGGAAATTTTAGTAATGCCTCTAGAAATTTAGGAATCAGCAGAGATCAGGTTTCTAAAAGAATTTTTTATTTAGAAAGTCTATTTAGTACATCATTGTTTATTCGCAACACTAGAAAGATGGACCTCACTCGCTCAGGAGAGAAGTTCTATCAACGTTGTAAAGTCATTGTTAAAGAATTAGATTTAGCGGCTAATGACTTTATATATGATCAAAAGTACCCTGAGGGTATATTAAAAATCAACGCTCCTCATGCTTTTATTCAAACTTGCTTTTCAGATATTATTTCTAATTTTCTAATTCAATATCCGAACATAGAAATTGACCTCTTATTTTCAGAAAAAACAATAGATATCAATGAAAGTAAATTTGATATTGTTTTAAAAATTGAAGAAGACATTAAAGAAGAAAATATTTTTATTCTAGACACCTATAAAAGAAATTTCTATGCAACATCTGCTTTTTTAAATAAGCATGGAAAACCTAAAAGCATAGATGAATTAAGAAAACATAATATATTATTATATTCAGGGTCAGATTTAAAAAATAAAATTATTAATTCAAGCCCTCAACTGATCTGCAACAATATCGAAATCCTGTTAGATTTATGCAAGAAAAATCAAAGTATTTTATTTATACCTGATTTTTTAGCAAAAAAATATGAAGATGACGGAGTTATTATTAATTGCTCGCAAGACATCTTTTCATCAAAACTTCATTTTTATGCAACCACCCCTTATGGATCAAAAATTCCAAAAAAGGTTGAGCTTTTCTTAGACTCATTAAAGCAACATTTTTCTAACGATCACTGAAATTTTATAATTTAGTTTTTCAATCACATGCTGCTATGCGTTTTTCAACCCCATCAAAAAACAATCCAGCACCTTCTCTCGCTCATTTGCCACATCTGAGCTTAAAAGCTGAATAATTGCGCCTTCAATCATATATAAAAATAGTTTGGCATCTTGAAATGAAACATCAGTTTTGAGTGTTCTAAGCTGGCTATAGATTTCATTGATTAGCCAAGTTCTATACCTCACTGCGGTTTGGTAGGCTTTTGGATAGGTCAGTTTCGTTTCAAAAATTGCTTTAAATAATAAATAGTAGTACCCCTCTAAATCGGTATGTAAGAAATAAAGTGCCTTGAGTTTATCAATCGCGCTCGTGTGGTTGGCGTACTCAGCAATTGAAATCACTTTTTCTTTTAGCCGTTCTTTTTGCACGGTCAAACAGATTTCAATAAACCGCTCTTTAGAGTGAAAATAATGATAAAAAGTCGCTTTTGGAATTTCAGACTCTTTCACAATTCTGTCGACCCCAACCGTATGAAATCCGTGATGGTGAAATAAATGAATCGACGTATGAATGACTTGGATAGCACGCGTTGGGAGAACTAACTTTGGCATAGTTTTACCGTTATAAATTAAATTTTTGTTGTATATAAATGAGATACAAAAAGCCGCTGCCCTTTTTGGGAGAAAAAAAGGCATAGCAAAGCCGTAAAGACTGTGCTTGGCACATCTCAAGTTTTATTGTTGAAATAAGTTTTTAGCCGTAATGACTTAAAGTCTGAAAAGCCGATGAGCCTTCAAACTGTTTAAAGATAAATTAAGTGGTGTCGTTATAGCTTTTGGCAAAGGCTGCCAAGAAATTATGAATGTGCAAAGCCAACTCCTTTTTATTGGGAGTTCTGCCAGAGCATGAATTAGGACTTATGGTGGCAGAACGAAAGAGGGTTGACAGACTGGCTCAAGACCCAGCACGCACGAAGGCGTCCCCCTTCCGTCCTACCGCAACAAAAGGGAGACGAACGGGTCTACATTAAAAAAACGAATTTTTTCAATGTACTTGAGCACGGCCTGTCAAAGCCGGCTGGCAATGTGGCCAGCAGGCAAAGGATAAGCTTCACATTTGTTGCAGTCAAGCACACAAAATGACATTTGCTTTAAACTAGATCATTAAAAAGTAATGTTAAATAATGAATAAGTTATTGTTAAATTGGGGTTTATAAAGTTGCGGAATTTTGAGATATAGCGGTTTAGGAAACTAGAAATGCGCTAGTGCGGCTTCCGCCACCTGCGCTTTATTATCAAAGTTATTGTTTAATTGAGTATTTGCAATATGCCCTAAAGCTATGAGGTTTTTCTATTTTTAAAAGAACGCTATCCTGCAAGATAAATATACTGCGTTGATAAATTAATTTATTTTATCAATTTTAAAAATTTTACCACTTAGAGTACTTTGAAAAAACATTTCAAAACCCGGTCGTATATCTTCACCTTCAACTGTAATGTATTTTAAATTAGAAAAACATTGAGTATTAGCGAAATAATTATCTACTGTTGCCTGAATGACGTATTTAATTCCAAACTGGTCTTTAACACTGATATTTTGTTTAAGCATGACGATATCCTAATAAAATTATGGCAGAAATAATGGACCCGCCTAAATATCCAATAGCAAACTGAGTTTTAACTAACTCTATAATCTAATTTAAATAGTTGATTTATAGACGCATAAAAGGTGCGACCATCTAAATTTAAATCAACTTCAATTCCAGAGGAAAGAAGAACTCTTTTACCAACTTCAACAGTTTTAAAACCTTCACGTGTATTTTGTATTCTATTTAGAGGAATTAAAGACACTAAAATTTCTGTACCATTTTTAGATTTTGCAATTAAATCATTTATTTTTAACAATTTATATCCTAAATTAAAATTTACTTATAATCTTAAAATAATTTTAAAATTAATTTAAAGTGAAAAGCACTCATTAGTGCTTTTCATTTTTGACTGCTTATAATTATTTATAGAGCAACAATATTTACAGCATTTGGGCCTTTTTGGCCTTGTGCAACACTGAATTCAACACGTTGACCTTCAGCAAGAGTTCTGAAACCTGAGTTAGCGATTTCGCTAAAATGAGCGAAAACGTCTGGTCCTGATTCTGGTTGGATAAAGCCGAAACCTTTAGCTTCGTTAAACCACTTAACAGTACCTTTCATGATATTTGAATTAGACATAATACATCCTAGTTTTTTTAAAAATTTAAACCATTTTATTGGTTATGAGTAACATCGAAATAATAAAGAATGGAGCTGAAAATCTGAAAAAAACGAAGGATTATGACTAATACTGCGGTACTTAGAGAAGATTTACCAAACATGACTTTTTCTAGTTATGTTCATTGTATACGAAAAATAAAATTAATCAAGTTTTCTAATATATATATTTATTTTATTTATAAAATAAGGTGATGTTCTGGATTCTAAGTGTTGATAAGCAAGTTGTGCTCAATGTAGGCAGGCAAAGGACAGTGCTACCCTTTTGCAGTCAAGCAAATGACATTTATTTTAAAATAGATCATTAAAAAGTAAGAATAAATAATGGATAAGTGATTGTTAAATGAGGGTTTATAAAGGGGAAATTTAATCTTTTTTAGTTAATTGGATGTTAAGAAAATGAGTGAACAAATTTCGCTCTTTTTAAAGGGATGATTGAAGATATTTAGTCTTATAAATTGCTTTTATCCAATATAATATAAACTTTGAGTGATATATTAAAACTTTCTTTAATATTCTCTAAAGATATCGAGTTGATGGAATCATTTTAATAAAAAATTTCGAAAAAATAAATAAATTTATAAGTTCTATTACAAGAATAATGTCAATAAAAAATCATGTATAATAAATTTAAATTCGTTAAAACAAGGGTTTAGGCATGAACAAAACTTTAAAATTATATAGTTTTAAAGATAAAGATATGTGTGAGATTAAAGAACTAAATGCAACAAGTATCAAGTTAATTGAAAACTATGAAAATATTTTAAGAAAATTTGATGAAAGATTTTTTTTATTTTATTGCATTCAAGAAAATTATAATTCTTTTAATGATGATCTTTCTTCATTTGTAAAAGATATAAAGGTTGAGGAATCACACATTGCAAGTATTAATTTTATAAAAATCAATAGGATATTTAACAGAGGTTTAATAAATATATTAGCGGCATTTAAAACTATGTTGGAACATCTTGAAACTAGTATAAAAAGAGAGTTTGGTGAAGAATCAAATGAAATTAATTTCTTTAAAAAAATTCAGAAAGATGAATTCGATAATAATTTTTCATATTCTTTCTGCTACAAATTAAGAAACTATATTCAACATTGCAGCACACCCAGCTTAAAATTCTCTTTAGAATATTCAAGGAATAATTCAGATGAACCCACTGTTTCTTCAAAATTTCATTTCAATAGAGATGATCTAATTAAAAATTATGATAGTTGGGGCCCCGTTAAAGAAAGGTTATCCTTAAAAGAGGAAACATTTTGTGTTTTCACGGTATTGAACGAACTTATTAATTCAATAACTAGAATATTTATTGAAATGAAAGAAATATTTCAATTTGAACAGATTAAAAAAGCAAAAAACTATATTATTTCTTTGCTCAATGAGGAAGAAGGTTATATAGGTCAAGATTACGCTATAGGAATTTTTGATAAAGAAAAAGGTTTAAAAGCTAATATGATAAAAACCTCCCTATTAAAAAGTTTTAATGATTTTAATGAAATAATTAACTCTTATTAATAATATTGCTGTGACAAAAGTGCTATTCCGTATCTTTAAATGGTGGAAACTCTTTTTTAAGAGTTTCCCACTCATTCACGGTACCTTATATTGATTATTAAGCACCTTTAAAACTCATTATCTTAGACTTCCTTACTAAAAGCTTTAACCAAGATACTCATCCCCTTAGGAAGGATGAAAAACTCTATCATAGTGAAATTATACTGATCACCATTAGGGCGAACCCGAACAACTTTCTCATATTTGGTTTCACAATAACCACGTGACTGACTATAGTAAGTTGAAGTACGCACATTGTTAAGGTGACGATCCCAATTATGTTCCCGCAGCCAGCTAGCTAATATTTGTCTTTTAATATTCAAGATTTTGCATGCTTGCTGAAACTTCACTCCTGTAGGTGTTTGAGTAATGGTGTCGATCGTTCGCTCTAAAAACTGATTCTGAGTTTCAAGATGAATTACTTGCTCTGTATAATCCAAAAGAGCACGGCGTAAAGCATGAGGATTTGAAATATCTACCACCACTTTATCTCCCTCAGAGAAAATTGGATCATTTAAATTAGGCTGATCTAAAGCATTACGCTTAATACTTAATAGTTCACCAGCTTGATGGTAGATAACTCGGTTTAGTTGCATTTATTTAGCTCCATACGGTTGTGTTTGATGGAGCTAGTGAAGCAAATCCAATAAGGTGGCATACAAGTGACACTTCTATAAAAAAAGGTGATACCTCAAAGTGTCACCTTATAGTAAGTATTTATAATAAATCACTTTTTTGGATTTGTGATTGCACAAATTCTTTTAACTAAATTTGTTTGGGAAATATTTCGATTCTTTAGAATATTAGTTATAGCTGGGGTATGCTCTTGATATGGATACTGATTACGTAAATACTTTTCTTCCCAAACTTCAATAGCTATTAATAGTTCAGGAGCATGATTTGGATGGTTAGGGTCAAGCGAAGGATGGGGCTTCAAAGTAGTTTGATCGAGTAAAACTATATCTTCTTGCTCAATATTTGTATTTTGAATTTTTTCCCAATGTGCATTAAATAATTTATCACTTTCTCGACCAATATATGTTGAAATATCATCTAATTGATCGAGCTTTATATCTCCATATCTTATATCAGTATACAAAACATGACGTATTTTCACATCAACAATTAAATCCTTTAATGGTTCAAAATAGCGCAGATCATCTTCATCTATCAATATATGATTAAGATGATAATAATCTACATCGTAACCAAAATCAGTTGAATTAAATTTTTCATTGTCAAAGAAATCAAGAACAAAAGAAATCGACTGATCAGAATTAATTTTATTCAATTTTATAAACTCTGTTTCTCCTATCCTCATATATACATCACAGTGATTATAAAATTTTGTATTTTTCAAAAATTTAACAAAATTTTGAATTGATTGATTAAATGTCTCGCAAAAGCTTTGAATACACCATATTAATTCTATATATTTTTTACTTTCTTGATTTATCGCTTCAGTTATACCTATTTTATTCTTTTTTTTCTTAAGCGGCCTTCCAAACTCCAAAATTTCTATCAATTTTAGCCTTTTAAAGTTATCAAAATTTTTTACATCCTCTTTTGACCAATAATATTGTCCAAATCTTCTTTCTAGCTCAATTCCAGCAATTATTTTATTCTCTAAATGCTCACCATCTAGAGAATCACAATTATTAAAAATAAAAGGTATCAAAGCTTGTTTTAAAGTTCCAACACCAGAATCGTGTTCATAAACGTGCTCAATTATAAATTTTTTACACTCTCTTATTTCAGACGTATAATCGTCAAAATATTCATAAGTACATATTGAATCTATATCACTTTGAAATAAGAAATGTCCAACCTCTTCCCACCCATTATCTGAAAGTTGATAAAGTACTTCTAGTATATCTAGCAATCTTATGTAGTTCTCTTCTACATTTTTCTCTTTTTCAGAAAACAATCCCATAATGCCTCCCACAGCAACCCAATAAAGTGGCTAGGTCAATAAGATTGGGTATCTTACTTTCGGGAGCAAACCTAGACCTAGCAAAGTAAATATAAGCGATAAAAATCTAAATAAGAACATATAAAGCTAAGTAATACGTCTAATTGTGTCGCACAGTAATTTTAAATCCATAGAAATAAAATATTTATGAGTTCAAGCAAAAGGCGAATGATTTTCAAAATTAAATTTAGTGAATCTAACAGCGTTTTATAGGGTGATTTTACTGAACCTGAAGTGGTTTTTCTGGTTTGATTAATTTTATTCGACATCTAGATACATCCTTTCAAAATTAACAGGGATGTACTTAATTATTCACATGGTAGCCTTAGAAAATAGAGAAAAACTTTTTTTACTTTTTCCCTTTCATTTTTTCATAACTATTAATTATGCTTTCTGGATTTTTAATAATCATATCATCTGCTTGTCTTTTAATTGGCTGCCCTGCTTCTCGTTCTTGTTTTATCCAACTTTTCAAATTATCTAAGGTAATTTCCTCGTATTCATAGCAGACTAATTCAATTGCTCTCTTTTTTACGTTTAAAACTCTTAGATAACAATAATATGTCAAAACTGCTTCATATCTCCTTGGATCTGCTGGAGCTCCATTTTCTTCCTTGGAGATATATTTGGTTGGATTTATTATTTGATCTTTACCCCTAGCTCTTACAATTCCATATGCCCACTCCTTTTCCATTTTAGTTAAAGGCTTATCATTTTTTATTTTTTCAGCAATTTCTATCATGAATTTGCCTTGATTTATGCAAGCACGTATTTCATCATCACGTGTTGCATCACCTAGAAAGCCATTAAACATCCAATCTTTAGCCATTTCCAATTACACTATCAATCTCATCGGTTCACTGTATTATCTCTATTCACTATTCAAAATACACTCTTTTATTCTAGGCGCCTTTAACACCTTTCTTGCAATATGCCTTTAGTATTTTTATAAGTTTATACAAAGTAATAAAAAAAGCCCTAAACCATTACAGTTTAGGGCTTTTTAAGTCATGTAAAGCTATTCGAGTTTATATGACTTTAATGTCTTGGTAGGTATATCCAGACTCGAACTGGAGACCTCTACGATGTCAACGTAGCGCTCTAACCAACTGAGCTATACACCTAAGATGGAAAGCATAATATTCATTTTTCAAAAGCAAAACAAGTGATTTTCAATTGAAAAAAATACAAATGAGCAGACTTTAAGCAAACTTTTTTCATTTTCTAAAAAAGAAAAACGGTACATGGTTTAACCACATACCGTTTTGTTTAGCTGAATTTAACTCTCAACTTAACAAGGGCATTTCTTTAAAGTACCGCCAGCCGATGGATAACGCGCATCGACACAATAGCGATAGAAAGTTTTAGCATCCATTGGCGTTAAATCAGAATGATGAAGCTTCATATGTTCCAGATAAGTTTGATAATCTGGCACACCGACCATGAGTCGAAAGCTTTGCTGCAAACGCTGCCACAGTGTTGCAATGCGTGACCAGTTCTTTGGAGAGAGCAACAGCTCTTTTTGTGAGAGCACCGTCATTTTGATGATTTTCGCAATAATGACAGTTCCATTCTTTGCAAATTTAAAATTCATCATTACTCTCCTCGCGTGGTGACCACTTCAGGATCAGCATATACAGCTGGGGATTCATTTACAGTCGGTGTTGGGCTTGCTAAAGCACGGCGTACAATACCAATTGAAGCAATAATCATGACAATCGACACAATCATAAAGAAGCCACAAAGCGCAGCATTAATCTGATTAGACATCACAATGTTTTGCATCTCAGCAATAGTTTTAGCTGGTTTAAGAATTTCACCACGAGCGATTGCATCTGAAAATCTATTTGCTTGCGCTAAGAAACCAATCTTTGGATTTTCGTGGAAAATCTTTTGCCAACCCGCAGTCATACAGGTCACGAATAAGAAAATTGTTGGGATAATCGTCACCCATACATATTTTTCTTTTTTCATTTTAAACAAAATGACTGTACCTAAAATGAGTGCCATTGAAGCCAGCATCTGGTTACCAACACCAAACAGAGGCCATAAGGAGTTAACGCCACCTAATGGGTCAATCACACCTTGATAGACGAAGAATCCCCATCCACCTACTGCAACTGCTGTACCCACTAAGTTACCCACGAATGAACCAGAAGATTTAACCGCAGGAATCACAATACCCACTGTGTCTTGCACCATGAAACGACAAGCACGAGTTCCGGCATCTACAGCAGTTAAGATGAATAATGCTTCAAACAAAATCGCAAAGTGGTACCAAAATGCCATCATTGAACGGCTATTGAAAATTTCCGAAATGATGTGCGCCATACCAATTGCAAAGGTAGGTGCACCACCTGTACGCGATAAAATCGAAGTTTCTCCGACTTCCTGTGCCAACAGCGTTAACATTTCAGGGGTAACGACAAATCCTAAATTACGAACCGCTTCTGCCGCTGATTCTACAGTTGTACCAAGTACAGCCGCGGGTGCATTAATTGCAAAGTACACGCCTGGGTCTAGGACAGTTGCACAGATCATCGCCATAATACCGACGAAAGACTCCATGAGCATGCCACCATAACCAATCACGCGAATATCTGCTTCGTTATCAATGAGTTTTGGTGTAGTACCACTTGATACAAGCGCATGGAAACCAGAAATGGCACCACAGGCAATAGTAATAAATAGGAATGGAAATAAACTACCTGAGAAAACAGGACCAGTACCATCAATAAAATGGGTCACTGCTGGCATTTTTAATTCAGGTAATGCAATGATAATACCGACTGCTAAACCGAGAATGACACCAATTTTAAGGAAAGTTGATAGATAATCACGTGGCGCTAACAATAACCAGACAGGTAATACTGAAGCAATAAATCCATAAATAATTAAGCACCATGTAAGCTGTGTTCCGGTTAAGGTGAAAAACTCACCCCAGTATGGATCTGCTGCAACATGTCCGCCATAAACAATGGCAAGCATCATTAAGACGAAGCCAATAATAGAAACTTCAGCAATACGTCCCGGGCGAATAAATCGCATGTAAACGCCCATAAATAATGCAATTGGAATAGTTGCTGCAATAGTAAAAACACCCCATGGACTATGGGCAAGTGCTTTAACCACAACTAAGGCCAATACCGCAAGGATAATAATCATTACCCCAAGCGCGCCAAGCATTACAACGATACCAGCAAAAGAACCCAGTTCCTGTTTTGCCATTTCACCAAGCGAACGACCGTCTCGACGCGTTGAAATAAATAAAACTAAGAAGTCTTGTACTGCACCTGCGACAACCACACCGACCAGTAGCCAGATTGTCCCTGGTAAAAAACCCATTTGTGCAGCCAAAATTGGCCCGACTAATGGTCCCGCTCCGGCAATTGCCGCAAAGTGATGACCAAAAAGTACGTATTTATTGGTGGGAACATAATCCAGACCATCGGCTAAACGATGTGCTGGGGTTAAACGTCTTGGGTTTAATTCAAATACTTTAGTTGCAATAAATAGACTATAAAATCGATATGCGATGCTATATACACATGCTGCAGCAAGTACAAGCCAAACCGCATTGACATGTTCACCACGACTGAGTGCCAGCATCCCAAAAGAAATTGCACCTATAATTGCCACTAGGCTCCAGACCAGCTTGGAGGGAAGCGTAGATTTCGCTTGCATTGTGTCCATTCTTAACCTCTCAATAAATAACTACAGCATTTTTATATTGTTATGTACTGTTCTATCAAATCCTTGTGACTGTACTCCTCCTTTAATTTTTTTCCTCTTATACTTTCGCATAAAAAAAGGGATGATTTACATCATCCCTTCGATAATAGTTTATTTTTTAACTATTATGCACGCTCTAAATAATCGCCAGTACGAGTATCTACACGAACGCTATCTTCTTGCTGAACAAATAACGGAACACGAACAACCGCACCTGTTTCAAGCTTAGCTGGTTTACCGCCACCGCCAGATGTATCACCGCGTACACCTGGATCAGTTTCAACAATTTTTAATACTACGAAGTTCGGTGCACTTACAGTTAAAGGCACACCGTTGAACAACATAATAGTACATTTTTCATTTGAATCGTCTTTTAACCATTTAGCTGCATCGCCCATTGCAGTTTTGTCTGCAGCGATTTGCTCAAAAGTTACAGGATCCATGAAGTTCCAAAGCTCGCCATCATTGTATAAGTAGTCCATTTCTACTTCTACGATGTCAGCCGCTTCTACAGTATCGCCAGACTTAAAAGTTTTTTCTAAAACTTTACCAGTTCTAAGGTTACGTAATTTTACGCGGTTGAACGCTTGACCTTTACCTGGTTTTACGTATTCATTTTCCATGATTGAACATGGGTTACTGTCAAGCATGACCTTAAGGCCCGGCTTGAAATCATTTGTAGAATAATTGGCCATGACTGGCACACTCCAAACTTAACAAGTCAACTATGCGATATAATGCGTTGTTGCATTATCTTAATCGTGTCAAATGATAAACTATTTATACCAAGAGCAAAACTGGCAATCGCAACTGAGTGACCTTATTACAGATCCTTTGGAGTTGCTAAACCTACTCGAGTTATCCACCGATCAGCTATTATCAGGTGCGATTCTGGCTTCTGAACAGTTTAAATTACGGGTTCCTCGCGCGTTCGTCGGAAAAATGAACGTTAAAAACCCTTTTGACCCGCTTTTGCTACAGGTTTTACCTCATCATTTAGAACTTGAGGAACATCCTGAATTTGTAACTGACCCTTTAGGCGAAGAAGCAGCAAATCAATTACCCGGTGTATTACATAAATATCAATCACGTTTTTTACTGACTTTGACGGGTGCTTGTGCCGTACATTGCCGTTATTGTTTCCGTCGACATTTCCCCTATCAAGAAAATTTACCGAAAAATGACGATTGGCCAAATATAAAAAACTATATTGAAGCGAATCCGCACATTAATGAAATCATTTTGAGTGGTGGCGACCCCCTTACGCTTTCTAATCGTAAATTAGCACTTTGGCTAGAACGCTTATCATCTCTCAAACAAATTAAGATTCTGAGAATTCATTCACGGGTTCCAATTGTTATTCCAAACCGTATCGACGAAGAGCTTATTTCTTTATTAAAAAACAGTAGGCTGCGTATTATTCTGGTGGTACACTCAAACCACGCTTCTGAACTCGATGACTTTACCTGTTCAAAATTGTTGCAGTTATCTGCCGAGCACATTACTGTACTTAATCAGGCAGTTTTGCTTAAAGGTGTTAATGATTCTGCACAGACATTAATTGATTTAAGTTATCGTTTATTTGAAGCTCGCGTTATGCCTTATTACTTACATGTTTTAGATAAAGTAAAAGGTGCACAACATTTTGATTTAATACCATCTGAGATAGATGATATATATCGTGATGTGTTAGCGAACCTACCGGGGTATTTGGTTCCTAAACTCGTCAGGGAAATTGCGGGCGAAAAGAATAAAACACCGCTTTTTGGGGCAACAACATTTTGAGTTATATAATAAGTGATGATGAATAATGCACTATCGGACATTTTTCACAATCAAACCGCACTCACTCGTGAACGGTTAAGCTTTTGTGAAGCCAATATTAAAGATCTTAATGAATGGGTCACTACCCTTTCTATTATGCAACTCGGCGATACGTCAAAAGCATTATTCACAGCTATTTTAGAGCTCAATGAATTAAAATGTAGCGAGACCTTACGTTTCGATCTCATACAAACGCTTCATCCCACCATTAATAACGTTCTTGCAAGTCTAGAAAAAAACTTTTTTAACCAAGGCGTTATTAGCACAGACCGTAATGAACACATTATTGAATTAGCGATGTTGCTCCGATGCTATTTTGCCAGTATTTATTTAAATATTGCTAAAAATAGCCATGAGCAATTACAACATCAAAAATTTTCACTGTTTGCCTATAAACAAAAAAAGAATTTGCAAACGGCACGTACTTTATCGACTTTCCATGCGCTGCAACAATTAACCAGTCTCTTATATCAGCAGCATATGCTCTATAGTGAACCGGTCAAAGGACAATGGTTAATTGCACATCAACTTTATGAAACTGCTGTTCAGCATAAATATCATCTGGTAAATATTAACCATATTCAGGGTGTACATCACCCTCTAGCAAATATTACTCAAGCTTATGCTCAGCTGATTTTGCTCGATATTTTAAATACGAACCAAATTCGTCAGTCAGAAATTCAGGCATTATTTCAATGTAGCTTTGACTGGGCAAGAATGATTCATATTTTGCCGAAAGACACAGCATTAACGAAATATGTGGTCGATCCAAATAAAGATCATCCGCCGGTTTATAACACCAAACGCAGCTCTAACTTTAGCCCAAACATTTTTATAGGCACACAGGCTTTACTTGAGCATGTCACTGCAACCATGCATAAAAATGCGCAATATATTTCCAAGAATGAAAAATTTTATTTAAGCCCAGCTTTAAAGTTTCATGTTCAAACTATTTTAGGTACTACGGCTCAACGTCGTCATGAACGTTATGAATATAATGCAGAGCTACAAATTTGTTTCGGTTTAAGTACGGCTCATTTCTATCTCTCGAAAGCAAAAAACTTCGAAGAAACGCTACAACTTAACAATAACTACAACTTACAAAGTGAATCTAAAGTTCTATCCAATTTAGAGAAAAAAGAACAACAAACGACATCCTATCAACGCTTAAGTCGTGAAAGCAAAACCATTTATCAAACCACTGTTCTCGATATTAGTGTCAATGGATATCGTATTAAATGGTCTGGCGAGGCACCGAAAAATCTAAGAACCGGTGAATATATTTTAGTTAAAGAAACCTTGCATGGACAATGGCGTGGTGGAGTAATCCGCTGGATTAAGCAGTCGACAGAAAAAAGCCTAGAGTTAGGTTTAGAGATTTTGTCACAGGCTATGTTCCCTTGCGCAGTGCATATTCAAGCTGAGCGTCATACGCGCAATTATCATCCTGCACTATTACTACAAACACAAAACCTAGAAGAAATACAAAATACGCTGATTTTACCGGGGTCACAAATTTTTAGAGAGCAACAAACAATTCATTTACGATTGGGGACAGAAGAAATCAAAGTGTATCTACTCAAAGCACAACTCATTACTCAAAGTTTTATTCAATTTCATTTCGAACTTCTGAATGATCAGCAACAAAATCTGCTTGATCAGTTCATGATGAAAAAGAATAGCAACTCTAGCAGTCAAGATTTATGGGAAGCACTAAAGTGAGAAACTCTTTATTATCTAAAAAGTTAAAACGTACTGAAACACGTTTACTCATTATTGATGACAACCAGCTACGTTATAACCAGATTTTAAATTTATTATTAGGGAATGATTATCAAGTTCAGGCATTATTGCTTGACGACC
The DNA here is from genome assembly GCF_031799075.1 of Acinetobacter sp. V91_7. Lineage (NCBI taxonomy): Bacteria > Pseudomonadati > Pseudomonadota > Gammaproteobacteria > Moraxellales > Moraxellaceae > Acinetobacter > Acinetobacter sp. V91_7. The sequence goes on from NZ_JAVQNT010000044.1 coordinate 74,384, forward strand.
TCAAAAGCTTTGAAAAACAGTTAAATACGCCTTGGGATGCTATTATTTTTGGTCGTGCTTATGACCTAAAAATTGAACAAACCCTCTCCCTTATTCAAGCATCTGAGCAGCCACATTTACCTGTTTTGTTATTGCAACCTGAAGACTATCAACCTCAGCAATATCAGACTTATATTCATAAAGGTATTTATGATGTAGTTCCATTAGAACCATTAGATTATTTTTATATCACGCTTATTCGAACCTTGTCGTATAGCCATTTATTGCAAACCGAGCAACGCCTGACCAGTGAACTAGAGACTATTCACTCTCATACACAAACATTGGTCAATAACAGCCATAAAGCAGTTGCCCTTTTTCAAGAAGGCATGCACGTTAAGGCAAATACAGAATACCTCAACCTTTTTGGCTTTAAGCAAGAAGAAGAGATTATTGGCCTGCCGATATTAGATGTGTTACAACCCAATGATTTAAATATTTTTAAACAAAGATTTAAGAAGATTTCATTAGGTCAATTTGATCAGGCGCGTTTTGAAATCCAGAGTCAGCATGCAGCAATTTCAGGTAATAATGCTTTAAAACTTGAATTTATTCCCAGTCAGGAAGAAGATGCCGTACAGTTAACCATTGACTATCAACTGGATTTACAAACACCCGCAAATACAGTTTTTTCTGAAAAGAGTTATGGGTTAATTACGCCTTGGCAACAGATTAATCGACAACTATCAACTCACCCTGCTCAAGCAAATGCATTGGTTTTATTTAGATTAAGTCAGTGCCCAGAACGTATATTTCAACTCGATTGGCAAACTCCTGGACAATATTTTAATCGGCTGCAAAGTTTTCTGAAAGAACAAGCACAAATGCCGATTTTCAATCTTGAACTTGGGGCATATCTTGGCGTTTTGCAAGCCGAAAACAGTACAGTCCTTAACTCCCAATTGGCTAGTCTGCAAAGTTTGCAAAAAGAGTATTTATTACCGATTAATGAGCTTAACTACTCGATCCAGTTTAAGCTGAGTTATGCGCAAATTACTGAACCTTTAGATGAAGCTAGTTTTGCAAAGCTACTCGATCAAACAAGTCAGCAAGAGCTACCTAAGGCGAAGTCAGAAATTGAGTTAGTGCCAACTATCGATATTATCACTCCTGAGCCTACGAGTTCTTCTATCTCACTTGATCTAAGCCTTCAGAATGTTGATGCTCCTGTGCAATCCTCTCTATTGCAACAATTAAAGCAACAGTTAGCACGGGGTGAAATCCATTTAAAATATCAGCAGATTTATGATAAGCATGATCAAGAAACCCATAACTATGAAGTTACTAGCGGTTTTATTGCAGATGAACAGTGGCATGACTTAAACGATTTAGCTGCATTAAGAGATGATAGCGAACTTTCTATTCAATTAGACCGTTGGATCTTGGTTGAGGCTAGCAAACAGCTACATAATTTTATTACGCAGTATCCGAAAGCTAAACTGATTATTAACTTGAATATTGATATCTTACTCAAAGATAAATCATTCCCTGAGCTGATTTCGAAATTACTCACCATTATTGGTAGTAAGCAAGAAAGCCCATTGGTTTTACAATTTTCAGAACAAGCGATTCAGCCACATCTTACAATTGTGCAGCAACAAATAGCTCGCCTACGTCAACACGGCGCAGAAATTTCAATTCGGGATTTCACATCTTCTATTTATAGTGAATCGATATTGCAACAACTTGATGTTCAATATTTAAAATTGCAATCGAAGAAGACAGAGCTATTAAACTCAGACGCTGGTTTAGCGCAATTACAAGAAAAGGTTTTGAACTATTTGACTGTAAAACCAGTAGGGATTTTGCTTGCCGATCTTGATGATATGAACTTATTTGCTAACGCTTGGAATGTGGAAGCACGTTTCTTACAAGGTCGTTATTTCCAGAAAAAACTTGATCGATTAACAGACGTACAAGACCAATAATGGTCTTGTCGTCCAGAAACAAAAAACGGGCATAAAGCCCGTTTTTTGTTTCGTTTTGCAGTATTAACGCTTGATAGAGCGAGACATACCAGAAAAACGTTGTTTGAATTTGTCGATACGACCACCAGTGTCTACATTCTTTTGCTTACCAGTGTAGAAAGGGTGGCAAGCTGAACATACGTCAAGGTAGATAGTGTCTTTACCTAAAGCAGAACGAGTTTCGATTACGTTACCGCAAGAACAAGTTGCTACTAATGTTGCATATTTTGGGTGAATATCGGCGCGCATCGTCGATTACTCCTAATTTAGAAAGGCTTAAGCTGTCATCGCAATTGATCACTCTCAACTAAGTTGAGGACAGGCTCAAATGAGCAGATCAACACCACAACAGACCATTCTTTTGGCCCACCGAAACCTCTAGGGTTAGAGCTAAGCACAACAAGTGGACAAGATTATACGTCAAATAATTTTTATTTGCGAATTAATCTTTAGATTTAGCCCAGTAATTTGCAATTACCCCACAAACCATTAATTGGATTTGGTGAAAGATCATAATAGGTAACACAATCATGCCTAAAGGCTGACCAATAAATAAGATTTGCGCCATCGGCACACCACTTGCCAGTGTCTTTTTTGAGCTACAAAAGAAAACCGTGACTTGATCTGCTCGATTAAATCCAAAAGCACGTGGTAGATAAAGTGCTAATAGCATAATGATGGTTAAAAGAACTGAACAAGCAACCGTTAGAATAAGTAAAGTTTTCCAACTCACCTGATGCCAGAGCCCTGCGACCACTGCCCCACTAAATGCACCATACACCACCATCAAAATTGAGCCTTGATCGAAAGCTTTAACAATACTTGGAACTTTTGCCATATAGGGAAAAATATAAGGACGTAATATTTGTCCTAAAATAAATGGCACTAACAGTAACAATGTAATTTGTATAATTGAAGCAGTCGGATCGAACCCATGTTGGCTTTGGCCTAAAATAAAAAAGCTAACCAACACTGGTGTAATAAACATACCAATCAAATTTGAAAAAGATGCACTACAGACCGCTCCCGCCACATTCCCTTTTGCAACTGATGTAAATGCAATAGAAGATTGAACCGTAGAGGGTAAAAAGCACATAAACAGAAAACCCCAGTACAGCTGCTGACCTAATAGAGGTAACAGAATCGGCTTAGCCAACAAACCAATCACTGGAAAAACAAAAAAAGTAAATGCGAATACAAGTAAATGCATTTTCCAATGCAAAATGCCTTCAATTACAGCCTCACGAGACAGCTTCGCACCATGCAAAAAAAATAATATTGCAATCGCGACCGTGGTGAGTGTATTGAAATATTGCGCTGCTTGACCACTGACTGGAAAAAATGTTGCTAGTAGTACCATTCCAACCAACAAAATTGTAAATCGATCAAGTGCCAATAACTTCAACATAGCCACATCCTATGATTATTTTAGATAAATAAAAAACCCAGTTGATAAATTGACCATTCGGTCGGATATTCATCATACTGGGCTCTAAAAATAAAGCTAGACTTTTAAGACCTAAATCTTAAATCGCCTAAGTCATTTATTTAGTTGTTTCTGGCATCAGCATCTTGTTGAATCAACTCGATTTTATAACCATCTGGATCTTCAACAAATGCAATAACCGTTACGCCGCCTTTCATTGGGCCGGCTTCACGCACGACTTTACCACCACGTGCTTTAATTTCTTCACATGCTTTATAAGCATCATCGACACCAATAGCGATATGGCCGTATGCATTGCCTAAATCATAACTTGAAGTATCCCAGTTATGAGTGAGTTCAAGCACAGTATTAGTTTCTTCATCACCATAACCAACAAATGCCAGTGTAAAGCGCCCTTCTTCATAATCACGCTTACGAAGTAACTTCATTCCTAATACTTCGGTATAGAACTTTAAAGATTGTTCTAAATTGCCTACTCGCAACATTGTATGAAGCATTCGCATGTTTATTCACCTGCCTTTTCTGATTCATGTGTTTGATGATCTTTTAGCAGTTTTCCAACCCAAACCACTAAAATCAAGATTGGAATACCAATAAGAGTGGTCATCAAAAAGAATTTTGGATATCCAATATTACTAACTATGGTACCTGAATATCCACCCAAAAGTTTTGGGGTAAGCGTCATAAGTGAACTAAAGATCGCATATTGAACAGCTGTGAACGACACACTCGTTAAACTTGAAAGGAAGGCGATAAATGCTGCACCAGCCAAGCCAGAAGCCAAGTTGTCGACAATAATGGCAAAATAAAGCCATGAAGAACTATACGGTTTAATCACCTTACCGCTGATTTCAACTGATTCACCTGAAAGCGGGTCAACGTAAGCTAAGGGTTCAATATTTACATCTAATTCACTTGCTGCTTTTAGATTTGAGCTAACAGCATATGGATGAGATGCAGAAAGTATTTTCCGTTCACCGTCTACTACAGCTACATTGAGTTCTTTACTTGCCGATGAAGCTAATTTTTTCGCATCAATTGCTGCACTAAAAATACCTTTTTCATCTGACATTTTTGCATCAAAATTTTGTCCATCAAGACTAATTATGATTTTTTGTGTAGGGGTTAAAGCTTGCCCGAAGTATTGCCCTCGAATCACAATACTCCTTTCTCCCTCTTTCAAATAGATTTGATCATTACCCATGATCGGTAAAATTTGTAGAGGTGATTTGGCTAATTCAGTAGTGAGTAATGGCTGAGTACGAGTCACAGGTGCTACATCATTTTGTGTGGCATAAGCAGCTTTCACCTCAATTTGTTTCACTCCATTAAAGCTAGAACTTGGTACCTCAAGCTTCCACAAACCTACTTCATCGGGCTGAACTTTATAGCTTTGCTCACCAACTTTTACATCAACTAAATCTAATGGCTGTCCAGATTTTACCAGTCCAATAAAAATTAAATTGGTAGAACTTGCCAAAACTGCACCGACAAACATAAGCTTCATAATGTTTATACGCTGTGCTAAAAGGCCACCTAAGAACCCACCTATTAAACTAAATATCACCCCATAAATTTTGACTGCTTCAGCAATTTGTTCTTTGCTAAAGTTAAGGTCTTGATAAAAAACATTGGAAATAACACCCGCAATAATGTCTGAAATACGAAAGAAACCAATGAGGAGCAATAAGACTAATGCAAGTTTGACACCATAACGTTTAAAGAAATCTAAGATCGGTGCAATCCATGTCTCTTTAGCCATTTGTTGGTTAACTACACCAAATTTAACCAGTAAATAGCCCACAAAAATGGCACAGGCTGTCGCCGTTAAAAATCTTAAAGCTTCTAAACCAAATAATGCTGCGTTGTCTTTTATACTTCCAGCTTGCGAGATTGCATCTGTTATCTGTCCAGAATAAATATAGGTTGCTACAAATGAAATAACGGCAACAAAAAACACGAACACCAAGCGGTAATAATCACTACTCTTATAGTTTTTATAAACACGATTTACCTGAGGTTCACGAACGAGCAAAGTCGTTACAATGCCGACTAACATAACCGCTGCCATGGTTAAGTAAGTCATTTTCCAAGCTTCGTAAATGTAATTACCTTTAGCAGTTCCCAAATGTGCAGCTAGAAATAATGCCCCCGCTCCAGCCACAATCATTCCGATTCGATAACCAGCATTATAGGTAGATGCCAACACTGTTTGCATTTCTGTTTCTGCTAATTCAATACGGTAGGCATCAATCACAATATCTTGTGTTGCTGCTGAAAAACCAAGCAACACCGCACCTACAGCCATTTGAACCAGATAACTCTGACCTAAAGCCGGATCAGAAAAAGCCATAATACAAATAGCAAGAACAATCAAACACTGTGCGATTAACAACCACGCACGTCTTCGGCCTAACATTTTAGTTAAAACAGGTACAGGTAACTCATCAATGAGAGGAGCCCAAACAAACTTAAAAGAGTAACCTAGAGCCGCCCAACTAAAAAAAGTGACTGCACTTTTATCAATACCTGCCTCTCCAAGCCATAAAGAGAGACTAGAGAAAATTAATAAAATTGGAATTCCGGCAGAAAAACCAAGAAACAGCATAATTAATGCACGGCGATCTAAAAATGCTTTAAAAGCCGAGACCCAACCCGAAGCTTGTGTGGTCATTCGTTTTTTATTTTCCATAAATTATAAATGTGCCTATTCAAACCCTTCTTACAATTGCTTTCAAGATTCTTTATGCAAACATTTTGGGTTTGGCGATAAAAACCGCAAGTTTGCTTGATATTTTATGCTAAACCTGTATACCTTTAGCCTTCAACCTTCGTTTTCTTTTGCTGGATATCAACAGTGACACAAAAACTTGATCAAGTGACTATTTCAACTTTATCACTCGCCAAAACAAACACCACAAACGTCACAGTAAATGCATTTCCTTCAGCTTTTGAGCAACCTGATATAAAAATGACCTTAGATAAGACCGTTTTAAAACCCGAACAACTTACACATATCCCAGATTTTGAAAAAATTCCAGCTTCAACTAAACGCATCAAACCGCTTAATAACTTTTTAGGTCAAGATCGTGCCAAAGCATCTGTAGAGGCGGGAATTTCTTTACCCTACTCAGGCTATAACATTTTTGCTGTAGGAACTGCTGGTTTAGGCAAACGTACCATGATCAAACGTTTGTTACAGCAGCACGCCAAAACAATGCCAACACCTGATGACTGGGTGTATGTCTATAATTTCAAACAAGCACGTCAACCTATTGCCCTACGTTTCCCAGCAGGTCAAGGGACTAAGTTTCAACAAGCACATGAACAAACTTGGCAAATAATTTTAAAACAACTTGAACGCCGTTTTAGTGCAGAGACTTATCATAACCGTATTGAGCGCATCCGTCAGGAAACAGGTGATGTACAACAGCAAGCACTTGTTGAACTGACCAAAGAAGGTGAAGAACTCGACTTAAAACTCATTTCTCGTAATGAGAAACATGGTTTTGTACCTGTACAAGTCAAAGATGATCAAGTTCAAGAACTTACCCAAAACGATATTGATGCTTTAAATAGTAAACAACGCGCTGAAATTGCGGCCAATATTCGCTATATGGATAAAAAGCTGGATCGCCTTGGTTTACATTTAGGTGATTTAGAAGATGATGCACGTGACAAAGTGTCAGTGTTAAATCGAGATATTGCAACGCAAGTCGTTATGCCAAGAATGGACCTTATTTTAAATAAATATGGTCAGGTTAAAGGACTCGAAGATTACTTAAAACAATATGCACAAGATATTATTGATAATGTAGAACTGATTTTAGAACAAGATGAAGATGATTATGCTCCATCAATGTTCAACCGTGTTCCTGCACGTTATCAAGCTAATGTTATTGTGGCTAACAAACCAAATAGCGGTGCTCCTGTTATTTTTGAAGACTTTCCAACACACTATAATTTACTTGGTCACGTTGAACAGCTCACCCATAACGGCACAATTATCACAGATTTCACCTTGATTCGTCCGGGTTCATTGCATCAAGCCAATGGTGGCTTTTTAATGCTTGAAGCTGAGCAGTTATTAGAACAACCATATGCTTGGCAAGGTTTAAAACGCGCGCTTAAATCTGGGCAGCTTAAATTGTCTTCACTTGAACACATGCTGACTTTAACTGGCAGCATTTCGATTGAACCTGCTGCAATTCCGCTCGATATTAAAGTGATCTTAATGGCTGAGCCTGAAATTTATTATGAAATTTTAGAGATTGAACCAGAACTTGGCAGTGTCTTTAAAATTCGTGCAGATTTTACCGATACTCTGCAACGTAATGAAACGAATGAACAGGCTTATATGCAGTTGATTGCTGACTATGTACAAGCCGATAAATTACTACCATTTGATCGTAGCGCTTTAGCAGCTTTATTAACTGATTCGAGCCGCCAAGCAGAAGATCAAAGCTCGTTATCATTACATGCGTCGACTTTAGGTGACCTCATTCGGGAAGCGCATCACCATGCGTTTAAAGCCGAAGACAAGATCGTCACTGAACAGCATATCAATTTAGCTCTACAACATCGACAATACCGTTTGGGCTATTTAAGAGAGCTTTACTGGCAAGATCTTTCACGCGGTACACAATTAATCGAAACGTCGGGATACCGTTTAGGTCAGATCAATGCCCTTTCCGTTATTCATTATGCAGATGTTGAGTTTGGTTTGCCTTCACGTTTGACAGCATCTGTTTATCAAGGTGGCGGTGATATTCTTGATATTGAACGTAGTGTAGAACTTGGTGGTTCACTGCATGCCAAAGGCGTGTTGCTGATGTCTAGCTTCTTGAAAGCTCACTTTGGTCGCGAACAGATTTTACATTTCTCTGCTGCGCTTGCATTTGAACAGAGCTATGGTCAAGTCGATGGCGATAGTGCCACTGTTGCTGAGCTTTCAGCATTGATTTCTGCTATTAGCCAGATACCAATTGATCAATCATGGGCAATTACTGGCTCTATGAACCAATTAGGACAAGTCCAGCCAATTGGTGGCGTAAATGCAAAAATTGAAGGCTTTTATGATGCATGTAAATTACAAGGTTTCACAGGTAAGCAAGGTGTCATTATTCCTCGGCAAAACATGCAGCATTTAATGATACGTCAGGATGTTATTGATGCTGTTCGCAGCGGTCAATTCCATATCCATGCGATTGATACGATTGATCAGGCACTTGAAATTTTAATGGCTCGTCCGGTTGGTGCACTCGATAAAAAGGGTAAATACAGCAAAAATTCAATTTATGCAGCAGTGATGGAACAACTTGAATATTGGCAAGCCATTGAGGATGGTGCTGAAATTGAAGAAGAGCCAAAAAAGAAAAAGAAAAATAAGAAAAAAATTAAGAAGCATGAAGAACTTACTGCTAACGATCCGCCACAAGAAAATGCAGAAGAAGTTGCCACATTAAAACAGAAGTAATAAAAAAGGGCCTGTAAAATACAGGCCCTTTTTACTTTTAGACTTGCAAAATTAACGGACGATTTGAATCGCTCGCCCTCCTGCTAACTGGCTAAAATATTGTTTAAGTGCTTCAACACAACGTTGAATTTTCATTGGTTGTTGATCATGCTTGGCAACCTCTGCATACAATGTAAAAGCTGGTAATTTCCAATCTGGCATGAGTTCAATCAAAGAACCATTTTTTAATTCTTTTTGAGCGTCCAAATATAGAATTCGTGCAATACCATGCCCTTGCTGACATAACGCTTTTGCAACTTGTAAATTATTGCTCTGCAAACGGCTTTGCATTTCAATATTAAGCGTTTCACCTGTTTTTACATGTTGAAAATTGAAATGGCGCGAGTCATTCATGACATTAATCGACAACAATTCATGGTCTCTTAAATCATTAGGATGCACAATTGGACTAGATTGGTTCAGATAACTGGGAGAAGCTACCAAAATTTGATCTACAAAAGCCATCGGAATGATAGAGCTACTCTCTTCTACCGGAGTGGAACTCATGCGTACTGCGATATCAATTCGCTCTTCAATTAAATCGATATAGCGATGCCCAACTTCGAAATGCACAGATAAACCGCGATGAGCTGACATCCAGTGAGATAATGCAGGAATGAGGTGTTGAACTGCTAAATCAGGAGTTGTTGCAATACGCAAATCTCCGATTAAATCATCCCTCAATTCATTAATTCTGATTTTTCCCCTTTCAGCAGCCGCCAACATCTCTTGACAGCTTGAAAAAAAAGCCTGTCCGGCTTCTGTTAAACTAAGTTTACGAGTGGAGCGATGTAATAAAATTACATCCATTTCATTCTCAAGGGAGCGAATCTGTTGGCTCACCGCACTTGTTGTAATTCCCAATTCACGTGCCGCACCACTGAATGAACTTTTTTCGACCACACAAGCAAAAACACCCATCGCACGAAGCTGATCTAACATAGGTTTCCTCAAATCTAATTTTAAATTTATAAAAAATGCTTATTGTTGTAATGAAAGCAACCAATTACATTATACGAGGAAACCTAAGTTTTTTGCATTAGCTATTTTGGTAAAAGATTTATAGGATTAATCGGTTTTCCATCCAAACGAATCTGGAACTCGAGCATGACCTGAGACGCTCCAGTAGATCCCATTTCGGCAATTTTTTGTCCAGCAGTTATATTATCACCGCTTTTCACCAACATCTTGCTATTGTGGGCATACGCACTGATGTAACCGTCAATATGCTTAACTAAAACCAGATTTCCGTATTCTTTTAAGCCATCCGCTGCATAGACAACTTGACCATCGGCTGCGGCATAAATAGGGTCACCCTGATTTCCACCATAACGGATTCCCTTGACATTATTTGCCAAATTAAACCCTTGAATTACTGGGCCATTAGTCGGTTTTATCCAACGTAAGCTCGAATTTGGTGCAACTGAAGCTACTGTCGTATTTGTTGATGGTACGCTAGTTGCTGGCTGAGTTACTGGAGTAACAGGCTGTGTTGTTGGTAAAGCAATGGTTTGACGCTTAATTTGTTCAGGTTGTGCCATGACTTGCGTAGAAACTGTTCTTGGCGAAGAACCTTTCTTCAAACGCAACGATTGATTGACATAAATACGATATGGTGCGGGAATATCATTCATTTCGGCAATGCTGACATAGTCCAGACCATAACGCATTGCGATACCACTTAAAGTATCACCTGAACGAACTGTGTAATAGTTAGGAGCCATTGCATAGCGAGAACTATTATTAATTTGCGGTTTAGAAGCACATCCAGCCATAGCCACAGTAAAACCTACAGCTACAGACAACAGCATAATTTTCATTATTTTGTCTTTTTGGATATTCACTCTGCTTTGTTGCCCAATTAAATGCATTGATCTCCCTCACTAAATGCTACAAATCATTTCGGCTAAGAGTACCAAAAAAGTAAGAGGAAACACGTTCCTCTTTTTCTTTATTCACAAAGTTATAACATTCGAGGCAAATTATTGGCTCAAACTTAGCTGTAGGTCTTCTAAAACAGCATAATTTGTTGCGTCCATCTGAATTGGGGTAACACTTACATATCCATTAGCCACTGCAAAAAAGTCAGACTGAATTTGGCTTAGATCACGCTGCGGATCTGTCACAGCTTCACCTGCTAGTCCAATCCAGTAAACTTGACGTCCTCGTGGGTCAACATGACTCGTAATTGGCTTAGATTGGGCACGGCGTCCCTGATAAGTAATTTGTGCTCCTTTTAACTGTGGCACGTCTGGAATATTAATATTCAAGATATGTCTTGGAGGCAAAGATGGCAGTCCACTTGCAATAAAATCATGAACCCACTGAGCAGCCTGAGCATAATCTTCTTTATTGTTATAAGCGCGGACATCAGAGCCAGCTAAAGACACAGCAATTGCTGGTTGCTTCATCAAACGGCCTTCAAATGCTGCGCCTACTGTTCCAGAATATAAAACATCATCACCTAAGTTTGCTCCGCTATTGATTCCACTCACGACCAAATCAAATTCAAAATCGAACAAACCATTCATTGATAAATAAACACAATCTGCTGGCGTACCATTCACTGCCCATACATCTTCAGCAATTTGAATTGGACGTAATGGTCGATCCAATGTCAATGCACTTGAAAAACCACTTCTTTCACTTTCTGGTGCAACCACAACCACGCGTCCAAGTGGTCTTAATGCTTCAGCTAAAGCCTGTATACCCGGCGCAAAAACACCGTCATCGTTCGCAATTAAAATATTCACTAAAATCTTTCTCGACAAATAAACCTAAAGGTTTTCACAATTGAATTATCTGTTGAATTATATATATTTATGCCTCCATAGCATTATAAAATTGTGAAAAAATGAAAACTTTCGCTCCTTTTTTTCAGGTATTGGGGATCAGTATCACATTGTGTACGCAAGCTGTATTTGCAGATGAGGATATCTCAACACAAGAGGCTGATAGCTTAATTAAAGATGATATTGCCGCAACGCAAGTTTTGCAGGAAATCTGCCCAGCTTTCGTGGGAACAAATAAAAAACTTGAGTTAAATACTCAAAAAATTATTGCGATGTATCTGAAAGGTTATTCAAATAAATCAATGTCCTTAGCAAATCTGCAAAACGATGCTGAATTTAAAACTTTATTAAATGAAGCACGTCAGGCTGCAAAACAAATGGACCATCATGAACAACATGAGCTCTGTGAAGAGATGGTTAATTATAAGGAATAGATCTTAATCTTTTTAGAATAGAGATTTATTAATTTTTGGTTTTCTGTTTGCCATTAAGCAGAAAACCAACATAACAATACATTTTTTCCATTTTCTTAACCTACAAATTAGTTAAGCTATCGACATATTTAAATTTTTTATTTCGGGTTATCAATGTTTATGAAGAAAAGCTTAGTTCAATCGCTCTCTTTGGTTTTACTTATGAGCATGGCAACAGTTGGTTTTGCTGCTGATAAGAAGAAAACAACTGAAAAGAAAACCGAAAATGAAAATGTTGTTGAAGTGACTCCACAACAAGGTATAACCCCTGAAGAATTAGCTGCAATTCAAGTACTTTCTGAAATTTGCCCAGACCTTATTGGCAAAAAAGATGCTGATTTTGCTCAAGGTTACGAACGTTTAGTTAAAGACTATCTACCAAATGAAACTGATGCTGTCTCTGCGTTAGAAAAACGTAGCAAAGACAAAGGCTTCAAAAAATACTTAAAAGAAGCGCGTAAAGATGCGAAAGCCGCAGGCGATGACCAAAACACTTTAGTTTGCCAAGACGTGAAAGCATATCAATCGCAAAACTAAATTAGCAAAAAACTCTTGAGTTACAATACTGTTTGAAAAAGCCGACTTCCCCCATAGAAGTCGGCTTTGCTTTATCCTAAAATGCTAGGCTCTTCTGCTTCATACAAGATATTGGAATTACATAGAATGACTCGAAAAAGCGCTATTGCTGCACTACTCCTCTTGCCAAGCTTTTCTTATGCAGCAACTGTCTTATCAGCTCCGCCAGAATTAAATAATAAGTCTTATGTATTAATGGATTACGAGACAGGACAAATTCTTGCTTCTAAAAATGAAAACGAAAAGCTTGCACCTGCTTCTATGACTAAAATGATGACTAGTTACATCATTGAACAAAAATTATTAAAAGGTGAGCTGACTGAAAATGAGCAGGTTCGTATGAACGAGTCTGCATGGTGTAAAGGAAGTAGCTCTGAATCATGTATGTATGTTCCTTTAAATGGTACAGCCACTGTTCTAGAAATGCTTCGCGGTATTATTATCCAGTCAGGTAATGATGCATCAAAAGCAATGGCTGAACATATTGCCGGAAATGAAGGCACTTTTGCTCACATGATGAATCAGGAAGCAAAACGTATCGGCATGGTAAATACCCAGTTTGTTAACTCGACTGGTATGCCAGCTGAAGGCCACTATTCAACTGCAAAAGATATGGCAGTTTTAGCACAACATATTATTAAAGACAGCTCAAAATATTACCCAATCTACTCTGAAAAAGAATTTACTTTTAATGGTATTAAACAAGGTAACCGTAATGCCTTGCTTTACACAGACCCAAGTGTAGATGGCTTAAAAACAGGCCATACAGATGAAGCTGGTTACTGCTTAACAACTTCAAGTAAACGCGGTCCAATGCGTTTAGTTTCGGTGATTTTTGGTACTCCAAGCATGTCTGAACGTGCAGACCAAACTCGTACATTATTGGCTTGGGGCTTTGCAAACTTTGAAACAGCAAATGTTCAGCCAGCCAATCAAGTTCTTGCAAAAGCGAAAGTCTGGTTTGGTAAAGAAGATGAAGTTCAAGTAGGTTTAGCTGAAAACTTTAGTGTGACGATGCCTAAAGGTAAAGCTGACGGCATTAAAACTCAGTTAGTGGTTCAACCTAACTTAAATGCGCCACTTCAAAAGGGCCAAGTCGTAGGTAAACTCGTTGCAAGCCTAGACGGCAAAGTAATTGCTGAAAAGCCATTAGTTGCATTAAAGCCAGTTGAAGAAGCAGGATTCTTTGCACGCTTAATCGACCATGTTAAACAATTCTTCAGCAACTTATTCTAATTTTTGAATAGTTGAATTAAGCACTCATGCTATTTAGCCTGAGTGCTTTTTTATTTTATAATTCGACTAAATTTTATGTTGATACCTCTCATGGCAAAGAACATCCGTCCCTATCTTGAACACCGCCCTCAAATTGATACAACATGCTATATCGATGAAATGGCTGTTGTAGTCGGTGAAGTGAGCTTAGCTGAAAATGTTTCTGTCTGGCCTTTTGCAGTGATTCGCGGCGACGTAAATAGTATTCAAATTGGTAAAAATAGTAACGTACAAGACCATTGTATGTTGCACGTTAGCCACAAAAATGATGCAAAACCTAATGGCTCACCTCTTATTATTGGTGAAGATGTGACTGTTGGCCACCATGTCACCTTGCATGGCTGCATCATCGGTAACCGTGTTTTAATCGGGATCAATACCGTTGTTCTAGATGACGTGATTATTGAAGATGATGTGATGATTGGTGCGGGCAGTTTGGTTCCACCGCGTAAAGTCTTAAAAAGTGGTTATCTATATGTAGGAAGTCCTGTACAGCAAGTACGACCACTGACCGAAAAGGAATTAGCATTTCTTCCCTATTCGGCAAGACATTATGTGAAAGTACAAAATAATCATAAAAATAGTGAAGTCTAACTTTGCTATTTTTAGTTTAATTGACATGTATATTGCACTTACAAGAATAAGAAACCTTTGAGAAATAAATAATGAGCTTAGATAACACCCATAATTGCCCTACTGAACATGAGCTAATAAACCAAATCAAAATCAATATTGAAGAATATGGATTACAAGTTATGGGAATTAGCGCAACGGACTATTTACCTTCTTTTAGTTACAGTGTGGGTTTATATGAGAGTTATCAGCATCCTGAAATTATTTGTTTTGGATTACCTACGGATCTAGCTCATCTCATTATTAATGATGTAGCAAATCTAATTAGAAATGGAGAAAAAATTACCTCCTATCAAGATTATGATGACAAAATTTTTAAAGAGAGTCGTGCCCAATTTTTACCTGTAGATTTCAGGAATATTGAGGATTATTTCGGTGGAGCGCTGAATTATTACCAACACAATAATTTCTTAGCTTTACAATTAGTCTGGACTGATCGCAATGACAAATTTCCTTGGGAAGAGGGATATGCGGAAGAGTTGATTTATGATCAACCCTTACTAGATCGAAATGCTGATTTTAAATTTAGAGAGGCCAGAAATTTAGGTATTTTCACCACTCGACAATGGCTAGATTTAAATCAACCTATTTTAAGAGTTATTCATGATAATGATGGGGATTGGCAATTTCTAACAGGTAATCAGGAACCGGAGGATATTCGTCTCGTTGCCTTAGAACAAATGATATTAAGAGATTCGAGCTTAAATGAAGTTTTTGATCTTGATTACGGCCAAACTGCTGAAAGAGATTGTATTAATAATTCATGGAAAAGAACAAATCTTGATGAGTAAAAAGATTTATAAAAATCTTATCGTAGCCAAAAACCCCTAAATTTCGTATTATACGTCTTTTAAATAATGGTGCTTTTTTATGGCCGCATGGACTCCTCATGTCACCGTTGCTACAGTCGTAGAAAAAGACGGACGCTATCTTTTTGTAGAAGAACATAGCGAAGGTTTTGTACACACCGTATTTAACCAACCTGCCGGTCATGTGGAATGTGGTGAGTCATTAACACAAGCAGCCATTCGTGAAACACTTGAAGAAACGGGTCATCATGTTGAAATTGATGCCTTGCTCGGTATTTATACTTATACCCCGCCCATGTTTCCGGATCGTACCTATTATCGCTTCTGTTTTCTAGCGCATGTGACTCAGGTTGAAAGTAATCCTCAACTCGATACAGATATTGTAGCTGCTGTGTGGATGACACCAGATGAGCTCAAAGAATCTGCTCGTGCTCGTAGTCCGCTCGTACTAAAAGCAGTTGAAGATGCCATGAAAGGCCACCATTATCCTCTATCGCTTATTTATGAGCACCCTTTCTCTCCCTCATTAACTTCTCATTTGGATGCCTAGTCCTATGCAACAACGTGTCATCGTCGGTATGTCTGGTGGTGTAGACTCTTCTGTTTCTGCAGCACTTTTACTTCAACAAGGATATCAAGTTGAAGGTCTTTTCATGAAGAACTGGGAGGAAGACGACGGCACGGAATACTGTACGGCAATGGAAGATTTAGCCGATGCTCAAGCAGTAGCCGATAAAATAGGCATTAAACTCCATACAGCAAACTTTGCTATGGAATATTGGGATCGGGTGTTTGAACTTTTCTTAGCTGAATATGCAGCTGGACGCACGCCAAACCCAGATATTTTATGTAATAAAGAAATTAAATTCCGTGCATTTTTAGATCATGCCATGACTTTAGGTGCAGACTTTATCGCGACTGGTCATTATGCACGTCGTGGTGAAACTGCATATAACTCGAAAGGCGAAGCATACGCACCATTATTACGTGGTGTAGACAATAACAAAGACCAAACTTATTTCTTGCATGCTGTTCATGGTAAAGAAATTAACAAAACCCTATTTCCAGTCGGTAAGATCGAAAAACCAGAAGTCCGTAGAATTGCTGAAGAACTTGATCTTGCTACAGCCAAGAAAAAAGACTCTACTGGGATCTGTTTTATTGGCGAACGTCGATTTAATGACTTCCTTAAACAATATTTGCCCGCTCAACCTGGAAAAATTGTACTTGATACAGGTAAAGAAGTTGGTGAACATCACGGTCTGATGTACTATACGCTCGGTCAACGTGGCGGAATTGGTCTAGGTGGTTTGAAAGGTGCAGCTGAAGGTGCATGGTTCGTACTACACAAAGATATTGCCAATAACCGCCTAGTTATTGGTCAGGGACATGAACACCCACTCATGCAAAGCACACAGCTTTGGAGTGAGTCAATTGACTGGGTGGCGGGCGAACAGAATATTCCAGCTGAAGGTTTACGCTGTACAGCTAAAACACGCTATCGCCAACCTGATCAGGCGTGTACAGTTTTTAATGATGAAAATAGTGAACACGGTGTACGAGTTGAGTTTGATGAACCTCAGCGCGCTGTTACACCGGGTCAAAGCGTTGTATTTTATTCAGATGAAGTTTGCTTAGGCGGGGGTGTCATTCACCATACAAATGCCCCTACACCAAATTTTATTTAAGGGAATGAATGGCATGGTGGAGTTACCATTTCAACAATCACAAGCCTTGAATGTTCGCCAAAACCGTGCCCTTGCCTTGGCTGGGGTATTTCAGGCCACCCAGCTCACGCATATGACAGCCCTAACGGGTCAGCAGAGTATTGGTGAAAGTGGTAACTTCTATTTTGAGCTGTTAATCAAAGCGAGTTTAAATATTCGCCCTACAGCCAACAATGGTGTCCAAACATTAGATTTTTTTAATCAGTTGGCAGATATTTCTTTAGGGCTTAAAACACTCGAAAATTGTATTACCCAACCTTTTACAAATATGCCTAAATCTCGCCTTCCAAAAATGGGCACTGCCAAGCTTCCGATGTCATACGCTATGTCCCTTTTACAATTAGAAAAGAAGGTCTATGGCAACCCAGAATACGTCGCAATCATTGAAAAAGCTCAGCAAAAGATTTTAAAACAGCTTTCTTTTTTTGATAATAACTATTTACACCCAAGCATTTTAGCCAATTTGGCTCAAACTTATGTCGATACTGCTGGGCAGATTAACCCTCGCATTCTCGTTCGTGGTAATGCAGAAGCATTTAAAGATACCAACCATACTAACCGCATCCGTGCTTGTCTGTTTACTGGCTTGCAAATGGCCCATTTATGGCGACAACTCGGTGGTAGTTCGTGGAACATGATTTTTAGCAAGCGTAAATTGCTACAGGATATTCATGCACTTGCTCGTTTACAGTACCAAGTCATCTAAGGCTGTAAAGAGATTATTTTTGGTTTTATGTTTATTCCAACATTAAGGAATCGTTATGAACGCTTTAACCGCACTATCACCATTAGATGGACGTTATGCCAGCAAATGTGATGCGCTACGCCCTTTTCTTTCTGAGTTTGGTTTAATTCATGCTCGTGTCACTGTAGAAGTGCGTTGGTTACAAGCGCTTTCTAACCGTCCAGAAATTGTTGAAGTTGCTCCTTTTTCAAATGAAACAAATGCAGCTTTAGATGCCATTGTTAGCAACTTTTCTGAAGAAGATGCTAACCGCATTAAAGAAATTGAACGCACAACGAACCATGATGTAAAAGCTGTTGAGTATTTCTTAAAAGAGAAAATTGCAGGTATTACTGAATTACAAAATGCGGGTGAGTTCATTCACTTTGCTTGTACATCAGAAGACATTAACAACTTGTCTCATGCGCTTATGCTTAAAAACGGACGTGAAGTTTTAGTATCAAGCATGAAGCAAATTTTAAATGCGATCTCTGCTTTAGCAACGACTCACGCTGAACAACCAATGTTGTCACGTACACACGGTCAAACTGCAAGCCCAACAACTTTGGGTAAAGAAATGGCGAACGTTGCATACCGTTTAGCTCGCCAAATCAAGCAATTTGAAAATGTTGAGCTACTCGGCAAAATCAACGGCGCTGTAGGTAACTACAATGCTCACCTTTCTGCTTATCCAGATGTTGACTGGGCTGCGCATGCTCAAGCTTTTGTGGAATCTTTAGGTTTAGCATTCAACCCGTACACGACACAAATCGAGCCACATGACTACATGGCAGAGTTGTTTGATGCCCTACGTCGCTTCAACACGATTTTAATCGACTTTAACCGTGACGTATGGGGTTACATTTCTTTAGGTTACTTCAAACAAAGATTAAAAGATGGTGAAGTTGGTTCTTCAACTATGCCACACAAAGTTAACCCAATTGACTTTGAAAACTCTGAAGGTAACTTAGGTATTGCGAATGCAGTATTAGCGCACTTAGGCGAAAAATTACCAATTTCTCGCTGGCAGCGTGACTTAACTGACTCGACTGTACTTCGTAATATGGGTGTTGGTTTTGCACAAAGCTTAATTGCTTTTGATGCGTGCTTAAAAGGCATTGGTAAACTTGAGCTCAATGCAGCTCGTTTACTTGAAGATCTTGACCAAGCTCAAGAAGTTTTAGCAGAGCCAATTCAAACTGTTATGCGTCGTTATAACGTTGAAAAACCATATGAAAAGTTAAAAGCATTAACTCGTGGTCAAGCAATGACTCGTGACATGATGGTTAATTTCGTAAATGGTGAGGAACTTCTTCAAGTGCCAAGCGAAGAGCGTGCACGTTTAGCAGAGCTTACTCCTGCAACTTACACAGGTAATGCTGCTGAACAAGCAAAACAGATCAATGACTTAATTAGCAAAATCTAATTGAAAAGTTAAAAAAAGCGAAGCTTCGGCTTCGCTTTTTTATTACACTGATATAAAGCACAATAAAGTCCTATTTATAAAATGATCGAAAAACAATTCAAACTTAAACACTATGTTGCTCTAGTCCTCATATTTATTGCCATCTTACTATCAAGCATTCACCCCCTTGAATTTGAAGCTTATTTACTTCATCAGGTAGGGACTGTTTTTATGTTAGTTCTACTATTTATTATTTTTAAAAAGATTGGTCTCGATTTTTTAAGTTTTACTCTCTACTTACTATTTTTACTGATTCACATTATCGGTGCACATTACTTGTATTCATATGTTCCTTACAATGACTGGATTCAACAAGTGTTCCATTTTAATCTAGATCAATACATGGGGTGGTCCCGTAATATGTATGATCGTTTAGTTCATCTTGCATATGGTGTTTTACTCTACCCTCTTATTTATCGAGTTTTTCAAGTTTGGTTGCCTACAGCACGGCCTTTTACTCTGTTTTTACTTGTGATCCAGTTCGTGATGGCATCTAGCGTTTTTTATGAACTCATTGAATGGGCGATTGCAATTGGTTTATCTCCAGAAGAAGCTGAGAATTATAATGGTCAACAAGGCGACATGTGGGATGCCCATAAAGATATGCTGTTAGCAACTATTGGGGCAATAATTTATGGAGTTGCTGCTCTTATAAAAAAACCTAAAATAAATAATTCATAAATAAAAAAAAGCGCTCAATGAGCGCTTTTTTTAAAGGTTCTTCAGACTACTGGATAAGTTTGATCTAAAAGATTTTGTAAAACTGAAGAAGTTGTATTTGGTAGAAGATGATCTAGATTGGTCGTGACTTCACTAACTGTATTATTTATATCACTCTGTTCATTCACCACTGGCTTAGACTCTGTTGCAGATAAAATTTTTGCGATCGGGTCTGAATCATTAGATGAAGAACTTTTTAACAACTCATCTAATTGCACAGATTTTTGCTGCTGACTATCTGTTTCATTCGTTGTATTTTGTACTAACTTTAATGTATTTAACCCAACACTATCAGCAACAGATACAGTTTCTACATGAGCAGTATCAACTGCTGCATCACTTAAACTGGCGGTCTTTGACGCGACCACATAAAAGGTAAAGGGTGAACTGACTTCACTCGTAAGTCCTGCTGCATCTGTCTGAGTCAAAGTAATCGTATGCTTTCCAAGGGCTAAATCTTTATCAAGACTAAACGTCCACGATCTACCACTACTTACAGTCACAATTCCAATAGCAACGCCATTATCATAAATAGTGAGCGTGGCATTTGCCTCACCTGATCCTGTAAGCTTTGGTCTTGCATCATCTGTTTCAGAACCAGCTGTAATCGCCCCTTTTAAAGCTCCCACATCATCATCCACACTATTTAAGACAGGTTTGATAGGAGGCGTAGTATCTTTAGTGCCTATAATATCAAGAACATCAGATTTATTTCCGGCACTATCAATAGCTGATACAGATGCATGTTTATTATCAGTTAAGGCTGGCGAAATAGAAATCGTAAATTTCCCATCTGCACCAGCGGTTCCACTACCAATCACCTTGCCGCTTAAATCCTTAACTTCAATTTTTGCATTAGCTTCTGCTGTGCCTGTTACTGTTGTACCATCCGCATTAATTTGAGCGATGGGTTTATCAGGTGCAATAGAGTCATAATTTGGAGAAATTTCTAAAGGTTTAGAAGTATTTCCTGCTGCATCTTCAACAACAATAGTAGCCTTCTGTGCATCTTTTAATGCAGGAGAAAGTGTAATTTGAAACTCGCCTTGAGCATTTGCCGTACCAGTTCCGATCACTTTACCATCAGCATCTTTGATTTGAACCTTTGCATTGGCTTCAGTTTTACCTTCAACTGTTGTGCCTTCTTTATTCACTTCTACTAAAGGCGCATCTGGAGCAAAGGTATCCTTTCCTGCAATTATTTTACTTGGCTCAGATTTATTGCCAGCTGCATCTTCTGCAATCACCTTCCCACCTGCATCATTAGTCAATGGAGGAGTAAGTTTTAAAGAAAAGATCCCATCTTTATTCGCAGTTACAGTTCCTAATACTTTATCAGCGGCATCATATACAGTAATTTTTGCATTGGCTTCAGCTTTACCTGTTACTAATGACCCATCTGCACTAAGCTGAGCTTGGGGAGCATCTGGAGCAATTGTATCTTTTGTACCTGTAATAGCAGCACCACTAGACTCTTTACCGCCCCCATTTTGAGCAGAAACATTTAATTTATTTCCATCTGTCAAAGGCTTGTCTAACTTGATAGTAAAATTACCACTTGCATCTGCAACACCAGAGGCTACCGTATTTCCAGCAGTATCTTTAATATAGATTTTTGCATTAGCTTCTGCCTTACCAGTGACAGTAACAGCATCATCTGCAAGTTTTAAATCTGTTGGTTTAGCAGTGTTTGGGACATCAACAGGTGAATCATCTTTGTCATCGTTATCAAAAGCCCAAAGATATAAGCCTTCAGCAGCTAAAACTGCCAAACCTGCTTTTAGCACGTTACCCATCGAAAAAGTTGGAGAATCATCAACTGCCATTGTTGAGGCTGGCTGGCTAGAACTTGTATAGGCTAAATCTGTGACATGGTTGAGACCGGTATAATCTATAACCTTACCTTGAGCATCAAATTGTGCTTCAACAAATTTTCCATGTTCAGTTGGAAAAACAAGTGAATGGTCTGTTGTATTCGTTGCTTCATTAAAGAAATTTTCTAAGACAATGGTCTCTCCATTTTTTAAATGGATGACGAGACTTCCCCCCTGTTTTTCAACCGATGCTATATCTTTTTGACTTACACCAATTTGAATAATAGAAGGTTTACTTAACACTACCTTATTGAGCTGACCATCTTGCAGAACGTCCAAACCCTCTTTGGATGCCACAATTATTCTTGTCATTATTTCCTACCCTGAGTTTCAGTTATATTTTTTAAATGTTTAACTTTTTAAATGATTCATCTAAAAGCTATTTTATTGCTGTTTAAAATATCAAAACCATGTGTTTATCACAATTCAAAAAGTATATTTATCAATAATTATTTTTGACTTTTTATTAAAAAGCTAAAGATATTTAAAAAGCTGGATTTATTTATTAATTCAATAAAAAACCAGCATATTAAGCTGGTTTTTTATCAAAATGTGAATCACAAAAACTTATAGTTTTGGATCACGCATCTGCACAAGAGTTGTATTTGCTTTTGCAAGGTTTTCCATCACTTTATTCATTATAGCTGGAATCAAACTATCTGCCATTTGTGCTGCTTGTAAACCCAACTTTTCACCTAAGGTCGCTTTCCTACGAGTGTTAATCACATAGACATCATGCTGTGCTAATAAAGCTAATAGATACTCATCAGATGTTTGTAATTTATCAACAAGGTTGAGATTAAGCGCATCTTCACCATACCAATGTTCACCTGTAGCGACTTTATCAACATTAAGCTGTGGTCGATACTTTTCAACAAAGTGCTTAAATAACACATGCGTTTGTTGAAGCTCTTCTTCAAACTTTGCTTTACCTTCTGGGGTGTTTTCGCCAAACATCGTTACGGTACGCTTATATTGCCCTGCTGTATAAAGCTCAAAGTCAACATTATGTTCTTTTAAAAGGCGATTAAAGTTTGGAACTTGAGCAACAACACCAATTGAACCCACAATAGCAAATGGTGCAGTAATAATTTCATTTGCGATACATGCCATCATATAGCCGCCACTCGCTGCCACTTTGTCTACACAGATAGTCAGATGGAACCCTGCATCGCGTAAACGCACCAATTGAGCTGCTGCTAGACCATAACCATGTACCATGCCTCCTGGGCTTTCAAGGCGAACTACAACACGATCACGCCCTGCTTTAGCAGTTGCTAAAATGAGAGTAATTTCTTCTCGTATGTTTTCAACTGCTGAAGCTTGAATATCACCTTTAAAATCCAACACAAAGATTTTCTGATTATTTTTACGGCGGATTTTCGCTTCTTTAGCAAGTTGTTGAGCCAATTGTAAAAGTTCTAAACGGCTTGCAGTAGTTTGTGCAATTTTTTTTCTCTGTTCATTTACACGTGCATTTAAATGACTAACACGTATTTCTGCAGGGAGTTTAGGCAAATGGAATAACATAAAATTCTAAGCTCATAAGTTATCTTTTATAGCCTTAAGATGTGGTCCTTTTGATTAAAATTCAATAGCGTTTTTGCAAAATAGAGTCATTTTCATTTATAAAATAAAAAAAAGAGCGCATGGCTCTTTTTCTTATATCAATTACTAATTAACCGAAGCGTCCAGTAATATAGGCTTCCGTCAACTGATGGTCAGGTTGAGTAAAGACTTTTTCAGTTGAGTTGACTTCAATCAAATCACCTAAATGGAAATAGGCAGTACGATCTGAAACACGTGCTGCTTGTTGCATAGAGTGAGTCACAATTACAATTGTATATTGATTCGACAATTCAGAAATCAATTCTTCAATTTTTGCTGTGGCAATTGGGTCAAGCGCAGAACATGGCTCATCCATTAAAATGACTTCTGGACTTACTGCAATCGTACGTGCAATACATAAACGTTGCTGCTGACCACCTGACAAACCAGTACCCGGTTGATTCAAACGATCTTTCACTTCGTCCCATAAACCCGCTTTACGCAAGCTATTTTCAACAATTTCTTCAAGATCATATTTATCACGTGCTAGACCATGAAGTTTAGGACCATAAGCCACGTTATCAAAAATAGTTTTAGGGAATGGATTTGGCTTCTGGAACACCATACCAACTTGAGCACGCAATAATACGACATCAAGGTTTGGGTCATAAATATTGTGGTTATCAAGTGTAATCTTACCTGTTACACGACAACCATCAATGGTGTCATTCATACGGTTTATCGTACGAAGAAAGGTAGATTTACCACAACCTGACGGTCCAATAAAAGCAATAACTTCGTTTTGGTAAATATCGAGGTCAATACCCTTAATCGCTTCAAAATCACCATAATAAACATGGGCATCTTGTGCACTAATTTTGATTTCGGTTGAGTTCTGCTTTTTTGAAGTATGTGGTTCAAAATGCGAAACATACGAAGTGCCATGATTTTGCGATTTATCTGTAAATTGAGATTGTTCAGTGTTCACTAACTTATCCTTTTCTAAGGAATTCGTAATATCAATAGTATTCATGATTTATCCTCTATTACCAACGCACTTCGAACTTTTTACGTAACCAAATTGCAAGACTGTTTAAACCAATCATTAATGCAAGGAGTACGATAATCGCAGCGGCAGTACGGCCTTCGAAGAAGTTACGCAACTCATTACCTTGCCATAAATAAACTTGGACAGGTAAAGCTGTTGCTTGATCAAATGGGGTTGTTGGAATACTTGCAACGAATGCACTCATTCCGATTAAAAGTAAAGGTGCTGTTTCACCAAGTGCGTGAGCAACGCCAATAATTGCGCCGGTCATAATGCCTGGCAAAGCTAATGGTAGAACATGGTGGAAAATGGTCTGAAATTTAGAAGCTCCCAAACCAAGTGCAGCTTGTCGAATAGAAGGTGGTACTGCTTTTAATGAAGCACGAGTAGTAATAATGACTGTTGGTAACGTCATCAAACTTAGAACTAAACCACCAACTAACGGAGCAGATAAAGGCAAATGCATCCAGCCAATAAAAATTGCTGCACCGAGTAAACCAAACACAATTGAAGGAACCGCAGCAAGGTTATTGATGTTGACTTCAATAATGTCTGTAATAAGATTCTTTGGAGCAAATTCTTCGAGATAGATTGCGCTGGCAACACCAATCGGAATTGCAATAATGATCACAATCAGCATCATGAATAATGAACCCATGAATGCACCTGCAAGACCACTAATTGCTGGTGAACTACGAGAGTCAGGGTTCTTAAATAAATTCATATTAAATGTACTTTCAAGAACACCTTTTGCTTTTAGCTCATCTGCAAGTTTACGCACTTCGGGATCAAGCTGTTGCTGATCATCTGGCAATGAACGATCAATATTACCTTTTAACCAGACATCGACATTGGCATCGCCCAAGAAATTAAGATTTTCTTTCTTACCAATGAGTGATGGGTCCGCAAAAACCATATCACGTAAACGATAAGCTTCTGAGCTCGCATAAAGACTGCTTAAGTAATCACGTTGGCCAGCAAGTGCAGGGTCTTTGGCAATCATTCCATTTACAATAATGCCGTCCCAATCCACCATACCCATTTTGGTTTGCCAGTCGATATAACGCTCTTGATAATGTGCAGGTGTTTCCCCCTGCCCACGAACAGGTACCGGACCTGCATCAATCACTTTAGGATCAAAGTAAATTGGAACATTCATACTCGTTTGCCAAAAAGCAGGTAAACCTTTTGCCAAAATACTGCTAAACAATAGCGCAACGAATGCAAGTCCAATTACGACTGCCGAGAACCCAGCATAACGAAAAGCTTTTTCTTTACGATGACGTTTAGCCAAAGATTTTTCGATGACTTGTTTACGTCGTTCACTTAATTCAGCAGCAACTTTTGGATCAAATACGTTCTGATCCATAGGAGACGATGTATTTGATGTACTCATTCGTATTGCTCACGGTATTTACGCACAATGTACAGTGCAACAATGTTTAGACATAAGGTAATCACAAAGAGTGTTAGACCTAATGCGAATGCAACCAAAGCTTGTGGGCTGGCAAAGTCAGTATCACCAGTTAACTGTTTTACGATCGTAACGGTCACTGTCGAAACAGCTTCAAATGGATTTGCATGTAAAAGTGGACTGTTCCCTGCAGCCAAAACCACAATCATGGTTTCCCCTACGGCACGAGAGACAGCTAATAAAAAGGCGCCCGTAATACCTGGTAACGCAGCGGGTAAAACGACTTGACGAATTGTTTCAGACTTAGTTGCTCCAAGTCCTAAAGAACCGTCACGTAATGCACGAGGTACTTGGGTAATAATGTCGTCTGATAAAGAAGAAACAAACGGGATAATCATAATCCCCATCACGAAACCAGCAGTTAAAGCACTGGTCGCGTTAATTTCAAGCCCCACATAAGCACCAGCTGTCTTGAAAAATGGTCCAATAATCATCATGGCAAAAACACCATAAACAATTGTTGGAATACCGGCTAAAACTTCAATTGTTGGTTTTGCCCATGAGCGTAACCATGGCGAAGCATATTCAGCTAAATAAATGGCAATCATTAATCCAATTGGTACGGCAACTAATAAAGCAATGCCGCTGACCATCAATGTGCCCCAAAGTAATGGCAATAAACCATAACTGCCTTCAGCATTACCCGAGGTACTAAAACCTGGGTTCCACTCTGTCCCAAAAAAGAAATCAAGTGGGCTTACAAAACGGAAGAAGTGCATTGCTTCACCAAACATCGACATCACAATACCGATGGTTGTTAAAATCGCAACACCAGAACATAAAATCAAAGCAACATTAATGGCGCGCTCAACTTGGTTACGCGCACGATATTGTTGATTAATTTTTTTCTTTGCCCAGACTAAACCCAATAAAGCTGCACAAACGACAACAGCAAATTTGGCAAAAGAGCCAATGGTTTGAAATTTTGCGAACTGTTGTGCAGCCGCTAATTCATAGGCTGCCGGTTTATCACTCACCCCAAAACCTGAAGCAATGGCTTGAACACGATCAACCAATACGCTTCTGCCGGCTTCATCAAGTGAAGCACTTATAGACGCGGGAATATTATTAAAAATAATATGATTTAAAATACTTGGTTCAACCAAGCTCCAAATGATCAAAATTAAAAAAGCAGGGATACCGCACCAAAGTCCAACAAGTGCACCATAATAACCAGGACGAGAATGTAACGTCGCCGAGTTGCTTCCCTTACCTGCTAGGCTACGGCTCTTTCTTAGCCCAAGTTGATATGCGATTGCCACAAGGGCTAACAACACACCGATAAGTAGCAGATTCATGTACTCTCCACTGTTTTCTCAATTGTCATAATTTGGAAAAAACAAGTTAGACAAAAAGGCTGATGAACTCTCAAGATCACCAGCCCTCATTCAAACTAACTTATTTAACAGTTTTACCTGCTTTAAAGTCAGCCAAAACTTTTGCACGTTCAGCATCAGACATTGCGATCAAGCCATCACGCTCAGCTTTAGAACCTTTACCTGTTGCTTTTTTGCTTACGAAATATTCTACGTATTGCGGTAAGCCTTTAACTGATTTTAAATGTTCGCCTTTCACGTAGAAGAACAATGGACGAGATACAGGGTATGTACCGTTCAATACAGTTTTCTCAGAAGGAACAACATTGTTTACTGTTGCTACACGTAACTTGTCACGGTTCATATCATAGAAACTTAAACCAAACACACCTACTGCACTTGGAGAAGTCTTTAAGCGAGCCAATGTTTCTGTGTAGTCACCAGCAATTTCAATTACACGACCATCTTTACGGAAAGTAGAACATGCTTTCTTCTGAGCATCTTTATCTAGATTCTTGAAGTATTCATACGATTCGCAACCAGCATCAACCATTTTCTCTTGGAAAACTTCACGAGTACCGTGGTTAGATGCAGGAATTACAAGTGTAATTGGCTCATTTGGAAGAGATTTATCAATCTGGTTCCAGTTTGTATATGGGTTTGGAACCAATTTACCTTTTGAAGGTAACTGTGCAGCTAAAGCAGCAAACACATGGTAAGGTTTTAATTTATAAGCTGCTTTGTGTGAGTTAGACGCAAATACGATACCGTCGTAACCAATTTTGATTTCTTGAATTTGTTTTACACCAGCTTTGTTACAAGCTTCAATTTCAGTGCTTTTAATTTTACGAGAAGCGTTTGCAACGTCGATTGTGTTATCGCCAACGCCTTGACAGAATTGTTTTAAACCAGCAGAAGAACCGCCAGAACCAACTACAGGAGTTTTAAATTGAGGGAAAGTATTACCAAACTCTTCAGCTACAACGCTGGCAAATGGTAATACAGTTGAAGAACCAGCAATTTGAATCGTATCACGAGCTGCATTTGCAGTCGTTGTTACAGCTGCCCCAGTTACTGCTAACGCAATTGCGATTTGACGTGGATTTAAGCGCATTCTGTTCTCTCTCATTAATGCAATAGGTTGTACGTCACTTTTTGTTGAGTGCTTGTACGCTCTTCGATAGCTGCATTGTGAATAGAAAATATGACAATTAAGTTACAGTATGATGACGCTTTAATGATTTCGATATTGTTAATTGTCACATTATTATTTTTTATCTATTATCAAATATTTAATTCAATCCTAGTGGGTATTTTACCTTGTATATTAGTCTGTATTATTACACTCGTTAAAAATATAAGATTTTTGTATTTATAAAATATAAAAAACAAAGATGTTATAAATGTATTAAAAAACGATAATTTAGTTATCTTTAGTTTAATGATTAAAATATTTTTTGATTAAGGAAGTTTTTATTAAAATATTTTTAAAAATAATAATTTCTTTGTAACATGAAAATAATATGACAAAAGATAAAGGGTTACCTACTCTAAGTCAGGTAACCGCAATATCATTCTCAATTTAAACGATCAACTCGATTGTACTTCTGGCATTGCAACCATTTTTTTACGATATTTTAAGAAATACGTAAGCGCTAAAACAGCCAACCAGATTGGACCTAAAATAACAGCAAGTCTCATATCTGGCGTCATTGCCATAATAATAAGAATAAAGCATACAAAGCTAATGGTTAAATAATTACTCCATGGGCTAAGAATGCTTTGGAATTTGGTTTGACGTTTTTGCAATTTCATTGCTTTAGTGAATTTCAAATGAGTCACTGAAATCATGAGCCAGTTAATGACAAGTGCAGCCACAACAAGCATCATAAAGAGCTGAAAAGCTTGACCTGGAATCAGATAGTTCACAACCACACATATTGCTGTGATTGATGCAGATACTACTGCTGCTGGAACTGGAATGCCTCGACTGTTTACTTTCTTCAAGATAGCTGGGGCATTACCCTGCTCTGCTAAACCATGCAACATGCGGCTATTACAATAAATACAGCTGTTATAAACTGAAATGGCAGCAATCAAGACCACAAAGTTTAAAACGTTCGCAACACCATTACTATTTAATGACTGGAAAATCATTACAAATGGGCTACCGCCTTCTGCAACCATATTCCAAGGGTAAAGGCACAGTAAGATTCCAATCGCACCGATATAGAAAATTAAAATACGGTAAACAATCTGGTTCACTGCTTTTGGAATAGTCGTTTCAGGTTTTTTAGTTTCAGCCGCAGCAATACCAATTAATTCTAAGCCACCAAATGCAAACATAATGACCGCCAAAGCCATGACAAAACCATGAATCCCGTGCGGGAAGAAACCACCGTGTTGCCATAAATTTGCAATACCTGCTTGCGGACCAGCAGAACCTGTAAATAAGAGATAAGTACCAAAACCAATCATGCTTAAAATTGCAACAATCTTAATGCAGGAAAATAAGAATTCGGATTCCCCAAAAAAGCGGACATTTACCAAGTTAATGCCGTTAATTAAAATAAAGAAAAATAAAGCAGTCAGCCAAGTGGGAATTTCAGGCCACCAAAACTGAATGAAGGTTCCAATTGCACTGAGTTCAGCCATGCTTACCAGTACATACAACACCCAGTAGTTCCAGCCA
This sequence comes from Acinetobacter sp. V91_7, assembly GCF_031799075.1. Lineage (NCBI taxonomy): Bacteria > Pseudomonadati > Pseudomonadota > Gammaproteobacteria > Moraxellales > Moraxellaceae > Acinetobacter > Acinetobacter sp. V91_7. The sequence continues at coordinate 104,498 of NZ_JAVQNT010000044.1, forward strand.
GACATAAAACCAGCCATTTTGCCCCAGTACTTGTTTGCAAAATAACTGAATGAACCGCTTACTGGTTCTTCAACAACCATTTCACCTAAATGACGCATAATTAAGAAAGCGATAATTCCAGCAATTGCATATCCCAATAAAATTGAAGGACCTGCCAGTTTAATCGTTTGAGAAAGACCTAAGAATAACCCTGTTCCGATCGCCCCTCCGAGTGCGATGAGTTGAATATGCCGATTGGATAAGCCTTGTTTTAACTCGTGCTTATTGTTTGCATCCATAACATTATCTCCAATGTTGGTGTCACTTCCTGTACACCTTTATTCAGCACCATATCCGAAGGCCAGAAACCGACCTTCGGACATAAGTTTGCTTTAATATGAGTCCATTTAATTTTTGAGAAGACTTGTCCTGTCTTCTATTTAAAACGAGCTTGCATCCTTACATTTAATAGGCTGGGAACGCTCCTTTAAAATTTCGTAACCGCGATCACCATAATCAAAACGAGCAATCACAGAAGCAAATTTTTTCAAACTCACCGGCGCATCCATTGCTGGTAGTTTTAATTCAATAAACGTTAATTGATCATTCTGATGAACATTGTCTAAAACACTCTTTAGCTGTCCAGCAGTTTCAACCACATAGGTGGTATGGCCTTTTTTACCGTTAAATACAGCTGGAATTTCAGTATATTTCCAGTTTTGTACATCGTTATAGGCAGCATTTTCGCCCATGATTAATCGCTCAATGGTGTAACCGCCATTGTTCAGCAAGAAAATAATGGGTTTTAAACCGTGACGGATAATCGTAGAGAGCTCTTGTACCGTAAGCTGGAATGAACCATCACCAATAAATAGAATTTGACGGCGTTCAGGAGCAGCTAGCAAACTACCAAGTAAAGCCGGTAAGGTATAACCGATTGAACCCCAAAGTGGCTGAGCAATATATTTAGCTGTAGCAGGAAGTTTTAAACCAGACAAAGCTGAGTTTGATGTTCCCACCTCTCCAATAATCACATCATCTTCTTTTAAGAAACCTGCAATATAATTCCAAAGTACATCTTGGCTTAACTTTTGTTGTGCTGGGGCTTCAAAGGCTTTCTGAGGTTGTTTTTCAAGAACAGGTTTAGTTGCTTTACGCGGTGCAACTTTTTTATTTAACTCAACAAGTAATTGTCCAATCTCAATGCCTGGAAAATCCTGACCAAAAATATTCAGGCCATAAGATTTAATTTCGATATAGTTTTTAGTCGCAATTTGATGAGTAAATACAGCTGAACCTACGTCGGTAAAACGTGCGCCAATACCAATTAAGCAGTCAGATTGTTCAATGATATTTTTAACATGTGGCTGGCTTGCCCCACCCACATAAGTACCGATGTAACGCGGTGAGCCCTCATCCATAATATTTTTTGCAGTATTCATACCGGCAAATGGGATTGAGCATTTTTGAGATAAATCATTTAAAAGTGAAGTTACACCAAAAACAGAAGCTTCATTATCAATAAGAAGCGCTGGGCTTTGAGCATTCGCAATAATGTCACAGAGTTTGCTCACCACAGTTTGCAATAATTCAGGTTCAACAGCTGGATAACTTAGGTCGAGCGGACGCTCAGACACTTCAATTTTAACGTGAGTAATATCTCCAGGTAATTGAATGTGTACAGGGCGGCGATCAAGGAAACACTGGCGTAATACACGGTCAATTTCAAAGGCTGCATTTGCTGGAGTTAAACGTGTTTGAGCAACTGTGAACTCTTTCATGCAGTTCATAATATTGTCGTAGTTACCATCAACCAATGTATGGTGAATCAAAGTACCTTTTTGAACTGCATGTAAAGGCGGAATACCAGAAATATGGATAAGAGGTACATTTTCTGCATATGCACCTGCAATGCCATTAATGGCACTTAAGTCACCTACACCATATGTGGTTGCTAAGGCAGAAAAACCGTTAATTCGTGCATAACCATCTGCTGCATAGGCAGCATTTAATTCATTACAATTTCCAATAAATTTGAGTTCTGGATCTGCTTCAACTTGTTCTAGATATGAGAGGTTAAAATCACCAGGTACACCAAAGAGATGTTGGATACCCATTTGTTTTAGACGAAGATTTAAAAAGTCACCGATTTCTATGAACATTGCTCTATATCCTTTGAGACCAATTTTTATTCCATAGAAAAATAATATTTCATCTACCTTTTAGATTTCGTGCATAATGAAAACGCATTTTAATAAAAATACATGATTTGTGTATCATAAAAGGATTTTATGCAATGGATAAGTTCGACTGGCAAATCATTCAGGCATTACAAAAGAATGGACGGCTCACCAATCAGGAAGTTGGAGATTTAATCGGTTTATCTGCTTCCCAATGTTCTAGAAGAAGACAGCTACTTGAGCAAAAAGGCATAATTTTAGGTTACACCGCCCGCATCCAGCAACAAGCGCTAGGACTGGAAGTCACAGCGATGATTCATATTAATTTAAGAACACACGAAGCTAAATCGCAGCAGGCTTTTCAAGAGTTAATTGAAGCTGAAGATAACATTCAAGATGCATTTTCAATTAGTGGAGATGCTGATTTTATTTTAAAAGTCGTTGCTGAAAACTTAGAACAGCTTTCTCAATTTGTGACTGAAAGATTGCTTTCTTATAATTTTATTGGCCACATAAAGTCTTACATTGTTCTCAAAAAAATCAAAGAACAGAATCATTTTTTGATCAAACCTAAAAGTCACGGCTACCATCACACGACTTAAGCAAGTTAGGCTTTTAATAAAATAATTTAGAATAAAAAGGCGGATCTATCATCCGCCTTAAAATTAATATTTAAACTTTATTAATATGTAGTGTTTGACCAATCGTATTTTCAAGCAAGCCTTCTAAACCGAACTCAGCACCTAAGCCTGACATTTTCCAGCCACCAAAAGGTGCATGAGGGAGAACCTCGGCATGTGTATTGACCCAAACAGTACCGCATTGAAGCTGAGTCGCATAAGTTTGAGCAGCTTGAATATCAGAAGACCAAATTGAACCGCCTAAACCAAACTCACTATCATTAGCACGTGCAATCGCATCGTTGATATCTGTATATTTTAAGATAGGGAACACTGGACCAAATTGCTCTTCTTGGACCACACGGCAAGATTCAGAAACTTCAGTCAAAATAGTAGGCGCAATAAAGTAGCCCTGCTCTGGCAATTGCTGTTGACCAGAAAGTGCTTTTGCACCTTGTTCAATTGCTTCTGCAATAAGAGCTTTCACCTTGTTATATTGCATTTGGTTTTGTACTGGACCAAATGTTGTAGAAGGCTCCATTCCATCGCCAACAATCTGAGCATTGGCAATGTCAGCTAATTTTTGGGATAAAGCATCGTATTGACTTTCATGTACATATAAACGTTTTAACGCAGCACACGTTTGACCCGCATTTAAAAATGCAGTATTGAAAATCTTAGCTGCAATTTCATCTATATTTGCATCAGGTAATACAATACCCGCATCATTACCACCAAGCTCTAAAGTTAAATGTTTTAGCTGTTGAGCTGCACCCGTCATGATGCGCTGTCCAGTTCGAGTTGAACCCGTAAACACAACTTTTTGTACATCTGGATGGGAAGATAATGCTTCGCCAATCTCACCAGCACCCACCACAATTGAAATAACACTAGCCGGAACTTCTTGCTGAATGATTTCACATAAACGCAAAGTCGATAGTGGCGTATATTCAGAAGGTTTACTAATAACAACGTTACCGGCACGTAATGCAGGCATGATATGCCAGACCGCAATCATGAGTGGCCAGTTCCAAGGGGTAATTGAAGCCACTACACCTAATGGTTGACGATGACGTTCAATACGCTTGGCTTCACTGTCTTCGATAATTTCAACAGGTAAATCCATAGCAGCTGCATAACGAGTCCAGCCAATTGCACCCTGCACTTCCATTTGCGCGAGAGCCAATGGCTTACCCTGTTCAAGCACAACCAGCTCTGCGAGCATTTCAGCGTGCTTTTCAATACCGTCAGCTATCTTGTTTAAAATTGATTTACGTTCATCGTGCGACACCATTTGCCATGCTTTAGATGCCTGTTTAGCCGCACTCACTGCTTGATTCACTTGCTCAACCGATGCTTTTGCACAATGTGCAGCCGTTAAGCCAGTAGCGGGGTTAATAATTTCTAGTTCACCTTGTTCACCTGAACAAAGTTGACCGCCAATAATGAGTTTAAATTCATTGAGCATATTCGCTTGTTGCATTTCTTCTTCCTTGTCTTAATTGTAATTACAGCCACTTACTTTATTTTCAGTTAAAGCAGGATTATTTAAAGTAAGTACGATATAGATATATCAATGCGACCAAAAATATCGGGAACATACCAATACAATAAGAAATTTGCTCCCCATAAATCATGCATAATTATTTTTGTTTTTTGAAAATATGCATGGTTTGTGCATATATCACCCTTCTGATACACACTTTTAATAAAAATAATATGTAATAAAAAAGCCCGGTAATAAACCGGGCTTTTTTTGTTATCAACTCAATTAGTCGATTGGTGGTACATAGTTACCAGAAGCAATCGCATCTTTAATGCGGTCAGCTTCAGCCAATACTTGACCTAAAAGGTTTTTAACGTTTTCGAATGTTACAACCGGGCTTAATGTTGTCATTTTCAATGACTGTACATTACCAACTTTTGTTACACCGATATTTGCTTCACCACGAGCAAACAATTCGTCCGCTACGTTTTGGTTTAAGCTATCGATCAACTCAGCTGGATAGCCTTGTGGTACAACACGGAACAATACAGAAGCAAATTGTGGTTCAACTAAAAGCTCTAAACCTGTCGTTGCCTTGATGTAATCTGCAACTTCACGAGTAAGTTTTACACCATGGTCAATCATTGAACCATATAGGTCTTCACCAAGTGATTCGATTGTCATCCACAATTTCAATGCATCAAAACGACGAGTCGTTTGTAATGACTTAGAAACAAGGTTTGGTACACCATGTTCTTCGTCATAAGCAGAGTTCAAATATTCAGCTTCGTAGTGCATGAAACGATAGTTCGCTTCGTCTTTTAACAAGAACGCGCCACAGCTAATGCTTTGGAAGTAATGCTTATGGAAGTCGAGCGTAATCGAGTCAGACAATTCAATACCATCAAGCATTGCACGATAGTCATTTGACAGAATTAGTGCACCGCCCCATGCCGCATCGATATGCATCCATGAACCATATTTATTGGTAATTTCACGGATTTTCTTCAATGGATCAATTGCACCAGCATCAGTTGTACCTGCTGTCGCAACGACACAAGCAACTACTTTGCCTTCTGATTGCAAATGCGCCATCGTTTTTTCGAGCGCATCTACATCCATCTGTGCATTTTCATTCACAGGAACAGTAACAACTGACTGGAAGCCCATACCCATCATTGCCATGTTCTTTTGCACAGAGAAATGCGCATTTTCAGAACAAATGACTTTGACGTTTTTCATTGCATCAGCTGGAATACCATCACGCTGTACAGACCACGGATTACCGTTTTCGTCTTTCCAGTTTTTCGAAATGCACCAGTCACGAGCAAGCAATACACCCATTAAGTTAGATTGAGTACCGCCAGAGGTGAAAACACCCGCCTGACCAGAACCATAACCTACTTTTTGGCGTAACCAATCAATGAGCTGAACTTCCATTAATGAACCGGCTGGGCTTTGATCCCACGAGTCCATAGACTGGTTAGTTGCATTGATTAGTACTTCCGCAATCTGACTCATTACCATCGTTGGACAATGCAAATGTGCCAATGAGTGCGGATGATGTACTTTTAAGCTTTTATTTAAGAAAAGCTCAATCATACGTTGAAGTGATTCTTGTACACCCATACCTTCTTTTGAAGGCTGGAAAGAAATCGCTGAACGCAATTCTTTAATGCTACCGCCTGTGTACATCTTTTCATTTTGCAACCATGCTGAAACGGCTTTTACCGCTTCGCCCATTGCTGACTCATAGTCAGCAATGGATTGTGCATCATTGCAGAGTAACGCTTTACGATGTTCTGCAAAATCCACCATACTTATGCGCCTCGCACTGCAACCAATGCTTCTGCAATTGCTTTCTTAAAGCGAGCAACTACTTCAACACACTCTTCTTGAGTGATGATAAGCGGGCAAAGTAAACGAATTACTGTACCGTTACGGCCACCTTTTTCAAGCAATAGTTTATTGTTGAAACAAGCAGTTTGAATTGCAGCAGCTAATTGTGAATCCGCAGGAAGCGAACCAATACGGTCAGCTTGTTTACGCTCGTCAACAATCTCAACACCGATCATTAAACCGCGACCACGCACGTTACCAATACATGGGAATTCTTGAGCCAATTTTTTAAATTCAGCTTGTAGATAGTCACCACGTTCTTGCGCATTTTGAGCAAGATTTTGTTCAGTAATCGTTTTTAATACAACAAGGCCTGTACCCATAGCAAGTTGGTTACCACGGAAAGTACCCGTGTGACCTGCAGGCTGCCAAGCATCAAATTTACGTTTAATACCTAATACTGCAAGTGGTAAACCACCACCTACTGCTTTAGACATTACAACAACATCAGGTTCAATACCTGCATGTTCAAATGCAAACATTTTGCCTGAACGTGCAAAGCCAGCTTGAACTTCGTCTAAAATCAAAACGATGTTGTGCTTTTCAGTCACTTCACGGATTTTTTGCAACCATTTTACTGGAGCTGTAACTACGCCGCCTTCACCTTGAATCGCTTCAAGAATAACAGCAGCCGGTTTTGTTACACCGCTTTCAACATCTTCAATAAAGTTTTCGAAGTAGTAAGTTAAAGCGTCAACACCAGCTTCACCACCTAAACCAAGTGGGCAGCGGTATTCATGCGGATATGGCATGAATTGTACGCCTGGCATTAAACCGTTAACTGCATTTTTCGCACTTAAATTACCAGTCATAGCGAGTGCACCATGGGTCATACCATGATAACCGCCAGAGAAACTGATCACTGAACTACGGCCAGTGTAAGTCTTAGCAAGTTTAATTGCTGCTTCAGTTGCGTCTGCACCAGCAGGACCACAGAACTGCAAGCAATATTCTTCTTTACCACCAGGTAAATATGCTAACAATGCTTCAGTGAATGCATCTTTTAAAGGTGTGGTTAAGTCTAAAGTATGCAATGGCAAACCACTTGCCAATGTATCTTGAATACTTTGAATCACCGCAGGATGATTATGACCTAAAGCCAATGTACCTGCCCCAGCTAAACAATCAAGGTACTGTGTACCTTCAACATCAGTAACCCAGCATCCCTGTGCTTTCGCTATCGCTAACGGTAATTTACGTGGATAGCTACGAACATTTGATTCCATTTGACTTTGGCGAGTCAAATAATATTCGTTAGTAGCATTAGTGGCAGGGTTAACGGAAGTAACGCTCATATCGGATTACCATCTCTGATAGGGGTAGAAAGAAATAAGTCTGGTGACGATGGGTCCTTTGACTCGGTGCTTTATAGAACTAGTAAAGACACTTATTTTATATCTTGTAACTAGGAGCGCGATGATACCTAATTTTACAAGAAAAAAAACGTCTTTTATGTACTTTACTCATCTAATCTTATTGAAAAAATGTATCATCCCAATAGTTAAGATGAATTATCATCATACTATGTGACAACCTAAAGAAAATATTCTTTTTTTATATTACTTTGATTTTTTAAGTTACATTGAAACACTTTAATTTTAAGTGGTTATTTTTAGAAGAATTTATATTTACCAAAATTTAAAAAACCTGATCTAAATATTACAAATACGCCACAAAATCTGCAAAAGTTATGCATAACTTATGTTTAACATTTCTTAATGAAAAAAATTAAATTTATATTAATTTTTAAAGGAAAAAATTATGCGTACTTTAGCTGTCTCAACCCTTCTTTTAGGTTCTCTCCTTAGCCCTTTAGTTTTTGCTCAGGATGATAACGCTTTGAACTATAATATTGTGAATGTACAAGCTGAAGCTTCTCGTCAAGTTTCTAATGATGAAATGCATGCAACTTTATATATTGAAAAAAGTAATAAACAACCAGCCGAACTTTCAAATCAAATTAATCAACTCATGAATCAGGCACTTGCCGTTTCTCGTAAATATCCGCAAGTAAAAGTGGAAACTGGTGCACAAAGTACTTATCCAATTTACGATAATGACAGTAACAAGCTAAAAGAATGGCGTGGCCGCGCTGAAATTCGTCTTGAAAGTAAAGACTTTAAAGCAGCAAGCCAGTTAGTAAATGAATTACAGCAAGGCTTCCAAACTCAATCAATTAATTTTACAGTTTCAGATGAACAACGTAAAAAAGTTGAAAACGAGTTGATGATCGAAGCTTCTAAAAACTTTCAACAACGTGCTCAAATGTTGACGCAAGCATGGAATAAAAGCCAATACACGCTCGTTAACTTAAACTTAAACACTAACAACTATTTCCCACAGCCTGTAATGCGTGCAAGCATGGCTAAGTTTGCTACTGCCGAAGCGGCTCCTGCTCAAGACATGGCGGCTGGTGAATCTAAAATTACTGTAAATGCAAACGGTTCAATTCAATTTAAATAATTTCTTTTCATCAAAAAAAGCCGCATGAAAGATGCGGCTTTTTTATTACTGATCAAGATATTCAACTCAAATTTTGCAAAGAATCCCAAGCAGCTTTTGCCAAAATATTTTTATAAATTTTAGGGTTGGAAGGAACACGTTGTGATAACCACGCACGGCAATAATTTTCTGTAGACCCAATCACCAATGAAAGTAATAGCTCATGAGGTATAGATTTTAAAAACTCAGAATCTGCATAATTTGAAATTTCGCTAAAGATCTTTTGATTTCTTGATTTATTTTTCTGAACAAGACGTTCTTGGTCTTCACCTTGCATCACACTAAAACGAGCAGATATTAAAAATTTAGCAAACTCTGGCTGTTCACTTACCCAATCAATGTAACTATGAATAAAAGCATATAAAACCTCTTGAAGGGATTCTGTGCCCTCCAGATAGTCATCTCTTCGTGCAGCTTGGTCATCTAAAGCTGCAAAGAATAGAGTCGCAACAATCCCTTCTTTATTTTTAAAGTGATGATAAATAGCCCCTACACTACTGTCAGACTTCGCACGAATCATCTCAATGCTTGTAGTTTCAATTCCATTTTCTAAGAAACAAGACAAAGCATCTAATAAAATCTGTCTTTTTAAAGCAGCCCTTCTGCCTGGATATAAACGTTCTAATAGCTCTTGTGCAGATTGCATTGTTTGTTCCCTAACCAGTTATCGGAGATATTCTGAATGACTTGACTCGCTTTTGTAAACAGAATTATATTCTTTAACAGAACAAAATTCTGTTTTATTAATAATGGAGCTTTAAACCATGGCAACTACTTTAGAACTTTGGAACAAAGTGTCTACTTTCCCCAAAGGAAAATGGACTTTCTCATGCATGCTATGTTTAAAAGCACCTTATTTCGGCAGTATTTCACCGCTCTTTATCGATTTAAAACCTAATTATTGTGAAATAGCGATTAAGAAAAAGCGTTCTGTTCTCAACCATATTGGAACAGTTCATGCGATTGCGATGTGTAATATGGCTGAACTTGCAGGTGGCACAATGACAGAAGTTACGGTGCCTTCCACACATCGCTGGATTCCCAAAGGTATGACTGTCGAATATTTAAAAAAGGCAGAAACAGACTTAATTGCAGTTGCAACGCCTGTAGAAAAAAATTATGACTGGGATAAAGCTGGAGAATATTTAGTGAATGTAGAAGTCTATGATTCTCAGAAAGAGAAAGTCTTCCAAGCTGCGATTACCATGTGGATTTCTAAAAAGAAGTAATAAAAAAAGCCCTGAACAGATCAGGGCTTTTTTTATTTATTTTTTAAATGGTAAGGCATATTTCAAGATACGGCCAACCACCTGACCAAACTGTTTGGTCAAACTAGCGTTGTTATAGTTCAGACCATATTTTTTACATACAGCTTCAACTTTTGGAGCCATCTGGCGATAACGGCGTGCCGGAACATCAGGATATAAATGATGCTCAATCTGATGACTCAAATGTCCACTTAAGATATGTAGTGCTTCTGAACCTTTTAAGTTTGAAGAACCACGAATCTGGCGCATATACCAGTGGCCGCGGCTTTCGTCCTGTAAAACAGACTTTGGAAATACTTCTGCATCTTTAGTAAAATGACCACAGAAAATAATCGTAAATGTCCAAATATTACGAAGACCATTCGCAACCAGATTTCCTGTAAATACAGGTAAAGCTGCTGGGCCTGCAATTAATGGGAAAAAAACGTAATCTTTGAAGAGCTGAGTACCAATCTTTTTATTCACTGGTTTTAACTCTTCTAAAAACTTTGCTTTGGTCTTACGTTTGTAGAGAACACGACCAATTTCAAGGTTCTGAATGGCTACACCCCATTGGAACAATAAGCAAAATGGAATGCTATAAACCGGTTGAAGCAAGAAACCTGGTTTCCAACGTTGCTCTGGGAATAAGCGAAGCAAACCATAACCAATGTCATCATCTATACCTTTAATGTTGGTATAAGTGTGATGTTTATAGTTATGAGTTTGACGCCAGTTATCAGAAGTACCAACGGTATCCCATTCATAAGTTTGACCATTAAATTTAGGGTCGTTCATCCAGTCGTATTGACCATGCATGACATTATGACCCAATTCCATGTTCTCCATAATTTTAGAGAAGCCTAAAAGGCCTGTTCCTAAAATCCATGCTGGTGGGAACCAACCTGCAAACAAACATGCTCGGCCTAAAAAACTACTATAGCGAACTGCTGCATAGACGCGGCGGATATATTTTGCATCTTTCTCACCTAAATCATCCAATACTTCTTGTTTGATCTGATCGAGCTCTTTTGCAAATGCGTCAAGTTCTGCAGGCGTCAAATCTCGATTTTTAGGATTTTTAAAATATTCGACTTTCACTGGCATATTCATAAAAGTTCTCTCTTAAAGATCAATAACTAGATCAGATTGTGCTGAGTTCACACAAATTTTGAGTAATTGGCTTGGTTCGGTATTTTCGCTACCATTGAGTAAGTTACGTGTAGACCCTTGGGCTTTACTACAAACGCACTTATTACAAATTCCCATACGGCAACCATGTGTTGGCTTAAGACCTTCATGTTCCAGACTCACCAAAATTGATTCGCCTTTTGGAATTGCAATGACCTTATTAGACTGGGTTAATGTGACATTTACATAACCAACTTCAGCCGTACTATCACGAGTTAAGCTAAAAGCTTCTGTTAATACAGTCGGTGCTTTTTCAAAAAGCTGTTCCACTGTCGACACAAAACCTGAAGGCCCACACGCATATACGGTGCTGTTTTCTAAATCGTCTACTAATGATAAATGCTCTGGATTTAAACGCTCATCATTTGGTGTTTCTTGTGTATAAAAAATCTGATAACTAAAATTTGGGAATTGCTGTGCAACTTGTTCAAAATATTCAATAAAAGCGACATCAGAACGCTGTTTTACCCAATATAGAAGTTGTACTTGAACTTTATCTAACTGCTGACTCTGTTTAATTGCAGTGATTAAGCTCAACATTGGAGTAATACCACTACCCGCAGCCAGCATAATTAATTTTGGCGTTTTGATATTTTGTTGCATGTCGCCATAAGGTTGACCAAGCTCAAAAACATCGCCAATTTGGCTTTCAGTCATAAACCAGTTACTGACGATACCATCAGCCACTTTTTTAATCGTTAAACGTAAATGTTGTTCGTCAATTTGCGTCAAGCTATAAGTACGTTCATAACGACGACCTGCGATTTCAACAATGACAGGATGATGCTGACCAGCAACACCCATTTTTACTAAACGGTTGCATTTTAGCGTCAGGCTCACCATGTCATGAGCGAAAAATTCTTTTTTTACAATTTGAACAAGTCCATGTTTTACGGACCATAAAGGATTAACTTTTTGTAGCCAGAAGTTAGCCGTATCTCTATCAAAGATGGCTTGTGTCAATGAATTGAATAGAGAATTTCTCTTTTCGATTACGTGCATAGCTGGAGGCTCTATCGCTCTTTTTTAATTATTATACACATGTATATATATTTGTATATACACCTGTACTTTTAATTACAATTTCACAAGTTCACCTTCTTAAGGCTATAATCCTGACAGTTTATAAATATATTGAACAGCATGACCCAATCTTCACTTTCTCAGAGCCTGAATGACACATCTCGACAACAAGATGTCATTGAAATTAAAACAGCTACGCGTTCTGTAGGAAGAAAAGCGACGATTACTAAAGAAGAACTTTTTCAGGCTGCTCTGAATCTTATTGGTCCACAAAAAAGTATTGCTTCATTAAGTTTACGTGAAGTAGCACGAGAAGCCGGAATTGCGCCAAATAGTTTTTATCGCCATTTTAAAGATATTGATGAGTTAGCGATTTCTTTAATTGACCGAGCTGGTATTGTCTTACGTAAAATTATTCGCCACGCTCGCCTACGCGCATCCTTACAAGAAAGTATTATTCGTAGTTCTGTCGATATTTTTCTTCAGCAGCTCGATGCTGATGAGGGTAACTTAAGTTTATTACTACGTGAAGGCTTTACAGGCTCTGCCTCTTATAAAGCCGCAGTTGAACGTCAATTAAACTTCTTTCAACAAGAGCTACAAGAAGATTTAATTCGGCTGGAGCGCTTAAATAACAATCACCTCTACCACCCTGAACTTGTTGCAAAAGCAATTACTCAACTTGTGTTTCACATGGGCGCAAAAGCGATTGACCTTCCTATTGAGCAAAGGTCAGAACTTGCTGAGCAAACCATGATTATGATTCGAATGATTTTAGAAGGCGCACGTCATTTGGATGAAGCAAAAATTCGTTAAAATTATCTAATGAATGGCTTGTTGATGAACAGGCCATTTTTACATCTAACTCCTCTATTTTCCAATAAAAATATAATTCATCGATTGAAGCGAATAGCTTGCGAGAGTATAAATAATTACCTCATTTTTCTTTCTCCTATATTCCCAACGATCTCAGGGATCAACATGCAAAATTTGAATAATCGTCAAAGCCTGATTGCAAGCTACATTCTTATGGGCATCTTTTTGCTTTCGGTTATCCCATTACACCTATTAGCAAGTTTTTTTGCAGGCTTTCTTATTTATGAAATTATTATTAGCTTAAGCTCGGTTGTAGAACGTTATATTGATGGTCAAAGAGCACGTATTTTTATTAGTATTTTACTAAGTATTGTCACTATTTCACTTATTGGTTTTTTCATTACGAGTCTGATTAGCTTTGTTGTATATGATTTAAAAGGTGTCGGATTACATAGTATTAATACAAAAGTTGATCAAACTCTACTGCATTTACAAGCTGAAATTAGCAAATATCTTCCGGGTTATATTCCCGATAGCGTTACAGATTTAAAAGACGAAATCTTTGCATTTATGAAAGATAACGTGACCACATTAAAAAATGCCAGTTCTGATATTTTGCATAACTTCGTGACTATGGTGATGGGACTAATCATTGGGATTTTGGTGGCAATACATGGTTTTCACCGCCGAACCCCTCAGCCTGTTTTTAAATCTCTTCTGATTCAACGTATTCAAAAATTATCAATTTCATTTAAAAACGTTGTTTTTGCACAAATACAAATTTCAGCCATTAATACCCTGCTCTTTATTTTATTCGCTTTTATTTTATTACCGCTTTGGGGAGTCCACCTTCCTTTTGCCAAAACTCTCACTATTTTGACTTTTATGTTTGGACTGATTCCAATTTTAGGTAATCTTATTTCCAACACATTAACATTCATTGCTGCTCTTACTGTTTCACTCGGACTAGCAGGAGCAGCATTACTTTATCTCGTTCTGGTTCATAAACTTGAATATTTTGTTAACGCTAAAATTATTGGCCATAAAATCAATGCAAATGCATGGGAGATTTTATTGGCAATGCTGGTATTTGAGTCAATTTTTGGCTTAGGCGGTTTAATCGCGGCTCCAATTTTCTATGCATATTTAAAATTAGAATTAAAAGATGCTGGTCTCATCTAATTCAAAATCGATCTATAAAAAAAGCGCCCTCTAGGCGCTTTTTTTACTTTAAGTTAATTATGGCTTAACCACAACTAATACTTGAATTGCTTCTGGTGTAACAGTTAAACCATCCAGCAAGCTCAAGCCTTCTTTTTGCAACTTTTGTAAGCGTTCAATTTCATCTTGACGAATACTTGGATTGAACTGTTTTAAATAGGTTAAACGGTCAATTTCATATTGCCATTTATTACCATAGTGTTCTTTTGCTTGCTGCTGAAGCTGTGGCAAATCAACTTTCGCGATATCTAACGCTTGTTTATAACGTTCCTCAATGATATCACGGCGAGCTTTAACCACCTGACGACAGCTATTGCCATCTAAATGGTGTAAATATGGTTTTAAGATAGTCGGATCAATTTTCTCAGACAAATCTTGACCATTTTCGCTTAACAGTACACGAATTAATTGCTTAGGTAAGCTCGATGGTAGATTTAACGCCTTAGGTGCCACCACATCGACTTTAAACCATACTTCGATTAATACTGAACCCTGCTTTAACGCATTTGATTTGAGTACAGCAACATTAGTACTACCAAATGATTGCGTACGGATCATTTCCATTACACTTTCAATGAATGGATGCTCTAAAGTTAAATATTGGGCATCTTCGCGAAGCTGAGCCTGATCACGATAGAACGTTGCTGTCATGCCTTCTTCGTCTAGCGACAAACCTTGCACTTGCATTTGATCTGTTGGACGAATAATCACAGTACCGTTGCTTTGCTCATCAAAGTCGATATTGGTTGATGACATGAAACGCTTCACAAACATCGGAAGCGTTGTGTTGTCATCATAATCTTCTAATGCCTGAACAATCTCTTGCGCCACGATTGGACGACATGAGTTATATTCAAGTAAACGATCTCGCCCTGCTTGAAGTTCAGCTTCCAAGGCCTGACGTTGAACATTTACTTCTTCAAGCAAATCTTCAAATGTTTGACCTTGGTCTGCAAGCAAACAGTCTTTTAATTCAACAATAAAGTTTTCTTGCAACGTTTGTGCTGTTGGCGAAATATTGCTGAAAATATTAAGTGCTTCATTATACCAACGGAACATACGCTCTTGAGCTGTTCCCACAAGATATGGCACATGAATCTGAATACGGTTTTCTTGACCAATACGGTCTAAACGTCCAATACGTTGCTCTAAAACATCAGGGTTAGCTGGTAGATCAAATAAAATTAGATCACTGGCGAATTGGAAATTACGGCCTTCTGAACCAATTTCCGAACACAGTAGAATTTGTGCACCATAGCTTTCTTCAGCAAAATAAGCAGCTGCTTGGTCACGTTCAAGTAAGCTCATGCCCTCATGGAACATGGCAGTACGGATACCTGCATGCAAACGCAACACATTTTCTAAAGCTTCAACAACTGGCCCACTGCGCGCAATTAAAAGCACTTTTTTATGCTTGAGATCTTTGCGCAGAACTTCCATTACCCATAACACACGCGGGTCATTTTGCATCCATGAACCATCAATTTGTGCTTCTTCTGGCCACATTTGCTCACGTAATTTACCATCTTTTGACCAATCTTCTGGTGCTGGTAATGGTGCTGGCTGACAATCACGTCCAGGAAAGCCTTGAATGGCTTCACGTGTATTACGGAATAAAATACGTCCAGTACCGTGACGGTCTAATAATTCGTGAATTGCTCTAAAGCGCTGTTCAGGCTGGTCTTCAATACTATGCCCTAACAAGCCCTCTAAAGCAGATAAATGCTCAGGAGCTAAAGGTTGATCAGACATAAGCACTTCAGCAATTTTTGCAGTCTGCTGGTACTGAGTTTCTTCATCTAAGAAGCGCTCTAAACTACTAAAACGCTGCGGATCAAGTAAACGTAAACGCGCAAAATGACTTTCTACACCAAGCTGTTCAGGTGTTGCAGTAAGCAACAATACCCCAGCCGTATTTTCAGCTAGCTCTTCGATTAAATCGTAGCGGTCATTCCCGCCTTCTTCTTCGCTCCACATCAAATGATGTGCTTCATCAACCACGAGCAAATCAAACCCAGCTTCGATGGCTTGCTCACGCAAATCATCATGGTCAACCATTAAGTCAACGCTAGCAATAATGCATTGCTCAGTCAGGAACGGGTTAAGTTCAGGATCATGTTCTTTAATAGATGCGGTACGTGTTAAATCAAACAGAGAGAATTGCAAGTTAAAACGACGGCGCATTTCAATCATCCACTGATACTGTAGAGAATCAGGGACTAAAATAAGAATTCGTTCTGAGCGTCCGGTTTTAAGCTGTTGGTGGATAATTAAGCCAGCTTCAATTGTTTTACCCAAGCCCACTTCATCGGCAAGTAAAACACGAGGTGCAAAACGCTTACCAACTTCGTGTGCGATATAAAGCTGATGCGGAATTAAACCAACTCGCGCACCAATCATACCGCGTAGAGGGCTATTCTGCATTTGTGCTTGCATTAACATCGCTTCAATACGCAGGTCATACCACTCTTTATAATCAACCTGACTTGCAAGCAAACGATCTAGAGGTTTCGACAACTGAATTTGCGCACCGATACGTGTTTCGTTCAACGCTTTACGATCTTGCCCGCCATTTTCTAATGTACGAACCACGTTGTAACGCAAAACGCCATGTCGGTCTTCAACAGATTCAACAATCCACTTCTTGCCTTCCTGATCTTGAACTTCATCATTTGTGTTAAAGATGATACGAGATAGTGGAGCGTTATTACGTGCATATACACGTGTCTCATCACTTTTGGGGAATAAAATGCTGACAGATCTTTCATCTACATCAATAAGTACACCTAAACCGAGCTCAGTCTCTGTGTCTGATAGCCAACGTTGACCAATAGCATACTGCTGCAATTTTTCCACCTTTCTCTCAAGTTCGCACTACATATTGTACGATGCAAATTAGCTTATTTTTGCATCTTTTTATGTAGTCTTTAAAGCAAAATTTTGAAGCAAAAACCAATTAAATAACTTTGCTACAAAAAATCACGCATTAAAATTTTTTACATTAAAACGGTACAGGACAGTCAAAAGTTAATGTTTCTGCTGTGACAGGATGATTAAAACTTAACTGTTTAGCATGCAAACACAAACGCGGAACAAGTTGCTGCTCCGATGTTGCATACAGCGTGTCACCTACAATTGGATGCCCAAGATATTGCATGTGTACACGGAGTTGATGGGATCGACCCGTAATTGGTGTTAATTTCACACGCGTTACAGGTTGTCCCTGAATCTGAAAATTTTCTAGAACCTGCCAATGGGTTAAAGCAGGCTTATTGTGAGAAGCATCGACAATATGTAAAGGTGGTCGGCTTGGATCATAGATAACAGGAATATCTACTGTTCCCTCACCCTCTAAATGACCGGCAACTAGTGCTTCATATATTTTTGAAGTCTGACGGTCTTGGAATTGGCGTGCAATCGCACTTTGACCGCGCTTAGATAAACCAAATACCAAAATACCTGAAGTGTCTCGATCTAGACGGTGAATGAGCAAAGTTTTAGGCTCAATCGCAACCAACCTTGTCAGAACGCTATCATGTAAATCACCCTTACCCGGAACACTCAAGATGTCCGAAGGTTTATGAATCACCATAAAATCATCATCACGATAGATCAGATGTTCACTTAGAAAATCACTCAAAGTTGTATTCCCAAGGTAAGATGAAAAACAAGCGGGCAATAATAAAAAGCTTACGTCCGAATTACAATGCCGTTCGGGTAAATTAACAGCATAATTTGCAAATATTATGGCGCACGTTGGGTCTAGGATGAGTCAATACTTCAATAACTGCATAATATGTTGCAAGGTAGGTGCTTGCATCACCTCTTCAGCGCTCAGGCTTGCGCCGTTCGCACGCCATAGGTCGACTAGATAATTCACAGCAGATTGATTTAATCCATAGTTTCGTAAATCAATTTCAGGGTGAACCTCCATAGGATGTCGTCCAACCTGTTCAGCAATGGCCAATAAAATTCCTTTATCCGACAAAATATATTCAGACGGTGTACTTAAAGACCATAAGCGCATTAAGGTCTGTGTATTTAAATGTTTTATATGGTCAAAACTGATCTTTTCAACCCATTGGATATGCTGCTCTAGATTAGCCGCCAAGAACGCATCATTTACAATAGCTACATAATCGGTAATAGATAAAACAAGCTGCATGACCTGTTTAAAAAGAGGTGACAAATTGCCTACCATCACAACTTGGGCTTTACTATTTGCTGATAGTTGCTGACCAAGCTGCAACATGGTTTGTTGAAGCTGAGATGCATCAATAAAAATGACTGGAATTTCGAGCGCCTGCGCTCTTTTACTTAGCAATTCTAAATGATCGGCTAATGGCTGCCCTGCCCAATCCGGTAAAACTTTAAGTTCATTTAGTCCAATCATCAACAAAATACTTTGCGTAGACTCAATTGGCCAATTTGAAGTATTTGCTGCTAATTGGATTTTTCGAGGTAAAGGATAAAACATTGTTCTCTACAAATAAAAAATAGCTCAAATTAAAAAGCCCGTTTTAAACGGGCTTTTTTGCTTACTTCATTTCAGCGAATGTTTCTTTTGCAGCCTGAATCGTATATTCAATATCGTCATCAGAATGAGCAGATGAAATAAAACCTGCTTCAAATGCTGACGGTGCCAAGTTTACACCACGCTTTAACATGCCATGGAAGAACTTTTTGAAAGCTTCAATATCACATGCCAACATAGAGTCGAAGCTTGTAATATCTTCTTGATCGGTAAAGTAAAGACCGAACATTGCACCAGCTTGCTGAGTTTTAAATGGAATCCCCGCTTCATCAGCTGCTGCTTGTAAACCTGCAAGTAACTTTTCAAGTTGAGCTGATAAGTTGCTGTAAAAGTCTGGTTGACGTAAATGTTTGAACATCTCAATACCAGCACGCATAGCGAGTGGATTCCCAGATAAAGTACCTGCTTGGTATACGCCACCTAAAGGTGCGATGCATTCCATGATTTCACGTTTACCGCCAAATGCACCTACGGGTAAGCCAGCACCAATAATTTTACCTAAGGTCGTTAAGTCTGGCTTAACGTTATAAACTGATTGAGCGCCACCTAATGCAACACGGAAACCTGTCATGACTTCATCAATAATAAAGACAGATTTATATTCATCACACACATCACGAATGGCTTGTAAGAAACCGTCAATTGGTTTCACCATATTCATGTTACCTGCGACAGGCTCAATAATGACACCCGCAATTTCATGACCGAACTTGGCAAAGCACTCTTTTAATGCGGCAATATCGTTGTATGGAAGCGTTAAAGTGTGTTTAGCAAAGTCAACTGGAACACCTTTTGAAGTTGGTTCACCTTCACCTAAAGTGAGTAAGCCCGAACCTGCTTTTACTAACAGCGAGTCAGAATGCCCATGGTAGCAACCTTCAAACTTCACAATTTTGTCACGGCCAGTATAACCACGCGCTAAACGAATAGCCGTCATGGTCGCTTCTGTACCAGAGTTCGTCATACGTACCAATTCAATTGATGGCATGATTTCACAGATAATATCTGCCAACGTTGTTTCGTGTACGGTCGGTGCACCAAAACTTAAACCATCTTCTGCGGCTGTTTGTACTGCTTTAATAATTTCTGGATGAGCATGGCCCAAAATCATTGGTCCCCACGAACCAACATAGTCAACATAGCGCTTACCATCAACATCCCACAAATATGCACCTTTCGCTTTCTCGATGAAAACAGGTGTTCCTCCAACGCCATTAAAGGCACGTACCGGAGAGTTCACACCACCTGGAATGTGTTTGCTGGCTTGTTTAAATAACTGTTCTTGCTTTGGAGATAAACTCATGGAAATGCTCGTCTTAAATATCTAAAAAATAATTTTGAAAGCTTAAGAAAATAATTGTGCCCACGCCTGTACACGGGCAGGAATTTCAGCAGTTGATCGGCCTAATATATCACTAATGACGGCACACAGGTCAGCCCCAGCCTCAATCACAGGTTTGGAGTTTTCAACAGTTAAGCCGCCAATAGCACAAATCGGTAGATCATATTGAGCTGCTGCCTGCTTAATCACTTCAATACCCACATTACCTGCTTCAGGTTTTGTAGAGGTCGCATAGACAGCACCAAATGCAATATAAGTTGTACCATCTGCAATCGCCTTTTGGGCAAGCTCTAAAGAATTCAAACAAGTACGACCAATAATGACATTTTGTGGTAACTGAGATTTGGCATCGGTAATTTCACCGTCACTTTGCCCTAAATGCACACCTAAACCAAACTGAGCAGCCAGTTCTAGGTCATCATTAATCACAAAAGGAACCTGATATTTTTCACACAATAGTTTGATTTGCTCAACTTCAGCAGGTTGGTCAGTTTTTTCTATTTTTTTACGGCGGTACTGTAAAATTGCGACCTGTTTAGTTGCGAGCGCGACATCTAGTTTTTCTAATAATAATTGAATTGGGTCATCATTGGTAATCAGATATAAACCGCGCATACTCTACTCTTGCTTTAAAAAACTTCGCTAGTATAACGGATTTATAGGTCATCATAAGTACCGATTGATATGGGCTTACCAGTACCAATCGGTCTATTAAGAATAGAAATAAAAATTAACTTGGAATTTTATCGTGTTTGCGATCAGTCAAACTCAAACGACCACGTGCAACATCAGATAGCATTCGCCAATCAGAAATAAAGCTATAGAAAGGTTGTTTAAAACTCGCAGGTTTATTTTTTTCAAACACAAAATGTCCAACCCAAGCGTTTGCGTAACCCGCTACCAAACCATAGACTACATATTTGGCTTGTTTTTTACGAATTGCTTTCGAAAAAAAGTATATGCCTATACTACTACCCACCACATGTAAGCGTCTGCTCATGATGTTACGGTGTTCGGTTAAGTAAAAACGATAAAATTCCTGATAGTTTTTAATCGGCAATTCAAACTCTGGCTGAGCTTCATGGTTAAAGTTTATGGGTGCATTCACGATCATCTTCCTGATTTTTATTTGATCAAAACGTCACCTGATTGTACACCGAAATAAAAGCATAGCGTCATATGTTTGATTGTAACTTTCTCTATCAAAACCATTACTTTTAGTACTAAGCTATTATACTCATTCAAGATAGTTTAAATAACTGATTCAGGGAGATACATTATGGTTGAAGTTGAGCTTAAGTTTCAGTTACCTGAATCGAAGAAAAAATCTGTTCAACAATACTTAAAAAAGCATAAAGCACAGCAGATTCATCTACAGGCAAAATATTACGACACCCCCGATCGATTACTCGCAAAAAATGGCATGGCGCTACGTTTACGTAAAGAAAATGATCTTTGGGTCCAAACATTTAAAGCTGCTGGTCAAAGCCATTTACACCGTGTTGAAGAAGAAGTTTTTTTAGGCAAATGTGACCAAGAACCTGATTTAAACCTTGAGTTATATCAAGACAATAAAGTAGTGACTGATTTACTTAATACAGCCCTAGGTAAAGAAGCTAAAAAATTAAGTTTGCAATTTGAAACGGATGTACAGCGTACTTATCATGTGTTTGAAGCAGACAATACAGCGATTGAAGTTTGCCTTGATGACGGTGTAGTAAAAACCGCAACTGCTCAAAGCATAATTTGCGAAGTTGAATTTGAACTTAAACAAGGCGCAGTTAAAACACTTATTCAGTTTGCACAGCAATGGATTAATCGTTATACCCTTTGGCTCGATGTAAGAAGTAAAGCCGAGCGTGGTAATTTATTAGCGCTGGGGCAAGCGGCTTCACCCGCTGTTCATGCCAAAGCGCTAACATTAAATAAAGGTATTACTGCTGAACAGGCCCTCAAAAAGATTGTAGAAAACTGTTTAGGACAATTTTTACCAAATATGGCTGCAATTGCCGATGGCGTTGCCGAAGCTGAACATATTCATCAGGCACGTGTAAGTTTGCGCCGTTTACGTAGCGCACTTAAACATTTTTCTAGCTGGTCAAACGAGGTAAATCCTCTTTGGGAAGAACAAATTGCTGAGCTTTTCCGCCAGCTTGGAGACACTCGTGATGAAGATGCTATTCGCACCGAGGTGTTACCAATCATTAAGCAACACGGTTCACCTGAGCTTTTACTACCCGTTTCGGCACAGCCATTAAAAGAGCTCTCAATACTATTTACCTCTTCGGACACGATTAAACTATTACTCGATTTATTAGCATTTGCGTATTCAGAAGAAGATTCAAAGAACAAAACAGGTGGGTTAAAAAAACATATTAAAAAGAGTTTAGATAAGCTACATCATAAAGTGATCAGCAATGCTGAACATTTCTCTGAGCTTGAAGTCACTGAACAACACAAAATACGCAAGACAGCTAAGCAGTTACGTTATTGTGTTGAGTTTATTTCAAGTCTTTATCCTGACAAAAAAGTACAGCAATATTTAAAACAGCTACAACCTGTACAAAACACCTTAGGTCAATATAACGACTTATTTATTGCAGAAGGTATTTTCAATAAAATTGTCGAAAATGACTCGTCTTTCTGGTTTGCACTAGGATGGGTAAAAGCCAAACAGCCTCACTTACAAAAACGGTCCGCCAAAGCTTTACAAACTTTTAGTCAGGCTGAAACGTTCTGGTAATTTATAAAAAGTCGCTGTAAACGTGCAGCGACTTTTTATCTATACTTACCAAATACTTTCCATACACCATTATCTGCTAACGGGTCATTATAGCTATCACTACGTTGCTTTCTTGGCTTATCACGGGCATCGACCAATTTAAAATGTGGCTCTACCCCTAACACAATACCGTTGGTATAAAAACGTGAACGGGTATATTCACTTTGGCCATGTTGGAATACATAAGTTCTTAAATCGATAAACTCACGATGAGCCACCAGTGCAGCAGTATCGTCACTCTGCAACCATTCTTGCATTGTAAAAATCTGATCTGTTTCGAACTGCCCGCATTTTTCAATAAGACTTGCAACGCCGCGGAAAGTTTTAGACTCTTTCGCACGTGTTTTATTAATCCGAATTCGGTCTACATGAAAAAAGAACAAGGGTAAATTTAAATGACTTGGCAAATGAATGGCATCTGGTAATTCATCTTCCATAAAGGGTTGAAAAAGTTCTTGTGCCCTTTCAATTAGGCCTTGCCATTGTTGGTAATAAATTTCGACTTCTTGTTGTAAACCATAATAGATTGGCAGCCCTTCCACATGTTCTAAATATTGAGGCGGGAAAATATGCTGTCGTAATAAAGCGATATCCGTTTTTAAACTTTGAATAGCAATTGCATCTTGCATATTAAACCTCCCGATACTTAGGCTATTTACAGACTAAGGCAAAGGTTTTGTTTCCGCAAGGCTTTGCCTATAATAAGCAACTCTATTTTTGCGGGAATAAGTCATGTCTCAAAAGATCAATGCAACAGATGTTACTGAAGAAGAAGCTTTAAATGCGGTTTTCTTTGAGCGTGCGGATGAATTCATTAAACAGGCCAATGATTTTTGTCGCCCGCCAAAAGGTGAAAAACCAGATCCAGCCGAGCTGCGTGGTCAAGTGAGTGCAGCAATGTTGTTTGCAAGCGCCCGTTTTAACACATGGGTAGCAGCAAATAATTTTAAAGATGGCGATGAAATGCGTGATGCTAAAGATCAAGTCATGTCTTATCTTGTGCAACAATTTCAAATGATGCTTGAAGATAACTTTGATGAGTACTGTGAACAGTTCGAAAATTATTTACGTTTCCGTAAAAATGAAGATTTTCACGCGCATAAACATGATCATTAAAATGATTTAAATACCCAAATAAAAAGCCACAATTGAGTGGCTTTTTATTTAAAAGAAGACTTTATTTTTTTGCTGCCTGACCATATTGATCAGCCATTACCTCAACTAAATGTTCAGGTTTAATATATTTTTTAATTGCTGCATTTACATCAGCAACAGTCAGTTTAGTCAGATTTTGATCGTGTTTTACACGGTCCATTAATGTTTTACCTGACTCAAGCTGGAGATTTAACATCCCATGAATATTACGTTCATCCTCTAATGCCGTAACACGTTTCTTCATGATATCTGCTTTTGCAGCTTCAAGCTCTTGCTCTGTCACACCATTTTTCAACAAGTCATTCAATACTTTATGTATTGATGCAGAAACCTGCGCTGAGCGGCCCGAAGTATAATTTGCACTAATGCTTAAAGCACCTACATTAGTATCACGATCAAGCTGTAACCCACTTCCAAAACCATAAACCAATGCATTTTTCTCACGAAGCTCTTGAGCCAAACGTGATGAAATTTGAGACTCACCTAAAATATAGTTAAGTAAAATTAAAGCAGATGCATCAGGATGATTTTTTCCGACTGGTAGAGAGAGAACACTTTGGTAGCTACCAAACTCGCGTTGCTCAGATAAAACATGAACTTGCTGAGCTGGAAAATCAACATGATCAATCAGGATTTTTTGATAAGGCTGTTTACCATTCCAACGACCAAATTCCTGATTAAGTAATTTCTGCATTTTTTTCGGATCAAACCCACCCGTAATCGCAATCTGAGCGTGGTTCATAGCAAAGAACCGCTCGTACAACTCTTTCACTTGTTCTTGAGTAGCACTTTTCAATTGCTGCTTTGCCAACTCTGGTTCAAAGTGGTAACGCAAATCTCCCGGTTGATATTCTTCCAGTAAACGGGAAAGTGTTAAACCTGCTACAACATCCGGCTCAGTATACGGACGATCTAAACTAGATAAGCTCTGCGATTTAATCAAATCAAATTGAGATTGCTCAAATTTTGGATTTTTCATCACATCAAGAGCAAACTTAAAGAATTCATCAAATTTTTCTGATTTAGACTGAATATTAATGGTCATGCCATTACCATCAGCGCTCGCATAAGCGGCCCCACCCGCATCAATCGACTTATCGGCAATATCTTGCAAACTGTATTTATCAGAACCACGTAGTAATAAATATGAGGTTAAATCAACTACTGTACCTTTATTAAATAAAGATTTCTCTGTCCCGAAGTCCATCGTAATTGTGGCATAAGTACGATCATCACGTGTTTCAACTGGGAATAAAGCATACTTCATTCCATTTTTCAGCTTTCCACGAATAATCTTTTTCTCATTGCTTTCAACATATTGCTTAGAAGTTTTTAAAAACTCAGCGACTTCTTGTTGATACGCCTTCGGATCTTTTAAAGGCTCAGCCTTTGCTTCCACCTGATCTAAGGTTTTAGGCGCATCTTTTGAGTTTTGTTGTTGAGCTTTCTTCTGGTCTTCAGGTGTTGGCAAAATATCACCGTCAATACGATGCTCAGCAACAAGGAACAGTTTTAAAGTTTGATTTACTTCATCTAGCTTAACGTTTTTTACCGAATCTAAATCTTTAAAATATTGATCCCATTGCCCACCAGCAACAGTGTAATCACTCAAACGTGACCCAAGTGCTACCGCATCTTTGGTGATTAAGTCACCTTGGGTTTTCATTAAATTTTTAACACGATTTAATTCAACTTCAGTAAAAGGCTTTCCTTTTTCAATACCCGCTAGCAAAGAGCTTTCAACTTTTTTAGGATCATTACTTGGTGCATAAATAGCGCCTAGAAATACCACATTAAAATCTTGGTCTAACCACGTACTCGCATCAACATTTGTGGTAATGCCAGTTTCAACCATGTTCTGATATAAATGACCACTTGGTTGCATGGTATATAGCAAAGGAGCTAACGCTAGTGTTGGCTGAATTTTGGTGTTTTTTCCATTCATATAAATATGGAATTTAGCGAGATCGCTCCCCTTTTTCACCACAAACTGACGATTTTTTATTTTTGTAGAGTCGAGTACAGGAATCTGTACAGCCTTCGGAACTTCTCGTGCCGCGATTGGACTAAAATATTGATCAATTGTTTTTAAGACATCTGTTTTATCGAATTTACCCGAAACAACCATGACTGCATTATTCGGTGCATACCAGCTACGATAAAACTGGTTCAATTCAGGCATTTTAATAGATTTAAGCTCAGGCAAATCACCAATCGGTAAACGACCTAAATATTGATTGCCATAAGCCGATTTCCACATTTGGTCCATTAAAACAGCAAAAGGCTGATCCATACGGACTTCACGTTCACGCTTTACGATTTCAATTTCAGAAGGAACAAATTTTTCTTGTAGAACCAATTTATCCATACGCTCAGATTCAAGGTACAACACTTCATTTAGTGCAGTTTTTTCTGGACGAACGATATTGGTATATTTGGTTGAATAATAATCCGTACTCGCATTCGTCATCAATGTATATTGATCTAAACGGCGCTGGAATTCTTCCCCTTTAACATTCTTTGTCCCCTTAAAAGCCAAGTGTTCAAGCAAGTGAGCTAAGCCACTTTTGCCTTGCGGATCATTTAATGAACCTGTTAAATAAATGGTATTAATAAAGATTTTATTTTCTTTGTCATTCGGTGCAAGTACAATCCGAAAACCATTATCTAATTTATATTCCTCAATATTTTGCTTGCTTTTTACTAGTGTGGTTTGTGCCCAAGACGCAGCACTTAAACTAAGAATACATAGGGAGAGAGTCAGTTGTTTAAACTGCATAAACATATAAATACCAATTAATTTGAATAATAAAAAATCAATAGTTGTGGGACTATAGTAGGAAATTTAAGCTGACTTTCATAGTAAAGTTTTGAAAAAAAAGCCGTTTATTTAAACGGCCTTATATTTTAAAGAAAAATTTCAGCTTGCATATAAAGTTTCCCATATCCTGAAATTTCAATACGTTCTTCAGACAGAATATTGCAATATAAAATGCCTCCGCGGCTAGAAGCCTGATAAGCCACAATATTATTTTTCCCAAGCTTTTCTGCCCATAACGGGGCTATAGCAGTATGAATTGAACCTGTTACGGGGTCTTCATCAATACCTGCGACAGGTGCAAAATAGCGAGAGACACAATCATATTGCTGGTCTGTTTTTGATGTTATTGCAACATCCACATCATTTGCTGTAACAGCAGTACGTAACTTACCTAATTTTTTTAGCAAATTTATGTCTGGTTTTTCATCCAATACATCTTGAACTGACTCATATTCAACGACGTAGGCATAAGGATTTTGATAAACCGCTTTAAAAGGTTTGCTTAAAGCTTGACGTAAAATAGCCGGATAATCTTCAACTTGATGAGCTTTACAAATTGGAAAATTCATTCTAATTTTGCCGTCTTCATCTTGATGAACTATAAAAAGCCCTAAGTTTCGTACATGAAAATTAATCGTCTTTTTCTTAGTAAAATCTTTAAATATTACAAAAGCACTAGCAAGAGTGGCATGCCCACAAAAATCAGCTTCAACTGTTGGAGTAAACCAACGGATTTCATAATTTTCAGAGTCTATGATTTTGACAAAAGCAGTTTCAGACAAGTTATTTTCAAATGCTATCTTCTGCATTAAATCTGCATCTAGCCATTCTTTTTCAACAACCACAGCAGCCGGATTTCCACGAAATAACTCTTTTGTAAAAGCATCGACTTGATACATTTTCATGATATTCAACTCTTTTAAATTAACTCATTGTCTTCAATTTTTTTAAATATAAACAGACACAGATTTTTAAAAATTAGCATTACAGCCATTATTCACACATAAAAAAACGACCCAATCCAATAAGATTGAGTCGTCTCTTGCAGTTTATTAATGATGTGTTAATTCAATTTCATCTTCACTGTTTAATATTTCTTTATCTGTCTGGCCCATAAATTGACTGGTAACAACACCCGCAGTCATTGAACCATTTACGTTTAATGCAGTACGTCCCATATCAATTAATGGTTCAATTGAAATAAGAAGTGCAACCAAGGTTACAGGTAAGCCCATTGCAGGAAGTACGATCAGTGCAGCAAAAGTCGCACCGCCACCTACTCCAGCCACACCAATTGAACTTAAAGTCACAATACCGACTAACGATGCAATCCACATTGGGTCTAGCGTGTTAATTCCCATCGTTGGTGCAACCATTACCGCTAGCATTGCTGGATATAAACCAGCACAACCATTTTGGCCAATTGTCGCACCAAATGAAGCAGAGAAACTTGCAATAGATTCAGGAATACCTAAACGACGAGTTTGTGCTTCAATGCTCAGTGGAATGCTTGCAGCGCTTGAACGGCTGGTAAATGCAAACGTTAAAACTGGAGCAACTTTCTTAAAGAATTTAAGTGGAGAAACACCTGTAAGCGTCAAAATAATGGCATGTACGACAAACATAATCGCCAAGCCTAAATAAGACGCCACCAAGAAACCGCCTAAGTTTAAGATATCTGCTACGTTAGAACTTGCCACAACTTTGGTCATGAGTGC
Source organism: Acinetobacter sp. V91_7 (assembly GCF_031799075.1). Taxonomy (NCBI): domain Bacteria; kingdom Pseudomonadati; phylum Pseudomonadota; class Gammaproteobacteria; order Moraxellales; family Moraxellaceae; genus Acinetobacter; species Acinetobacter sp. V91_7. The sequence continues at coordinate 133,014 of NZ_JAVQNT010000044.1, forward strand.
AAAAACACCATAAGGTGTAAGCGTCATCACTAAACGAACAAGCTTCATTACCCAAGACTGTAAAGTCTGGATTGCAGTTAAAATACGCTGACCTTTTTCTTCATCATCTTTCATTAAGTTGAGTGCTGCTATACCTAAGAACACGGCAAAGATAACCACACTAATAATTGAAGTTGGGTTGGCACCAGTTAATTCAGCAAATGGATTACTTGGAATAAAGGAAAGAATAAATTGCGGCACACTTAAATCGGTAACTTTGCCTACATAATCTGTATTAATGGCAGTTAAACGTGCAGTTTCAGCAGCACCTTGTACCAAGCCTTTTGCCGTTAAGCCAAACAGGTTAGTAACAAATACCCCTACGAGTGCAGCAATCAGCGTTGTAAATAGTAAAGTACCAATCGTGTAAAAACTGATTTTGCCTAAAGACGATGCTTGGTGTAATTTTGCAACCGCTCCCAAAATAGACACAAATACCAAAGGCATAACAACCATTTGTAAAAGTTTTACATAGCCATTTCCAACGATATTAAACCAGCTAATAGATTCAGCAAGAATCGGATGGCCACCGCCATAAATCAAATGTAGTCCTAAGCCAAACACCACACCTAGAATTAAGCCAGCCAGAACTTTTTTGGATAAGCTCCAGTCCGTTTTACGTGTTTGGGCGAGTAAAAATATTAACCCGACAAAAACCACAATATTGATGATTAAGGGTATATTCATTCCCAAACTCCAAATTATTGCTTGTGTCATCTTTCAAGGGGGCATATTTGACCATAGCCGGCCTATATAAACTACCCTTTTCAACAATTTTATAGCATCAAGATGATTACAAACCTGCGTGAGAATATAAAATGACTTTTAAATACATATATATCACTTTTAATTTATAAATTACGTAAGATATTTATGTATAAAAATCAGCCTCTACCTAAGCAACCTTTAATTCAAATTGTTGCTCAATAAAATAAATAAATTGCTTTAAATTGGTTCCCCATGTTTCTGGTAACTGGGCAACTAAATATGTAGTGAAAAAAGCAGATTCCGTATTTAGGCCAAAACAATTGACGGACACTTTATCCGCAACTTTTGCCAGATAAGACTTAGGTAATAAAGCAAAACCAACACCCAATTCTACACAACTCACAATACCGTCCAGACTCCCCATTTCCATAATTTGCGAAGGTGGAATACTAAAGTCATTCAAGAAAAGCTCTATGGCATGTCGATATGAACAACCTTGCCGAAATGCTATAAACCTTGTTTTTGCAAGAGTTGCCATGTCTGGAAAGCTCTCTTGTTGCTTAGGGCAAACCAGAACCAGCTCTTCATGCCACACTGGAAAACTATATAACTCAGGAATGGAATGTTTAGATGCTACAAACGCACAGTCCAATTCACCCTGATGTACAGCATTTAATAAATAACGTGTCGGATGAGTTTGGAGCTCAATAGGTAAAGTAGGATATTGCTGCATACATTGATTGAGTAACTGCGGCAAACGTATTGCAGCTGTGGTCTCCATACTTCCAAGTCGGATTGATTCAGCAGGATCAATTCCACCTTCTTGAAAGATTTTTTTAGCTTTATGGTGTAGTGCAAGCATTTGAACGGCATAACTATGTAGCTGTTGTCCTGCATTGGTTAGCGTCACTGGGTTATGGCGATTTAATAAAATCACCCCCAACTCTTCTTCAAGTTTTTTTATATGGCTCGTGATATTCGATTGAACGGTATACATTTTTTGTGCAGCCAATGAAAAACTTCCACTCTCTGCGACCGCCAAGAAAAACTCTAGTGACTTTAATAACATTACACTATCTCAAAATAAGATAATCATCATCTTATTAAATCATTTTTAATGATCACAAAACTAGCTTTTAATAATAAAAAAATTGAGAGCCTTCTCATGTCTACGTTTTATCGAATGAGCTTACTTGTCTTTTTGGCAACTTGTTTGGGTATTGGAGTGTTCAGATTTTCCTATACTGCGCTCATGCCCATCATGATTGAGCAATATCACTGGACCCATGATTTTGCCAGCTTCTTAGGGAGTGCAAATTTATTGGGATATCTCATTGGTGCCTTATTGGCGTTATTGAGTATTAAAGAAAAGTACATCCCATCCATGATCGTACTCTCAACTATTGCCGGTAGCCTCAGCCTCCTATGCTGCTCATTCATGGATATGCCTCTGGCATGGTTCATTTTCTGGCGTACGATTTCTGGTATTGCTGGCGGCTTACTTATGATTTTAGCCCCGAGCTTTGCCATGAAATACATTCCTACCACGCAAAGATTAAAAGTTAATTTTTTAGGATTTAGCGGGATTGGCGTGGGTGTGTTATCTGCCACCATTATTATTCCTGTACTTAAAAATATACCTGTGCATTATGTTTGGGATATTTTTGCGGGCATCTCCATATTAGGAAGCGTACTGCTTTATCAATTATTAAGTCGTAATACTGCTCAGGTGATTAAGCCTAATTCTATAAACCTGCAAGCCTCACAAAAATCACGTTTAGGTCTTGTCATTATTATTACCTATATGTGCAGTGCCTTTGCTTATATTCCTCACTCTCTATTCTGGATGGATTATTTATCTGGAACTTTGCATTTCTCATTAGAGCAAAGGAATTTATTTTGGGTTCTCTATGGAGCAGGAAGCTGCATTGGTGCATTTGTCGCTTATTGCTTAAGCAGAATAATAGGATATTTACACACCATTAAATGGTTATATGCCATTTATTGTCTAGCTGTTGTTTTACCTTTCTTTTCCCAGACCACTTCTTTGCTCGCTTTATCTTCCCTTCTTACAGGATTGCTGACTCCCGCAACGGTGTTTATTAGCTCTTATAGTCTGCTACAGATTTATGAACAGCGTTATCAAAAGCTATGGAGTCTGGCCACGATTGGGTTTGCTAGCACTCAGCTTTTAGGTGGTGTCGTCATTAGTACTTTGCATCATTTGCATTGGTCTTATGCACATCTCTTTCTTCTGGGTGGAATCGTTCTACTCTTTGCAGTTTGCCTTTTACTTCCTGTACGTCCTACTTACATCTCAACTCTCGGAGAAACCGAATCATGAAATCTCTGTTCTTCCCCCTATTTTTAATTGCCTTTGTTCTGATTATTCAGGCCCTAGATCAGAGTTATCAAAAGAAAGTCGGTATCACGAAGACCACTAAGCACCCTGAATTTTTGCAATAAAAAAAGCCCTCAACCGAGGGCTTTTTTTAATAGAAGATTACTCTCCCATATGTTTTATAATCGCATCACCAAATTCAGAACAACGTAACAAAGTTGCACCCGGCATTAAACGCTCAAAATCGTAAGTTACGGTTTTAGCGGCAATCGCTCCTGAAATTCCTTTAATGATCAGATCAGCAGCTTCTGTCCAGCCCATATCACGTAGCATCATTTCCGCAGACAAAATAATAGAACCTGGGTTTACTTTATCTTGACCAGCATATTTAGGTGCAGTGCCATGAGTTGCTTCATAAACTGCAATTGCACCACCAATATTTGCACCCGGTGCAATACCAATGCCGCCTACTTCTGCTGCGAGCGCATCGGAAATATAGTCACCATTTAAATTAAGCGTTGCGATAACAGAGTAATCAGCTGGACGCATTAGGATCTGTTGTAAAAACGCATCTGCAATCACATCTTTAATGATGATGTCTTTACCAGTTCTTGGGTTTTTAATTTTAACCCATGGGCCGCCATCAATCAGTTCTCCACCAAAACGATCTAGAGCCAGCTCATAGCCCCACTCTTTGAACGCCCCTTCGGTATATTTCATGATATTACCCTTGTGAACAAGCGTCACCGAAGGCTTATCATTTTCGATTGCAAACTGAATGGCTTTGCGTACTAAACGCTGTGAACCTTCTTTCGATACAGGTTTAATTCCGATACCACAGCCTTCTGGGAAACGGATTTTTGTCACACCCATTTCTTCTTGAAGGAATCTAATGACTTTCTTAGCCTCTTCAGAATCGGCTTTCCATTCAATCCCTGCATAGATATCTTCCGAATTCTCACGGAAAATGACCATGTCTGTTAATTCAGGATGTTGAACTGGTGAAGGAACACCTTCAAACCAACGCACTGGACGTACACAAACATATAAATCTAATTCTTGGCGTAAGGCAACGTTTAATGATCGAATACCGCCGCCAACGGGCGTGGTTAAAGGACCTTTAATTGAGACAACAAACTCACGAAGTGCTTCAAAAGTTTCTTCCGGCATATAGCTGCCATAAATTTTATTGGCTTTTTCACCGCAATACACTTCCATCCATTCGATTGAGCGCTTGCCGCCGTAAGCTTTTAAAATAGCAGCATCTACGACTGCTTTCATGGTTGGTGTAATATCCACACCAATACCATCACCCTCAATGAAAGGAATAATTGGATGATTTGGTACATTCAGTGACAGGTCTGCATTTACTTTAATTTTGTCGCCATCTGCAGGAACCACGATCTTCTGATAACCCATTATGTGAATTCTCCCTTTTATAATACTTAATTAACTAAAAATAATTATCGATACACAATACTTTCAACTCTTCTTAACGCATAATAGCTTAATTGAAATTAATCATTTTTGGGATTTATATGAGAAATAATAAGATTTCTCACTTAAATAAACCTCAATGTTTTCTCTAGTTATTTGAAAGAAGAAGTCATTTTTTATGAAAATTGTCATTCTCAACAAACCATATGACGTTCTCTCCCAGTTTCGTAAAGACGAAGCGCATATGACCGTCTCTGACTTTGTTGATGACCCGACTTTGCGTTTGGCAGGCCGTCTTGATATGGACTCTGAGGGTTTAGTTTTTTTAACTGATCATGGTGGTCTGAATCAGTTCATTACTAACCCTGCAAATAAAAAATACAAAACGTATTTAGTTCAAGTTGATGGCGATGTAACTGAAGAAGCGCTTGAGCAGCTTCGTAAAGGTGTAGAACTTAATGATGGTATGACGCTTCCTGCTACAGCCATTAAAGTAAGTGAACCTGAATGGTTATGGGAACGTAACCCGCCTGTACGTTTTCGTGCAAATATTCCAACATCTTGGATCGAAATTTCAATTTGCGAAGGCCGTAACCGTCAAGTTCGTCGTATGACTTCTGCGGTAGGTTTTCCAACTTTACGTTTAATTCGTACGAAAATTGGTTCAATTGATTTAGTTCAACTCGGTTTAAAACCTGGTGATGTTAAAGAAATTGAGCCTTTGCTTTACCCTGACTTTAAAGATGTTCCAGCTGAAGAACCTTATCGTTCACGTTCATATGTGAAAAAACCAGGTGGTACTGGCGGTAAACCAATGGTTCGTAAGAATAAAGACGGTTCTACGAAAAAGTCTGGTACGAAACGTATTTGGCAAATGGATGAAGGTGAAAAACCTCGTCGTAAAACCAATGGTACAACTCGTCCAAATGCTAAAGCACCACGCGGTCGTGGCCGCAATAGTCGATAAGATTTAAACTTTTAAGAGCTCACATCAGTGGGCTTTTTTAATGCCTGTTATTTTTCTAAAAATAAAAAAGCCGGTGCATATGCACCGGCCTTTAAGCTATTTACTAACGAGTTAGTAATTAAGCCTCAACAGTTGCAAGAGCTGCATTAAATGTAGCACTTGGACGCATTACAGCATCTACTTTTGCTTTATCAATTGCATAGTAACCACCGATGTCAGCTGGTTTACCTTGTACTTGAGCAAGTTCAGCAACAATCTTCGGTTCTTCTTCAGCTAAAGTTTTTGCAAGAGGAGCAAATTTAGCTTTCAACTCAGCATCTTCGTCCTGTGCAGCAAGCGCTTGAGCCCAATAAAGTGATAAGTAGAAATGGCTACCACGGTTGTCAATCTCACCCGTACGGCGTGATGGTGACTTACCATTGTCAAGTAACTTGTCAGTCGCTTCATCAAGAGTCTTCGCAAGTAACTTAGCACGAGCATTATTTTCTTTAATACCCATTTCTTCTAAAGAAGCTGCTAAAGCAAGGAACTCACCAAGCGAATCCCAACGCAAGTGGTTTTCTTCAACAAGTTGCTGTACGTGTTTTGGCGCTGAACCACCCGCACCAGTTTCGTACATACCACCACCCGCCATAAGCGGAACGATAGACAACATTTTCGCAGAAGTACCAAGTTCCATAATTGGGAACAAGTCAGTTAAGTAGTCACGTAAAATGTTACCAGTCACAGAAATAGTATCTAGACCACGTACTACACGCTCAAGTGTGTAACGCATTGCACGAACTTGAGACATGATCTCAATATCCAAGCCATTCGTGTCATGATCTTTTAAGTACTTTTGTACTTTCTTGATCAATTCATTTTCGTGTGGACGGTATGGGTCAAGCCAGAAGATCGCAGGCATGCCAGAGTTACGTGCACGAGTTACTGCAAGTTTTACCCAGTCACGAATCGGAGCATCTTTAACCTGACACATACGCCAGATATCGCCTTCTTCAACATTTTGAGTCAATAACACTTCACCAGTGTCAAGATCGGTAATGTTTGCAATACCAGCTTCTGAAATTTCAAAAGTCTTGTCGTGAGAACCGTATTCTTCAGCTTTCTGAGCCATCAAACCAACGTTCGGTACAGTACCCATAGTCTTCGGATCGAAGTTACCATGCCACTTACAGAAGTTGATCATTTCTTGGTAAATACGAGCAAATGTTGATTCAGGCATAACAGCTTTAGCATCATATTGCTTACCATCAGCACCCCACATTTTACCACCAGCACGGATCATAGCTGGCATAGAAGCATCAACGATGATGTCGTTTGGTGAATGGAAGTTTGTGATGCCTTTTGCCGAGTCAACCATAGCAAGTGCAGGACGGTGTTCTTGACAAGCATGTAAATCTTCAATGATTTCTTCACGTAATGATGTTGGAAGAGTTTCGATTTTCTCGTATAACCCAGCCATACCGTTATTGACGTTAATACCTAATTCGTCAAATAACTTACCGTGTTTTTCGAAAGCTTCTTTGTAATAGATTTTCACACAGTGACCAAAAACGATCGGGTGTGAAACTTTCATCATTGTCGCTTTTACGTGTAGCGAGAACAAAATACCCGCTTCTTTACAATCATCAAGCTCTTTTTCATAGAAATCACAAAGTGCTTTCTTGCTCATGAACATTGAATCAATGATTTCGCCGTCTTGTAGCGCAACTTTTGGCTTAAGAACAATGCTCTTACCACTGTTCGTGATAAGTTCCATTTTCACATTACGTGCGCGATCAAGTGTCATTGATTTTTCACCATGGTAGAAGTCACCTTCTTCCATATGTGAAACATGAGTTTGTGACCACTGTTTCCACTCGCTCATTGAATGAGGGTGTTTTTTTGCGTAATTTTTAACTGCTGCTGGAGCACGACGGTCAGAGTTACCTTCACGAAGGACAGGGTTTACTGCTGAACCAAGGCACTTGCCATAACGAGCTTTGATTGATTTTTCTTCTTCGGTTGCAGGATTTTCCGGATAATCAGGAATTGCATAACCTTTTGATTGAAGCTCTTTGATACATGCAGTTAATTGCGCAACAGACGCACTGATATTCGGGAGTTTGATAATGTTAGTATCTGGATCTTGTGTAAGACGACCTAGCTCTGCAAGGTTGTCGGATACCTTTTGCTCTTCACTTAGGTATTCAGTGAATTCTGCGAGCACACGTGCAGCTACAGAGATGTCACTTTTAATAATCTCGATGCCAGCTGGCTTAGTAAAGGTCTCAATGATCGGCAGTAGCGAATAGGTCGCCAATAGTGGCGCCTCGTCAGTCAGTGTGTAAATAATAGTTGACTTTTCACCAGCCATATATAGCCCCTTCCGTTTGATTGAGTGTTGAGGACCGAGCTTTTGGCCCAGTGCCTACGAACCGATATGCTTAAATAAAACCCTGAGAGTATCGGCTCTCATTGCCTTCCAGTCAACGAAATATCCAGTGATAACGACATTTCGTAGCGAAATAATACATAATTCAAATGTATAGATAATTTTCTGATATCTAAGTCATTGTAATACGCACATTCAGATCACTTTTCAGGCATTAAACATGATTAACTTACATGAGATATCTTTCAGTGTTCTGACAATTATTATACTTTTCATTCAAAATAAACTCAAAGGTAAAACGGATTTCACCATTTGGACGTACTTAAAAGTAAAAACCGATGTGCAAAACATCGGTTTTTTATAAACTATTTAGCTTTAATCTATGCTTTTAACCATTTTTCAGTTTTAGCTTGATCTTCAACGACAAGTTCAACTTCGGTTAAATCAGTTGTAGCACAATCGACTTCAAAAGATATTAACTCATCACGACGGAAAGCAAATACAGTATAAGAGCCACCCTGTTTTGCATACTTCTCGATAAGCTTAGTGGATGCTTTTAAACCATCAATTGCAATAATCACATCATTGGCAGAAATACCTGCTTTTGCTCCAGCGCTCTCACGGCGAGCACTTTGCACGAGTACGCCTTCTGGCTTATCGACAAGTTTCAAGCCTAATGGCAAAGATTTGTCAGTTTTAACTCTATAGCTTAAGCCAAATTCAGGAAGCAACTGATCAAGTGGTAATTCATCAGTCGTGTTAATCAAATGATTAATCTGTTCAATCCAGTTATCACCCGTCAGTTCTTTACATAAATCAAAAATGGTTCGCTCATTTACTTGCATACCATTTTGAGTATTTTCATATAACCGACGCATTAAAGCATTAAGACTAGAACCACGTAGGCGTAAACCTAAATCTAGGCACAATGCAACCAAAGCACCTTTATTGTAATAACTGGTACCCGCATTATTTGAGTTTTCATCTTGACGATAAAATTTGATCCAAGCATCAAAACTTGATTCGGCAACTGTTTGAACAAAACGGCCTGGGTTTTGCAAATAGCGATCAATTTGTGCTTTGAGTAAATCAAGATAAGACTTCTGAGAAATTACACCACTACGCAATAAAATCAGGTCATCGTAATATGAAGTAAAACCTTCAAATATCCAAAGTAAAGAGGTGTAGCCTTCTTGATGCAAATTATAATTTGCAAAGTTTTCTGGACGAATAAACTTTACTAACCATGAATGAAAATATTCATGACTACATAAGCCTAAAAAGCGTTGATAATCTTTAGAAGGTTCAGTTGGTTCATTCGATTTTGGTAAATCGTCACGTGGTGTAATCAGACTTGTACTATTGCAATGTTCTAATCCACCATAACTATTCCCTGTTGCCATCGTCATAAAGGTATAGTTTTTAAATGGCGCCGAACCAAACATATTTATTTCAGCTGCACAAATCTTTTCAATATCAGCTTTTAAGCGATCAACATTGGCATTATGTGGGCCAGAAATTACAAACTCATGTTCAATGCCATGTGTTTCAAAGCTAAAACGTGTTTGATCAGCCAATTCAAACGGGCTATCAATCAATTGATCATAATCATCGGCTTTTAAAGTAAAGCGCCCTTTGACTAGACTTTTTGAAGCTAAGCCAGTTGCTAACTGAAAATGCTTTAACTCATCTGGCAAGAAAACTTCGACTTCACAAGCAGACTGCTCCTGACCTTCCAAAGCCAAACATACGCACGCTGGATTAATATATAGGCGTGTCTGGTCTACGTATGCGCCACGTACAGACAAATCATATGCATAGACATCATATTCAATCGTCATTAATTCGTGATCTGTATTAAATAAACGCCAGCGATTCTTGCTCGTTTTTTTAATGTCCAGCATACGTCCAGCTTCATCATAAGCTTTAACGGATTCAATATGTTTTGAAAACTCTCGAATTAGATAACTACCCGGAATCCACGTTGGTAGCCAAAGTTCCTGATTCGGATTGGCTAAAAAACGAATTGTCACGTGAACAAGGTGTTGTTTGTAATCATCGAACTCAATTTGATAATGCAACATAAATTCTTCAATTTAAAAATAAGAACGGCTTCACATTAGATTATCACTTTTTTGTATCGTCTTGCGTACATGTATTTTTTGGCAACAATTTCCACTAGCCTTCAATTAAAAAAAGGCATAGCATGCTGTGCATCTGTGTCCCGTATTTGCCAGTAAAAGTTAAGGTCATCCGTGAAATTTTTTCTATCTCTTTTTACCCTCTTCAGTATTTTCTGCACTACCCTAACCAATGCTGCGTTACTCAATATTGCACCTGAAAGTGTTGAAGCCGCTGCATGGACCATTGTAGATACTCAATCGGGTCAAATTATTGCCGAGCACAATAGCCATGTGCAGCGCGCACCAGCATCTTTAACTAAAATGATGGTTGCTTATATTGCTTTAAAAGAGATTAAAGCTGGAAAGCTGAAAAAAGAAGAAATCATTACTGCAACACCGGTAGTAAGTGTCGTGCAGTGGGATGAATCACAAATGTATCTTAAAGCTGGTGAACAAATTTCAGTTGATCAGCTATTGGCAGGTTTAATTGTTATGTCTGCGAATGATGCAGCCGTGACTTTAGCTGAAAAAATTTCTGGTGATGTTCCTCATTTTGTACAACGTATGAATCAGGAAGCTCAAGCTTTGGGCATGAAAGATACTCATTTTAGTAATCCTCCCGGAATTACAATGCCTGATCATTACACTACGGCTCATGATTTAAGCTTATTAGGTCAGGCTTTAATTAAACAAACTCCTGAATATTTACATTATTCAAAAATGCCAAGCTTTAGCTACAACCAACGCTTCCATCATGCAACAAACCTTGCACTGAAATATGACCCATCTGTTGACGGTCTAAAAACTGGTTACACTAAAGCAGCTGGTTATAATTTAGCATTAACAGCTTCACGTCCTTCATTTTCATCAGACTTAGCTCAAAGACGTTTATTGGTAATTGTTTTAGGTACACCGAGTGCGGTAAAACGAGCGGAGATTGCAGATAAGTTAATGAATCTTGCCTATGCTTACACGCGCGATGAAGTCATTATTCCTGAGCAGAAATTAATTGCCGAACTGCCTGTTGTAAAATCGACTTTAAAAATGTTTAAGGTCGCAACAAAGCAACCGACAATTGTAACGACATCCTTATATGCTGAACCTGCCCCTATTGACTTAAATACTTTTGACAATGTGACTCAACGCGTTCAAGTACTTGATAGCAATCTGCAACCCAAAGTTATTGCTCCGCTCGAAAAGACTCAAACACATGTAAATATTGAACTAAATGAAAAACAATTAACTGCACCATTAATGAAAGTCATGAGTTTGGCAACAGTATCTATTTATCAAAACAACCAGCTGATCCGTAGTCTTCAAATTGAAGATAACGTACATATTGAAGAAGCCAATATTTTCCAAAGAATCATGATGTGGTTTTCTAGCCTCTTCTCTATTTTTTCATCGAGTGAACATAGTGCTGCAAAACTCTACCCTTTAGATTCGCACTAAAAACATCAAATTGTGCACAGATGCACAATAAATTTTATAAATAAAAGATGGCATAATTCAGCCATCTTTTTTTTATAGAAAAATAATTAGGTGATAAAAATGACCCAAAATTTACATCATATTGTAATTGTTGGTGGTGGTGCTGGAGGCTTAGAGCTTGCGACACAACTCGGTGAAACTTTTGGGAAAACTCATAAAGCGAAGATTACGTTAATTGACCAAAACCTGACGCATATCTGGAAACCTTTACTTCATGAAATTGCTGCCGGATCTTTAAATCCACACGAAGAACAAACTAACTATTTTGCCCATGCAGAAAAGCATCACTATGAATTTGTGCTTGGAACATTAGTTGGAGTTAATAAAGATAAAAAAATAATTGAGTTAATTCCCCCTCAAGTTTCTAAGGATCAACAAACTCATCTACAAGAGCTGAGTTATGACACGCTTATTTTAGCGCTTGGTTCTGTGTCAAATGACTTTAATACAGCGGGCGTACGTGAAAACTGTCATTTCCTCGACAGCAGAAAGCAGGCCGATATTTTCCAGCAAGATTTATTACATCTTTATATTGAAGCTCAAAATCAACCAAATCAGCGGACTTTAAATATTGGGATTGTGGGTGCTGGTGCAACAGGTGTAGAACTTGCTGCCGAACTCATTGAAACGACTAAAAACTTTTATCGATATGGTTTAAAAAAGATTCACCCAAACCAAGTCAAAATTACATTGATTGAAGCATCCGAGCGTATCTTACCTGCCCTTAGTGAAAAAACAGCTGAGCATAGTGCAAAACAGCTCAAAAAAATGGGCATTGAAGTTTTAACCAAACATCGCGTTGAAAAAATTGATGAGCATTCCATCTATTTTAGTAATGGTGATCAATTAAAAAGTGATATTACCGTCTGGGCTGCTGGTGTAAAAGCACCTAAAGTTTTAGAAAGCTTTACTGATTTTGAACGCGATAATATTAACCGCCTGATGGTCTACGCAACATTACAAACCTATTCCGACCCAAATGTCTTTGCGTTTGGTGATTGCGCCCGTTGTCAACTTGATGCAAGACATCCTCCACTTGGACCACGTGCTCAAGTTGCAAGCCAACAAGCGAGCTTTTTAGTCGATGCTATGGCTGCTCGACTTAATGGCCGATCACAACCCATGTTTAGCTTTAACGACAAAGGTTCGCTTGTGTCTTTAAGCCGTAATAAAGCCGTTGGAGAATTACTTGGCGATGTAAGTGTGCAAGGTTATATTGCCAAAACAATGTATGTATCTTTATATCGTTTACATCAAGCAACGATTCACGGGTACACACAGGCTGGACTACTCACAATGAAAGATTTACTTACAAGACGTGTACGTCCAAAAATTAAACTATATTGAGTTGAATTTTTTAAGTTCATCCCTATTTAGATAAAAACGCATTATATAAAAGTGTTAAAGATTCAAATTTTGTAGTCTACAAAATTTATTTTTCACTTTATGATGTACGCTTTAATTGATTGAATGGATCAAAAACATGACTGCTATTGCAAATAACCACGTGGTTTCATTCCACTACAAATTAACAAACGCTGAGGGTGAAACACTTGATCAATCTCAAGGTGAACCACTTGCATATTTGCACGGCGCAGGCAATATCATTCCTGGTTTAGAAAATGCTCTAACAGGTAAAACTGTTGGTGAAAAATTTACTGTTAATGTACCAGCAGCTGAAGGTTATGGCGAATATAACCCAGACCTAGTTCAAGAAGTTCCAGCTCAAATGTTCCAAGGTGTTGAGAACATTCAACCTGGTATGCAATTCCAAGCGCAAACAGATGACGGCGTACAGATCGTAACTGTTAAAGCGGTTGAAGGTGACAACATTGTTGTTGATGCTAACTTCCCACTTGCTGGTCAAGATTTAACTTTTGAAGTTGAAATCGTAGAAATCCGTGAAGCTTCTGAAGAAGAATTAGATCACGGTCACGTACACGGTGCTGGTGGTCATCACCACTAATTCATCTTTAAAGATGATAAGAGCAAAGCTTCGGCTTTGCTTTTTTTATGTCTTTATTTTTATATAATATATTGATAATAAACCTCTAACTCATTCAACTTTATAAGGGTATCTTTCATGCCAAAGGTAAATCAGCTTATTTGGTTTCGTCAGGATTTGAGAGTTCGGGATCATGCTGCATTATGGCATGCCTGCCAACAAGGTCCTTCGATTGGGTTAATTATTTTGTCGCCTGAACAATGGAACATACATCACGATGCGCCAATAAAAATTAATTTCTATTTACGCCAGCTTCAACAACTTAAGAAAGAATTAGAACAGCTTAATATTCCACTTATTATTCAAGTCATTCCCTACTGGAAAGATATTGCAGACTATATTTCTAAGCTCGCTCAACAACTGCATATCGAAAATGTATATTCAAATATAGAAGTAGGCGTGAATGAGTTGAAAAGAGATAAAACTGTACAACAAGCTTTAAATCAGCAGAGTAAAGAGCTTTTTTTATTTCATGACCGCACGATTTTCCCTTTACGTTCCATTCGCAATCAGTCACAGCAACCGTATCAAGTTTTCAGTGCATTCAAAAAAGCGTGTTATTCAAAACTAGATATAAGTGGTTTGCCTCAGTGCTATCCAATTCCTGAGAAACAAAATGCCTATCCGCAGTCTTTTTCAAATATAAAAAGTTTAGATCTAGAAGATGTTGAAGCTTTTTTTGACTCATCAATTTCGAAAGAGCAACAAGACTTATGGCCTACTGGAGAAGATTTTGCTCTGGATCAGCTCGATTTATTTATTGAGGATCATTTATCTCATTATAAATTAGAACGTGACTTTCCAAATGTAAAAGGAACTAGCCAACTTTCTCCGTATTTAAATCTTGGAGTTTTATCTATTCGTCAATGTTTACAAGCCCTTTTTCGAGCTGAACATGGCAACTTTCATCTGACAAACGAAGGCCAGCAAACATGGTTAGATGAGCTTCTTTGGCGCGAATTTTATCAACATATTTTATTTGATTTCCCGCATGTTTCTAAACACTATCCTTTTAAGAAAAATACTCAAAATATTAAGTGGGAAAATAATCAAGAGCATTTGGTCGCATGGCAAAATGGCCAAACAGGTATACCGATTATTGATGCTGGCATGCGCCAGCTACAAAAAACAGGATGGATGCATAATCGTGTCCGCATGATTACCGCTATGTTTTTGTGTAAAAACTTACTCATCGATTGGCGAGTTGGTGAACAATGGTTTATGGAACACTTAATCGATGGTGATTTAGCAGCGAATAATGGTGGCTGGCAATGGTGTGCATCGACTGGAACTGATGCTGTACCCTATTTCCGAATTTTTAACCCAATTGCTCAATCTAAGAAATTTGACCCAAATGGAGACTATATTCGCCAATGGGTGAATGAATTAGCTCATCTAGACAATAAAATGATTCATGAACCCTACTCAACCAACACTCATCTTCAGTTGAATTATCCAAAGCCAATTGTTGATTTAAAAGAAACTCGTATAAAAGCAATTGAAACTTTCAAGAGTATTTAGATGCTAATTGAGTCTTTTATGTTTGCTTTTGATTAAAAGAAAATAAGAAATTTGACTATAATGTGACTTTAATCTAAAAATAATTCTAAAGGGATTTATAAAAGGAAAAACACAACAATAACTTAGGAATTCGTCACAGTTCATTATAAAAGTATAAAAATTAACATTACAAAAAAGGTGGCCAGAGCTCGCATGCAACAAAAGAACCCAGGAAGAACACTCGTCTTATGGATTATCGCAGCTCACCTCTTTATGGGAATGGTGGCATATGAGTGGTTACCTGTAAGTTTTAGAGGAAGCTGGATTTTTATTCTCATTCTTTTAATTTCTGGTGCTTTTTTAGAAGTTGGTGCGTCTTTAATTGTTGGTTTAATTGCCTTTGTAGGCGTTGCAGTATACTTTTTACTCGATTTGGGTGCGCAGACGCATATTGAACGGCAGCTCCTTCTACTTTTTATTATTCCCCTTATTCCACTTTTTCTGAGTGCTGTACGCCACAATATTGAAATTAACGTTCAAAAATACCGCGATATTCAAAGTTATGACCGTAATTACCGCCGTGATATTTTTCCGATCAGTGCATTAAAATATTTTCAACGTAGTTTCTTTAAACTTCTTGATCATCATCACCTACAAGATTATGAAGTCTTTAAAATCAAAATCCTCAACAGAAGTCTAATTAAAGAAATGTTAGGTGATGATGTATGGAAAACAACTCAAAATGAAATGATTCAAATCTTGAGCCAGCATCAGCCACAAGAAATTATTTTCCAATTTGCCGATGATGACCTAGAAAATATATACAGTATTGTAATTCGTAAGCAAAAAACGGATGAAGACCCTGATTTTATTAAAAAGCTCAAACAAATTACGACTTTGAGGCTTGAAGTAGAATATCAAATTATTCAGATTCCACCCGAAGAGGAGATTACTTAATGTCTAATCTTCTTAATATTTGTGGAATTATTATTGCCTCTAGTCAATATCCAGATGGCACTTTACAGCAGTTCTATCGTCAATATTATCATTGTGAAATTCAAGCTGAACAAACCAAAACTGAAGTTCAGAGTATTAATGACCTTTCCATGTTTTTCCCAGCGCAGGACACATGGTGGCCTGTCTTTACAATTGACCAGATCAGCTCGGATAGTTTTCAAAGGCTTATTCGTACAGGTATAAAGCCAGGCATCATATTACCAGATGAAGTATTTAGCTTTTCTCATTATTTCTTATTAAAAGAAGCAGTGAGCCAAGGTGCAATTCCCATTGCACTTTTTAAATCCGGACAGCCCCAATATTTTGCAGCCAAAGCCACATTTTCAACTGCCATTGGTTTACGACCCATGGCTGCTTTTGTTTCAAAAGGTTGGGATGAAAACTTAATTTCACAAAATGCTGGCAGCTATATTGTTCAGTTTAATCCACCAGAACTTCCTCTGCCCTCTAGAGAGATTAGACAAAAGCAGCACTTATTTTATTCAGCTAAAAGTTTTGATGGTCATATTTCGGGTTATGAAATTATTATTAACCCGCCTGCTGATCTACCAACCACAAATATTCGATACCCTCAACTCGGAATATCATGGAAATTTAATAATATTAACTACATAAGCACGCCCGAACATGTAAAAACTAATCTCATCGGATACATTTTTATTGGTTTAAGCACAGTCGTAGTTCCACTCGATTTGATTTTAACAAGTAACTACCCTGACCTCCTTGGTACGTTTGGTAGCTATGTTTCATGGATCTCTTTGGTAGTTGGGCTGATTTTATTGTTATTGCTCATCTCATCTATTATTAGGAGGGTTAAATCAAATGGCTCCCATTGATATTCTCTTCCTATTTGGTTTTTTGGGAATCTGGATTCCACAAGCATTTTGGGCATGGTTAAGTTATCAGGCTTGGAAATACTCAAAAACAGCGGAAAAAGAGTTACAGAACCTTCCCATACCAGACAGATGGCCCGTTTTGAGTGTCTTAATTCCTGCCTATAATGAAGGCGTAGTGATTGAAGATACTTTACATGCAATCGCTCAGCAGGACTATCCTGCTGAATCTTATGAAGTTTTTCTCATTAATGACGGTTCTAAAGACAACACCTTAGAAATTGCTGAGAACCTCGCAAAAATTTATCCGTGCATAAAAATTGTTAATGTTCCCAAAGGCATGGGTGGTAAAGGTAAATCTAGAACACTTAATAATGGCTTACCACATGCAACGGGTGAACTCATTGTTGTCTATGATGCAGATAGTACACCTGAACCTGATTGTGTTCGCCTCTTAGCTCAAACACTACTTGCCGATAAAAAATTAGTGGCTGTAAATGGCAAAGTCAGAACCCGTAATTGGCAAGATAGTATTTTGACTCGCTTTATTGCCATTGAGTTCATTTTTTTCCAATGGATCTTTCAAGGCGGACGTTGGCAACGTTTTGAACTATCTACATTGATGGGTACGAACTATGTCATTTGGCGCGATGCATTAGAAACCTTAGGTGGTTTTGATGAGAAGTCATTGGTCGATGACACTGAAATGAGCTTCCGTATTTTTATCGGCCAAAAACGAATTAAATGGGTACCCTACGCAATTGGTTGGCAACAAGATCCACCATCTTTAAGTGTATTTATTAAACAGCGCTCACGCTGGACTCAAGGTAATTTTTATGTGACCCGTAAATATTTACCTGTAGCGTTAAGAACACCTTTTCCTATCGGAATTGAAATTCTGAATAACATTATGTGCTACATACTTTTTGTACCAGCTTTATTCTGGAGTCATATTACCTTAACTCTGGGCTTACTCGGTATTGCAGGCATTTCAGTTCCGGGACCATTCACATTATTGTGGGGCCTTTCATTTTGCCTCTATGTTGCGCAAATGTGGTTTACCCTTTCTTTAGAAAAAGTTAAACCAGAACTCTATTTTTACTCGGTTTTATCTTACGTAAGTTACTCACAAATATTTCTATTTATTGTATTTAAAGCCGCATATGACATGCTTAAAAATAAAATACAGGGCAACTCCCTTCAATGGTACAAAACGGAACGTAGCAAGGAGAAAAAAAAATGAAATACTCTTCTAATTTCTACCAAATGGTTCAAGTACTCCTTGCTAGCACTAGTCTCATGTTAGCAATGTCTGCTCATGCATATACATGGGAACTAGATGATATTAATACTTCTACTAAATATACCGTTGAGCCCCATTTTTTCTATATTGGGAAAGGTGCTGAATGGGAAAACATTGAATTTTCAAGCAACTACTCTACTCAAAGTGAGACAACGTTACTTGTAAAATATGATGATAAGCTCATCTATAACACCACTTTAAGCGGTGATGGACAACTGAAGTTTAATATCCCTAAAAGTCAGAGTGGCTTTCATCGTTTAGATTTTATTATTCAACAGTATGCTAAACCGACTACGCTGAATCAAACCAAAGAAACATTCTGTACAGAAGATATTGATCACTTAACTTATTTAAGCAATTCCCAACTCGACTTTACGCCTATCCGTAATGTATACCGTTTAAAAGACTTACCAGATGCTTTAGCTAATCCACAAGCGAGACGACCTACTCCATTTGTTGGTATTTTAAAATATAACCGTAAAGAGATTATAGAAGCTTCTATGCTCGCTAGATTAGCAAGTTCATGGACTTCAATCACACCAATTGAATGGGTTGATTCAGGACAAACTAATTTAAATGATGAAACAAATTTCATTATTGAAGTGATTCGCTCAGCTACGCCACTCAAAGGGGGTGCTTTAGTACAAATTGCAAAACCAGCAAATGGAGTGGCTACTCTTTCAATTACTTATCACACACCACAAGAACTCACTGCTGCCATAAATGGACTAATCAATCCCTCGTATGTAGAGCAACTTGATACAGGAAGTGCAATTTTTCCCACAACGATCTCCACCCCAACTTGGGCACAATTTAAAAAAATTAATACACTTGCCGATTTAGGCATTGAGGACTTCAGATTAAATCACGCTGAAAAGAACTTATTCCTTGATTTCCCAGCTGTATGGCAACCCACTGATATTTTGCAAGGACAGATCGCTCTTCGCATTCAAAGTGGCTTATTACAAGGTTCAAATATTACGGCTTGGATTGATGGCGGACTTGCAGGCAGTATGAAAACAGCCGACCTTGCTTCCGATCCCGTCAACCGACAATTCAACATTTTTGCAAAAGCTATTTCTAATACGACCAATTTTAGTTTAAAGCTTGAAAATTCGGTGATTGCTAACTCTCAGTGTTTACCCACTGCACATGGTTCGCTCTGGATTGATACAGCTAAATCTACTGTAAAACTGCCACATAAACTCAAAAATGGCGTAGCCGCAATTTCTATGACTTTAGCCACTACTCCAACCATTGCGATTGATGATCAATCTGGTGCTTTGAATATTGCTATTATTATGGGCCAAGTTGCTAAAAAAATGTTGTTAACACAAGCCCCTATTCCTCTAAATCTAGTTCGCTATACACCGAGTGCACCTCAATCAATAAATGTTCGTGTGAATAAAGATATTTATCAACAACAGGTATTAATGCATCAAGATATTATTTATGCACCTGCTGCTGTTAATGGTTTTATTGTGAGTTATAGCAATAACCGTTTTGATGTTATTACCGACTCAGAAGGTGGTGCACAAAGCTTTATGCATCTTTGGGAAAAAATACAGCATAAAATTCCAAATAACGTGACAAAAATGTTGGTTTCAGAAAATGGAAATATTTATGTTTTACAAAAGCTCATTGTCGGAAATCAAAAAGCACCTTTAGTCCAACAATCTTCTTTCTTCTTATTAGTTGTGATTATATCTGCAATTATGATAATAATTATCTTCTTGTGGTACTGGTTAAGACGAAATAATGAAAAAACAGATACCAATTAAAATAGCTGCTTTTATTATTTTAATTATATGTAGTGTTATAGCTTATGCGGGGTTGTTCAAACATCAAGGTCAAGCCCCGCGTATTGAAGGAATTTTCTGGCAGCCTGACAATAACACGACCCCACCAGAGGGAAACTGGCACTATTTGGGTGTTAACACATTTGTCCCTCAGTGGTCTGTTGTTGAGTCTAAATCATGGTGGAAAGAATCAAACTTTCCTCAATGGGAAAAAGCAATTAATTTAGAAAAAATTAAACAAGAACCTTGGGCTAAAAATCTAATATTAGGTTTAGCAGGTGAATATAATGAACCTAAAGCTCGGGCAAATGTAACTGAGTTAGGGGAAAAATCTGCCGAAATTATAAAAGAGCAAAAAACGGCGCCTAAAGGCTATTATTTTCCGGTGGAAGCAGATCCAACGTGGTTGAGAGTCAGTGCTTTAGGTCAGGTTTTAACGAAACTTCCAGTACCAGTTTGGGTAAGTATTTATAGTGGTGAAAGCGAACCCGAACATTATGATTTATGGGTTAAAAGCTGGTTACCAGAACATAACGGTGTTTTCTTCCAAGACGGGGTTGGCGTAGGTGTAAGGTCTCCTCAGCAAGCCAAACATATTTTAGATCAGCTTGAACAAAAGCTTGGAAAAGATAAAGTAATTATAGTGCTAGAAGCTTTTAGAGTTAAAAAGAATGGACAATTTAGAGCTGCCTATCCTTGGGAAATTATTTCTCAACTGAAAGCATATGAAGGAAAAACTGTCTATATTTTTGATGGTCCTCACTATATGAACCGTTGGTGCGTCAATATTGTGAGCTTGTGGTACCGCCTCACTTATAGTGGTAAGAATACCTCCGTAAGTGAGAATAAACCTTTAACTCACAACTATGCTAATTCATAAGATTTAACAATTTGATCAAGAATACGCCGAGCAGCTTGCCCATCACCAAATGGATTTTCTACATGTGCCATTTTTTCATAATGCTGTTGGTCGGTGAGTAGTTTTTCAGCTTCTTCAATAATTTTTTGTTGGCTTGTACCGACTAAAACACCTGCCCCCACTTCAACAACTTCAGGTCGTTCTGTGGTGTCTCGCAAGATTAAAACGGGCTTATTAAATGATGGGCTCTCTTCTTGTAAACCACCCGAATCGGTCAAAATAAAAGTAGATCGATCTATGACTGCTAATAAACTTGGATAGTCTAATGGTTTAACAAGATGGATTTGGGCATGATTTTTAAACTTATTATGGACGACATCATGTACGGCAGGATTTAAATGAACTGGCCAAATAAAATGTAAGTCAGGATGCCCCTTCGCTAAATGCTCAACTGCATTACAAATATTTTGAATTCCTTCACCAAAGTTTTCACGGCGATGAGCCGTAATAAGCACAACTTTATCATCTTGCTTTAATTGAATTCCATAAGGTTCAAGCTGATTTTTCAAACCCGATTTTTCAGAAATTAATTTGCGCCCTAAATACACCGCATCTACAACCGTATTTCCTGTAACCGTAATCAGTTCTGGTAAAATTTGTTCATTGAGTAGATTTCTCTTTGATTGTTCAGTCGGAGCAAAATGCCATTTTGTAATGCGGGAAACTAACTGGCGATTTCCTTCTTCTGGAAAAGGATGATCTAAATCATAGGAACGTAACCCCGCTTCGACATGCGCAACAGGTACTTTCATAGAGAATGCGACTAAACCTGCCGCTAAAACAGTCGTTGTATCGCCCTGAATAACAATTGCATCTCTTTTCTGACCATCTGTATATACCTGTTCAATTTGACTCAAACCATGTATTAATAACTGATTTAGACTTTGGCCTGCATTCATAATTTTGAGACGGTGGTCAATTTCAACCCCAAAGAAATCTATCGCATCCCTTACCAATTCATCATGCTGTCCGGTAAAAATAACCTCAACTTGAAAGCGCGGATCTTGTTTTGCCAATAAAATAACAGGGGCAAGTTTGATTAATTCGGGACGTGTACCAAATACAATAGATATAAAAATTTTCTTCATTTTAGAAATCCTTATAAAAAACGAGTTCGACGCGAGTATTGTTGTAATGATCTTTTGTATTTACTGGCACATCTTTAAAGTAATTGCCATATAGTCGTTCAACACGTAATTTTATAGGTTGATAATTAAAAGGCTGCCATGAAATACCTGGGCCATATTCGAATAAATTATTGTAATATTCATCCTTACTATCAGCTAAACCATGCAATTTTACATAAGCCTGCACAGTTCCATTCTCACCTTTATAGACATTTAAGCCTGTGCGTAGGCGTAAATCCCCAATAACATTATAATCTTCTCTAGAATAGGTCGCAGCATTGCCATATAAGTCGGTGAAATAATCATTAAAGCAAAGTGAATTATTACAATTATTTTGAGAATTCCACTCTTGGTAACCCGTAACGCCACCAACTATACTTTCACGAAATTTATCTCTATTGCGGTCAATCAGATCGTAACTTCCGCCAACTTCTAGATATGCACGTACAGGGATTGAAGTCCAAGGTTGATAATTAGCACCTATCCCTAGCGTCACTGCATTTTCATCAATAATTTCAGGACGTACACCACCTTGAGATTGGGTATCACGGTTTAAGTTTAAAAAGCCATACACTTGTGCTCGTCCATTATCAAAGTTTTTACCATAACGAGCTTTGAGCGGGAAAATTACATCGTCATAACGTGACTCATATGAAGGTGCAAAATAAACATCACGGAAATAAGTTTTAACCTCCCCTCCACTCAGATTTTTTACGGCTTGTGTGGCTTTATTGGCAATATCAGCATCTTTAGATTGTGTAAGTCCCTTGAAAACTACCAAAGCTTCTTTATTATTTTTTTGCGAATTGAGTAGATAGGCTTCTTGTAGTTTTAAAGTATCATCTGCTGGATCTAATGCCTCTGCTTTTCTTAGACTTTGCAAAGCGGCGTCTTGTTTACCTAATCTAATCTGCAAATAGGTTAAGCTTTTCCAAACTTTTATATCTGCTGGCGTCATCTCACCAAGTTCTAGTAGTATTTTTTCAGCATTCTCTGGTTGAGTCTTCTCAATTTTATAAAATTGGTCCCATTTATCGTAAATCGGGTTACCGGGTTTATATTCTTGATTAACAATCTCTTGGGCAAATGTAGTCTCAATAGTTAAAAAGCCTAAAGCAGGATAAATCGAACCGATAACGATAAAGGAACATGTTAGAGATTTTATTGTTTTGCTATTCATTGAGACCTCTAGAGTAAAGTGGATAGAATCTATTCGTAGAAATAAAATTAAAATTTAATCAATAAATATTATAATTAAACTCGTAAATTACCCTATTTAGGTGTGTTAGCTGGTTCCATAAGTCATTCATTTTATCTCCTTTTATATTATCCTTAAAAAGTTCTTATCTGATTGTTTTTCCTATAATGGCACATTTTTTAATCGTATTATTGTAAATAATCTTATAGGATAAGATAAAAATTTATAACTAGAATTAGGAAAAGTTATGTCATTCTCCCAACATCCCGAACATCATTTTATTCACCGTTCAGGTTGGTTAAGAGCAGCCGTTTTAGGGGCTAATGATGGGATTATTTCGGTTACTAGCTTAATTATGGGAATGGCTGCAAGTGGAGCTTCTGCTCATACTCTTTTTATTGCCTGCATTGCAGGTTTAATTTCCGGTGCAACCTCCATGGCAGCCGGAGAATATATTTCTGTAAAATCTCAAGAAGATATTGAAAAAGCTGACTTAAAATTTGAGGCACAAGAACTTAAAAGACACCCGCAACGGGAACTAGATGAACTCACCCAAATTTATATATCAAGAGGTTTGGCACCTGATTTAGCAAGGCAAGTTGCCATACAACTCACCAGTCATGATGCTTTAGGTGCTCATGCACGTGATGAAATTGGTATCCATGAAAATACAGCAGCAAATCCGATTCAAGCAGCTCTTGCATCGGCTAGTTCATTTTCATTTGGTGCATTATTCCCCATGTTAGCTATTTTAATCAGTCCAGACATATGGGTCGAAAAAACGGTTTTAATATTTGGCATTATTTCATTAGCTTTTTTAGGAGCTCTCTCAAGCCATTTTGCTGGAACGTCCAAACTCAAAGGCAGTTTACGTATTACGTTATGGGGTATTTTGGCGATGGTATTTTCAAGCTGGATCGGCTCTTTGTTTCACGTTACTCCTCTTTAAAAAAGAGTAACTTATTAAACATCAAGGAATAAATATTTAAAAACTAAATGCCCAATATTATTTGCTCTTGGTTCTGATTTCACGTTATGGTGAAGGGAAAGAAATGAGGTGAATAAAATGACGCTGTTACAACAACTTGAAATTAAACATCCAATTTTTCTTGCACCCATGGCAGGTGTGTCTACCCCTCAACTTGCAGCCGAAGTTTCTAACCAAGGTGGCCTTGGATCACTAGGATTAGGTGCAAATACGGCTCAAATTGCACGCGAACAGATTTTAAAAACTCAAGAACTCACAGAAAACTCATTTCAAGTTAATTTTTTCTGCCATCAACCCGAACAACTTAATCCTCAAACTTCAGCACAATGGATTGAATATTTACGCCCACAGTTTGAAAAGTTTGGTGAGCAACCTCCTCAAAATTTAAAATGCATTTATCCAAGTTTTCTTGATAACGATGACTTTTTAAATGTTGTCTTAGAAACGAAACCTAAAGCGGTCAGTTTTCACTTTGGCATTCCTCATCCCCATCAAATTCAGGCGTTAAAAGATGCCGGAATTATCACTATGGTTTCTGCTACCAATTTAGTTGAAGCACAAGCCATTGAAGCAGCTGGTATTGATATTATTATTGCTCAAGGTATTGAAGCAGGTGGACATCGAGGAATCTTTAATAAAACCTTTGATGCAGCAATTAAAACTAGCGATTTAGTACAGCTTATTGTAAAACACTGCAAGTTGCCTGTCGTGGCCGCCGGTGGGATTATGAATGGAGCACAAGCGCGGCATATGTTGAGCTTAGGTGCTGCGGCTGTTCAACTGGGAACCGCTTTTGTTCAATGTCGATCATCCAATGCATCTGTTGAATATCGTAAAGCTTTATTTAATGAACCAGTAACACAAATCAGTGCGAGTCTTTCTGGTCGTCCAGCCCGTGGTCTACTGAACCACTGGCATATACAAATTGATTTACCAAATCGCCCTCCTCAACCCGAATATCCATATACCTATGATTTAGCGAAACAGTTAAATGCGATTGCAAGCAAACATCAAGACTATGGATATGGTGCTTTTTGGGCAGGTAGTAATGTATCGCAAATAAGAGAACTAGATGCTGCTGACCTGATTAACCAGTTAGTGGTAGAAATATTAGAAGATGAGTAAGATCTTAAAAAGCCAGTGTAGATACTGGCTTTTTTGTTTAATGAGTTTGCAATAAATTAATTTGCTCGACTTGGACATCGCTCATCAAATTACCTTCAGCCAATAACTGATTAAAATAGTTTTCAACCACTATTGCTTGCTCAGCTGTACTTTCAACTTTATACATATTTTGGCGAAATTCATTACTTGAACGTAATCCTTTTGTGTACCAAGCAATGTGTTTACGGGCAATACGGCACCCTGAATATTCACCATAAAATTGATAAAGTTCTGATAAATGTCCAAGTAACACCTGCTTAACTTCTTCAATATTAGGTGCCGCTAAATGCTCTCCAGTTTTTAAATAATGAGCAATTTCACGAAAAATCCATGGACGGCCTTGAGCAGCACGACCAATCATAATCGCGTCAGCCCCTGTATAGTCGAGCACATATTTAGCTTTTTCAGGGCTATCGATATCACCGTTTGCAATAAGTGGGATATTGATTAATTCTTTGACATGTTTTATCAAATCATAGCGTGCTGTATTTAAATACATGTCTTCACGTGTACGACCATGTAAGGCTAGTGCAGCAATTCCCGCCTCTTCTGCTCTTTTTGCTACTCTTAAAATATTTTCTTGACCATTTAAAAAGCCCAATCGGGTTTTTAAGGTAACAGGAACATCGACAGCAGCGACCACCGTATCAAGAATTCGTGCCACCAAATCTTCATCTTGTAATAAAGCTGAACCTGCGAGTTTATTACATACTTTTTTGGCAGGACATCCCATATTAATATCAACAATTTGGGCGCCATTTGCCACTTGATGACGTGCAGCCTCAGCTAACTGCTCAGGATCAGAACCCGCAATTTGTGCAGAAATCGGAGCAAGTTCCCCATCAAAATTTGCACGGTAGAGGCTTTTCTTGCTCATCTGCAAAGTCTTATCGGCAGTCATCATTTCACTGACTGCATGGCCTGCGCCAAAATACTTACAGAGCGTTCTAAATGGACGGTCAGTGACCCCAGCCATAGGAGCAACGATTAAATTATTTGACAGTTGATAGGGACCAATATACATATATATTCATACAATTGATGATCAACATAGTATACTTCATCCGCTTGATCGGCTCATCTTTTTATGCAGGTGCTTTCCTCGCCATGAACAAACCGTTGTCTTCCCGTTTTTTATTAAAATCATTCGGTATGGTCGCCGTGTGCATGAGTTTAGCTGCTTGTGGTGATAAAGCTTGGTGGTCAAACAATGATGAGCCTGAACTAGAAAGCAAACAGATTAAACGTCTAATTCCATCACGTGTGAATGATCGTGAGTCTTGGGCAAAAGATATTGACGACATTATGAAAGAACTGGATATTCCAAAAAATAAGAAAAATGTCTGCAGTATTATTGCGGTTGTCGATCAAGAGTCGAACTTCGTTGCAAATCCTCAAGTGCCTGGGTTAGGCCAAAAAGCAGTTGAAGAAGTTAGTACGCGTTTAAATGAAAAATTTGAAGATAAGCTTGGCAAAACCGTTGGTGGAACAATTGCTGGTTATTTTGAAGAAGTGCTAAAAACTCAGCCTTCTCCTGATAACAACTATATGAGTCAAATGCGTAAGGTTAAAACCGAAAAAGAACTCGACTTACTTTACCGAGAAATTTTCGACTTCATGGCTAAGCATTACCATGTGAGCGCATTAACGGGTGCAGCTAAATTGGTTGGTCAAGATATTGGCGAGAAAATGAACCCTATTACGACCCTAGGTTCTATGCAAGTCCATATTAACTACGCAAAAGCCAATAAACGTTCAAGCATGAATACTGCTGCACTTCGTGATGACTTATATACTGAATATGGCGGTTTATATTACGGCATACATCGTTTAATGGTTTATCCAGCTAATTATGATAAAGCCATTTATCGATTTGCAGACTATAACTCAGGCATGTATTCTAGCCGTAATGCTGCTTTTCAAAGCATGTTAAAGGACCTAACAGATACAGAAATAAGTCTTGATGGTGATCTACTTCTTTACACAAAAGATGGCGATCCGCGCCCGACTCAGAGCCAGTCAGAAAAAGAACTGATTACCGTATTTGCAAAAAATAATGTATTAGTTACGCCAAGACAAATTCGTGATGATCTTAAATTAGAAAAAGAGAAAAAGTTTGAAAGTACACAAACCTATATTGCCCTGACTAAACTTTATAAAACGAAGACAGGTAAAGAACCTATCTATGCAATTATGCCGCAAGTCGTTATTTCTGGGCCAAAATTAAGTCGTGACTATAATACCAACTGGTATGCAACCCGCGTAAACGGACGATATGAATCATGTATGCAACGAGCGAAACGAATAAGACTATAAAAAGTCTCGCCCTGTTCGATTTTGATGGAACCTTGTGTAGCAAAGACAGTTTTACAGGGTTCATCTTTTATGCTTTGTCTAAGCGCCACATCGTTAAACAAGGCTTGAAAATTCTGCCATGGATTCAAGCCTACTATCTTAATTTTTATCCAGCCCATGCGATGCGTGCCAAGTTATTTCGCAGCATGTTCAAAGATACCTCCGCAATTGAACTGCAAAGATTAGGTGAAGAATACGCACAAGAGCTAGTCTCTGCACTCTCACCTGAACTTTTCGCACAGTTACAGCACCACCAGTTACGTGGTGATCGGGTCGTACTGGTTTCGGCTTCAATTGATGTCTACCTTGCCCCACTGTGCAAGTTACTAGATATCGAATTAATTTGTACTGAAACTCAAATTAAAAACGGCATAGTGACGGGTTACTACTCCACCCCAGATTGTAGTAGTGAACAAAAGAAATTAAGAGTACATCAGCAATATACGCTACAGCATTATCATCAAATTTATGCTTACGGTAATAGCTCGGAAGACCTAGATATGTTGAGTCTCGCGACACACCCATATATGGTGGGTGAAGATCGTGTTTTACCTCGTTTAACACCAGAAAAAAAGCTCGCATAAAGCGAGCTTTTTTAATTTTACAACAATCTAGTAAATCGCCATATGATCACGATGAATCATTTCAAGTGAACGGGCTTCACCAAGCACTTGATAAACCTTATCAGAGGCTAAGCCTTTAATAATCTCAGCAGATCGCGAGCTAAAATTCACTCGCCCCACTGCAATACGTTTACCTTGTTTATCGACACATTCAACCACATCACCACGATCAAAATGCCCTTCAACAGTTTTAACCCCGACAGGGAGTAAACTGCGATGTTTCAATTTAATCGCTTCAATAGCACCATCATCAATTACAAGACGACCTGCTGTCTGTAAATGAGCAGCGAGCCACTGTTGATGAGCAGTCATACGGTCTTTATCTGTCGTAAACAACGTACCTAGCATTTCACCCGCCATCGCACGTGATAAGACATTATCACTTTCACCACTTGCGATGAGCGTTGGACAACCCGACTTAGCAGCTAAACGTGCGGCACGAACTTTAGTCACCATACCACCTCTGCCAAGCACACCACCACCGCCAGCCATTTCGAATAAAACATCGTCCATGGCACGAACAGTAGATAGTAATTTAGCATCAGGGTTATGACGTGGGTCTGAGTCAAACATACCCTGCTGATCTGTTAAAATGATCAGCAATTCTGCATGAACCTGACCTGCAACCATCGCAGCTAAAGTATCGTTATCACCAAAACGGATCTCATCGGTAGATACCGTATCATTTTCATTAATGACTGGAATTACACGCCAATCAATCAAGTTTTGCAAAGCATCACATGAGTTTAAATAACGACGACGGTCCGCCAGATCATCATGTGTCAGTAAAACCTGAGCAGTACGAATACCATGTTCTTCAAGCACACTAGACCAAGTATGAATTAAACCCATCTGCCCAATCGCAGCACAGGCTTGTAGACTGGGTAGATCGGTGGGTCGACTCGCAAGCTTCATACGAACCATACCTTCTGCCACAGCTCCAGAAGACACTAAAATAATTTCGTGTCCGGCATTGTGTAGATCTGCAATCTGTTTCGCCCAATGCGAAATAGCATCCAAATCTAAACCTTGCCCATTGGCTGTGAGTAAAGATGATCCGATTTTAACAACGATTCGTTTACACTCACTGAGCTGACGTTGCCCATCGACCACTTCTATCATGTTTTCCTCGGTTTTCTAGTCACGAACGTAGACGCTTTCTACATCATTGTCGTCTTCATCATCGTCAAAATCATCATCATCGCCTAACATGCCTTCAAGACGTTGTGCTCGACGCATAGCGCGATATGCTTCTTTTGCCGCAATGGTTTGTTCACGTGTTTCAACTTCTAGTTGTTCACGGAAAGCTTTTACTTCTGCTGCATATTCAGGATCTTCAACTTCGCGTTCGCGTTGTTGTTCAAGCTGATCCATGAGGTAATACACAACCTCTTTCGTCCCTTCACTTAATAAGCCCGATGTCTTAAAGACAGGTCCAGTCCACTCTAGTTCATCTAGAATATGCTGACACCACTCTTCACGACTTTCTTCAGCAATCTGATCAAGTTTATTCAGTACTAAAACAACTGGTAGTTTAGCCAAAGTAGGTGAAAACTTAACTAACTCGTTCATAATTGCTTTTGCATTATGCGCCGGATCTGAACCATCAATTGGCTGCACATCAATAATGTGTAAAAGGATACGCGTACGTGCCAGATGTTTAAGGAAACGAATTCCCAAACCTGCACCTTCTGCTGCACCTTCAATCAACCCAGGAATATCGGCCATTACAAATGAACGATGACGGTCAGCATCTACTACACCTAGGTTTGGAACCATGGTTGTAAATGGATAGTCTGCCACTTTTGGTTTTGCAGCACTTACAGCACGAATAAAGGTTGATTTACCAGCATTTGGCATGCCCAATAAACCAACATCTGCCAATACTTTTAATTCAAGGCGAATTTCACGAAACTCACCTTTTATACCTGTCGTACATTTACGCGGAGCACGGTTAGTTGATGATTTAAAGTGGGTATTCCCCAAACCACCGTCACCACCACCTGCAACCAGAATTCTTTGGCCATCTTCAACCAAATCGCCAATAATATCGCCTGAATCTGTATCAACAATTGTTGTACCAACGGGTACTTTTAAAACCACATCTTCACCACCACGTCCAGTACAGTTAGCGCCTGCACCATTCTTTCCGCGCTCAGCACGGAACTTACGTGTGTAACGGTAATCGACTAGCGTACTTGTATCATCATCAGCTTGAATATAGATACTTCCACCACGTCCGCCATCACCACCATCTGGGCCACCAAATGGTACAAATTTTTCACGGCGAAAACTGGCTACGCCATTGCCACCGTCGCCAGCCTCTACGGTAATGACTGCTTCATCAACAAAGCGCATCTGCCAATCCTCTAAAAACTCTAAAACCGCTTATTCTGCCATATTTTCATAAAATTCTCGAATATAAAATGGGACAATTCCTATTTATAACGATCTGTTTTTATATTTAAGTCATCAGAAGCATTTTAGATCCACAAATACAGCCTAAATTGAAAATAAAATGCAGGATGACTATTTAATTTTTAAGGATGAACATTCCGTAGAGGTAAGGTCATTTGCATATCAAGATTTGCTTTTGTTTTTGGAACCGAATTATACATAATGGCATTAAATGAAGAGACATTCCCCATTTCCATAGGATCATTCACTTGTAGACTTGGTTTAAACTGATGTTTAACCGATAAATTTACTGGCTCATCAAATTCAAAATAAACAGGACCATCAAAAACAATTTTAATCGGAATGGTATAACTACGCTTTAACTGAAAAGGCACATCTAACTTTATGGGGATATCAAGTTTAAGTGGAAATTTAGGTAACAACTTATTTTGATAAATTAAATCTGTAGTTGTTTCAAGAGGCATGACCTGATCAATTTTTAGAGTCGTTGTGTAATCAACATTTACTGTAACGGGTGTCTCTATAGCAAAACTGATATCTGCTAAATATTTCCCTTTTAGCGGTAGAGTCAGTTGGCGGTCTATATCCAATGTTG
Source organism: Acinetobacter sp. V91_7 (assembly GCF_031799075.1). Taxonomy (NCBI): domain Bacteria; kingdom Pseudomonadati; phylum Pseudomonadota; class Gammaproteobacteria; order Moraxellales; family Moraxellaceae; genus Acinetobacter; species Acinetobacter sp. V91_7. The sequence goes on from NZ_JAVQNT010000044.1 coordinate 164,338, forward strand.
TATCAAGTTTACCAATAGATTGGACTTGCAACGTATTGCCAACCTGAATCTTTGTTTCTAAAGAGTCGGGTAAACTAATATCTGCATTATGAGCCGAAACCACTACATTTGCCTGAATATTGAGATATACCCAAAACATAACAGCGGCAAGTATCATCATTAAAATGAAACTGATGAGCATACTCTTGAGTGAACGAAACATTACCATCCACCCTATTGATCAGCTGTCGTCTGCGACGTTTCTGAACCTAATACCCGATTTAATCGCATACTGGACAGAGGAATTTTTAACTCACCATTTGCGATCTTCACAGGTAAAGTATTTTTCACATCAACCGAAGCATTTAGCGCTGTTTTAACAGGGACACTCAAATTGCCCTCAATTGGAATATTTGTATCTAATCTTGCTTTTAGAGGAATATGTAAATTTTCTTTTAATACTGTCCGCACTGGCGCATCGAATTTCAAATGAACCTTTTGCTCAAGCGGAACATTAATATCAATCGGAACATCAAGTTTTAATGGAATTGATCCCTTTAACGGTAAGGTAATATCACGCCCCAAAACTCTGACTTGCACCTTCGTATCAATTGGTAAATTTTGCTCAACTTTTAATACTTCTTTGACAGGAATTGTTGTGCTAATGGGCACCATATTATCGAAATAAACACGCGGAGTTAATGTTTGTGTTAATGGAATATTCAATTGCTCATCAATTGGAATACTGGCATTTACCCGCCCTTTTACATCCACATTTAAAGCATCTTGTACTTTAACTTTAACCTGTAGGGGTTCTTGCAAGTCAATAGCAACTGCCTGATTCTTCAGTGGAATATAAATATTAAAATGCTTAAACACCCATATTGCAATGAGTACACCACATAAATTGGCAATAATGATGAATATAAAAACGACCAACAAACGTTTAAACTGCGACAATTCCAATCCCTTACTATTTTCTTTTTTTCCTTAATCCATATTCTCATTTATTTACAAAAAATAGTCAGCATATATTTTGTACGGTTGTAAAAAAACCCAGTCTAAACTGGGTCTTTTTGTGAAAATCTTTTATAGATCATTAAATGATCTTAAGCATTCAATTCTGCTGGGATTTTTTTGTAGCTTACGCCGCACATTTGTTCAGCGATACGTAATACCTGACAGCTATAACCTACTTCGTTATCGTACCAAACATAAGCAGTTAAACGGTTACCAGAAGTAATCGTTGCTTGAGCATCATATACACCAGCAGTACGAGAACCGATAAAGTCACTCGATACAACTTCAGTCGAGTTGGTATAACCAATTTGACCTTGAAGGCTAGAGTTAATTGAAATTTGACGAATGTATTCGTTCACTTCTTCACGATCAATTTCTTTATCAAGCGTTAAGTTCAAGATAGCAAGAGATACGTTTGGTGTAGGAACACGTACAGAGTTACCAGTTAACTTACCTTTTAATGCAGGTAATGCTTTAGCAACTGCTTTAGCTGCACCAGTTTCCGTAATTACCATGTTTAAAGTAGCAGCACGACCACGACGATCTGCTTTATGGTAGTTATCAATCAAGTTCTGGTCATTTGTAAATGAGTGAACAGTTTCAACATGACCATTAAGAACTTTATATTTGTCATCCAATACTTTAAGAATTGGAGTAATTGCATTTGTTGTACAACTTGCAGCAGAGATGATTTTGTCTTCATCTAAGATGTCTGTGTTGTTTACGCCAAATACAACGTTTTTCATTTCGCCTTTACTTGGTGCAGTCAATACAACACGTGCAACGCCTGGGCATTTCAAGTGTTGGCTTAGACCTTCAGCATCACGCCATTTACCAGTATTGTCGATTAAAAGTGCGTTTGAAATACCATATTCAGTATAGTCAACTTCACTTGGGCTAGACGCATAAATCACTTTAATGAAGTTACCATTAGCAATGATTGCTTCGTTTTCTTCATCAACAGCGATTGTGCCAGCGAAAGTACCGTGAATAGAGTCACGACGAAGTAAAGAAGCACGTTTTGCTAAATCACCATCAGAAGATTTACGCACAACAATTGCTTTAAGGCTTAAACCACGACCTAGACCTGATTGGCTAATAATCAAACGGGCTAAGATACGGCCAATACGACCAAAACCATAAAGAACGACATCTTTAGGTTGTTCAGAAGTTGCGCTACCTTTGATTGACTCAACTGCTTGAGCAACAAAAGCATCAACATCACCGCCTTTTTCTTTATATTCAACAGCAAGTTTACCGATATCAACTTCTGCAGAACCAATATTTTCAAGCTTAGCTAAAGCTTCTAAAATTGGGAATGTATTTACAACAGAAAGCTCAACGTCTACAACACGTGTACGACGGTGAGTTTTCAAAATTTGGATAACAGAACGGTTAATTAAAGAGCGACCGTAAACAGATACGACAATATTTTTTTCACGGTATAATTGTCCAATTAATGCAATCATACGTTCCGCGATTTCTTCACGGTTTTTCCAACGGCCTTGGTGTTCAGCATGCAGGGCGATGATAGTGTCTTTGCTCACAGATACGTCCTCTAATTAATTATATCTAGGCGTGATTTTTTAAACCCCGTAATTGTAATGGAATTATTGGCAAGAATGAATCAAAAGCTGACGTTAGTGATTAGATTTTCCTAAAATTCATCATAAATTCATAAAATACCTATAATTATTTTTTATTATTTTATTGTTTAAAGCAGCTAAATTTTTGCTTTTTCTTACTTTTTAGATTCTGCTCCTCTAATCAAGCTCATCATTTTTTAATCTTTTTTGATATTTCGCGATGTTGAGCTGCAAATTTTTGGCTTTTTGACGTTGCTGATAAAGGTGAACTGCACCTTCTAAAACTAACACAAATACTGCACACCAAATCGGAATATAAGTGAACCATTCTTCTTGGCCAATACTCTCCCCTAAAACTAAAGAAGCGAGAGCAAGTAATACAGGTTCCAAATATCCTAAAAGCCCAAACACGACTAATGGTAAAAAGCGGCTTGCCAGAATATAACTTCCTAAACCAATAGCACTTAAAATTCCAAGCCCAACAATGACCAAAGCAAGACTCGGTTGGTCTATAAATTTGCTATAAGGAAGTAAACCCGTATGGGTCAAATAAATCGCAATCGGCAGAATAATAACTAAGTCCCACCAAAAACCGCCTAAATTGTCTGTTTTAATGGTCTTACGTAATAAAAAATAGGCAGAATAACCAACTGCAACTAATGCAGTTTCCCAAGCAATACTTCCTAAACGCCAGATCTCATGGCCAACTCCAATGACTGCAAGAATAATTGCGACCCATTGAAATTTTGATATTTTTTCGCCATACAGCACACTTCCAGCCAAGACAAGAACAAGCGGCAACAGAAAATATCCTAAAGATACTTGTAGGCCTCGACCATGCATTGGCCCCCATAAAAACAGCCAAAGTTGTACTGAAGTTAAAATGGAGGTTGTGATTAACAACAATAATAAAGACGGCTTTGCCAAAATACGCTGGTAGATATTTTTTATATACCCTAAATCACCGCTCCACCACATAAACAAAGTGAGAACTGGTAGTGTTGCAATAATCCGCCATCCAAAAGTCTGTTCACTATCAAGCTGACTTAACAATTGAGTATAAAAATAAAGTACACCAAAAGTGATAGATGCCATGACAGACAAGCTCACGCCCTTAAACATCATCACCCTCTTATACTTTAGTAAAAACAGCTCACCACAATACTTGATTTATCCACTATAAAAAAGAAAAAACCATGTAAAAACATGGTTTTTTATTAATCAGACATCTACAGCTATTCTTTATGTTCTGTATGAATAATATCGCGAATATCAAAACCTAATGTTTTTGCATAATTTAGATATTCATCAACCACTTCTTGTTCAGGATGAGGTGTTCTTGATAACACCCAAAGATATTTACGAGAAGGTTCTCCTACTAAAACAGTTTGATAGTCTTCATCTATTTTTAAAATCCAGTAATCTCCACGAATGACTGGAATCCATCTCACAGCTTCCGGTAAGAAACTCACCTTCAATTTCGTGTTGTATGGCGGATTTACGACAAAGGCTTCACCAATAGATTGCTGTAATTGTTTTCTATTGTCATAACAGCGATTATCTACAACCACATTTCCATTTTCATTTAAAGTGTAAGTTGCAGATACGTTATAAGCACATTTTTTTTGAAAAAAAACAGGCTTACGGGCGACCTCATACCAGACACCTAAATATCGGTCCAGTTCAACTTTATAAACGGTTTGCAAAGGTTTCGGCTGAGCATAGACATACGTTCCAACAGCTAAACCAGCCAAAACAACACCGCCCAACGCAATTTTAGCCAAACGCCAACTGGCTTGCGGAACATTATTTCGAAATGCCATTGTTGCCCTCAACGATTAGTTGTGAATACAAAAGAACTCAAATATCTACAGTAGCTTGTTTTTTAAACACATTATGTAGCGTTATGTATTCGTTTATTGCAACATTTGCGCTTTTAATCGAATGATTTCATCACGTATCCGCGCTGCTTGCTCGAACTGTAAATCTTTCGAGGCCTTTAACATATCTTTTTCAAGCTTAGTAATATGCTTACTAAACAGTTTAGGATCTGAAAGAATATGTCTTTCATCGGCACTCAATGCTTGTGCTTGTTCAAGTACTTTTTCATCAATCTCGTCGTCTGAAAGTACCTCACCCGAGTCAATTTCTTTGATGACCTGACGAACAGCACTACGTGGTGTAATACCATGCAGCTCATTAAATTCAATTTGTTTGGCTCTACGACGATCAGTTTCGTCTATTGCTTTTTGCATAGAATCGGTAATTCGGTCAGCATATAAAATTGCTTTACCTTTCACATTACGCGCAGCACGACCAATCGTCTGAATGAGTGAGCGTTCTGAACGTAAAAAGCCTTCTTTATCTGCATCTAAAATAGCAACCAAAGAAACTTCCGGCATATCCAGACCTTCACGTAGCAGGTTAATACCGACTAAAACATCAAATACACCTGTACGTAGTTCATGAATAATTTTGACGCGTTCAACCGTATCAATATCTGAGTGGAGATAAGCGACCTTAACGCCATATTCTTTTAAATAAGAAGTCAGGTCTTCTGCCATACGCTTTGTTAAAGTTGTAATTAATACCCTTTCATTCAAGTTTTTACGAATATTAATTTCAGAAAGAACATCATCTACTTGGGTTAAGACAGGACGAATCTCAATTTCAGGATCGATTAGACCTGTTGGACGTACCACCTGTTCAACGATTTGATCTGACTTTTCTAATTCATATTTAGCAGGCGTGGCACTTACAAAAATGGTCGTCGGTACAATACGCTCCCACTCTTCAAATTTCATTGGACGGTTATCAAGCGCACTTGGCAAACGGAACCCATAATTCACTAAGTTTTCTTTACGTGACCGGTCACCTTTATACATCGCTCCAATTTGCGGAACAGTAACGTGTGATTCGTCAATAATGAGTAAAGCATCTTCTGGAATATAGTCGAATAAAGTCGGCGGTGCTTCACCAGACGGACGCCCTGACAAATGACGCGAATAGTTTTCGATACCATTGGTATAACCCAACTGTTGCATCATTTCCAGATCGTAACGTGTCCGTTGCTCGATACGTTGTGCTTCAAGCAATTTGTCATGTTCACGGAAAAATTTGAGCTGATCTTGTAATTCATCTTTAATTGTATCGATAGCACGGGTCAAATGATCTTTTGGTGTCACATAGTGGCTTTTTGGATAAATCGTTATCCGAGAAACTTTACGAACCATTTTACCAGTTAGCGGGTCAAACCAACGGATTGAATCGACTTCATCATCAAATAGTTCAATACGAATCGCATGTTGATCAGATTCTGCTGGGAAAATATCAATAATTTCGCCGCGAATGCGATAAGTACCACGTAAAAATTCAAGTTCATTACGCGTATATTGCATTTCAACCAATCGGCGGATGATTTCATCGCGACTTACTCGGTCGCCCTCAACCACATGCAGCAACATTTGCATATAAGCATTCGGGTCACCCAAACCATAAATTGCAGAAACCGATGCTACAATAATTGCATCACGACGTTCTAATAAAGCTCGTGTTGCTGATAACCGCATCTGGTCAATGTGATCATTAATGGCTGAATCTTTTTCAATAAACGTATCCGAAGATGGAACGTAAGCTTCTGGTTGGTAGTAATCGTAATAACTTACAAAATATTCAACCGCATTATTGGGGAAGAAAGATTTAAACTCACCATAAAGCTGGGCAGCCAAAGTTTTGTTATGAGCCATCACAATTGTAGGTCGCTGTGTTTGAGCGATCACATTTGCCATGGTATAGGTCTTACCTGAGCCCGTTACCCCTAGCAATAACTGATTACGAAAACCATGCTCGATACCATTGACCAGCTTTTCAATTGCCTGTGGCTGATCACCTGCTGGCTGATAATGAGTGACCAAATCGAAAGGTTGATTTTCGTTCAAAGTTATCTCTCTTTATGAAAAAATTGAATTTAACGTCTCCCCCATTAATGGGGATTTTTATCTTAATTTAAAGTGCAAATTGAGTTGGAAATTCAATGTAAAAGATTAAGCATCTTAACACTTGACCAATACCATAATCAGTTGCAACATGAAGCTATCCATTAAATAAAAAGCATAACCATGACCTATCAATATCATGATGAAAGTATTGTAACCGAACTTCCCGAAGATACAGTTTTTGTATTCGGAAGTAACCTTGCTGGACAGCATGGTAGCGGTGCAGCACGCGTTGCCAGTCAACACTTCGGAGCAGTTGAAGGTGTAGGTCGAGGCTGGGCTGGTCAAAGCTTTGCAATTCCCACCTTAAATGAACATATTCAACAAATGCCTCTTTCACAGATTGAGCACTATGTTGAAGATTTTAAGATATATGCAAAAAATCATCCTAAAATGAAATATTTTGTCACGGCTTTAGGTTGTGGCATCGCAGGTTATAAAGTTTCTGAAATTGCGCCACTGTTTAAAGATATTCATCACAATGTTACCTTTCCAGAATCTTTTAAACCGTATGTTGAAGATAATGCAGTTTCTGAATTTCCGACATTAACTCAAAAGATGGTAAAAAGTTTCATTAATGATGAAGTTATTTTTTACTTTAATCATGGAAGTGAATCTTTTGAAGAAGCCTTAGATAAAACAGATTTATCAAGTGCCGAAAAAGCCATTGCTCTTATTGTTTTAAATGAAGAGCTATACCCTCGGGATCGTTATGGCCGAGGCCGTGATCATGAGCTGAGTGATATTTTAGGAAAGCTCAATGGTAAAATTTTTGACCTGCACGGAAACTCTGAGGGTGCCATGATTTTTGTAAGTGCTGTGGTTGCACTCATGGAACTTTATGATTTTGATGAGCAAGACTTTATCAAACTCTGGCGTGGTGAAAAGAATATTGACCACCCTATTAATCGTTAATTTTTCTTATAAACTTATGAGCTAAGCAGATAATATCTGCTTTCTCATTATTTTATTTTCACTTACATTTAATCTTTATATTTTTAATTATTCTAATAGATTTAAGTTCTTTAGCTTCCCAAATCCTAATTTTTCTCATTATACTTTAAGGCAAACTGAATACTTAAAGAAACATATGGAAACTTTAGATTCTTCAATTTTTGACCTTAGCCCAATTCCAATGTGGATTGAGGATTTCAGTGAAGTTAAACGACAATTTGATTTATGGAGAAATCAAGGTATTGAAAACCTCCATGAATTTTTAAGTAAAAATAAAAACTTAATCAGTGAATGTGCACATAAAATTAAAATCATTCGTGTTAATCAAAAAACATTAGAACTTTTTGAAGCCAGAACTCACGAAGAGCTATATTCGAATTTAAATCTTATTTTTAAAAAAGAAATGTTCGAATCCCATATTTTTGAGCTTGAAGAACTATGGAATGGTAAAACCCACTTTTCAAGTACGACCGTAAATTACACCTTATCAGGCAAACGTATTGATGTTCAGCTAAGAGGCTCAATTTTACCTGGCTCTGAATCGACCTTTGAGCGTGTATTAATTACCACCGAAGACATTACACCCTATCAAAATGCACTTCGTGAGGAAGCAAAAAATCGTCGATTAGCTGAGTCTATGTTTATCTATTCACCCACCTCTCTTTGGGTCGAAGATTTCAGCCGTATAAAAAATAGAATTGATCAACTCAGATTATTAGGTATTGAAGATTTTAGAACGTTTCTAGATGTCCATCCTGAATTTGTCCGTCAGTGTGTAGAAGATATTCTGATTTTAGATGTTAATCAGGCAACTCTTGATTTATTTAAGGCTCCTGATAAGTCGACACTTTTAAGAAATACACACAAGATTTTTGCTGAAGAGATGATTGAAACCTTTCGGGAACAACTCATCGAATTATGGCAAGGTAATATTCATCATAAGCGTGAAGCGATTAACTATGCCTTAGATGGGCAAATAAGAAATGTATTGCTTCAATTTACCGTTTTTCCGGGTTATGAAGACACTTGGGGACTGGTACAGGTTGCACTTACCGATATTACGGCGCGAAAAAAAGCGGAAAACTATCTTGAATATTTGGGGCAGCACGATGTCCTGACCAAACTATATAATCGCGCTTTTTTTACAGAGGAACTTAATCGTTTAAACCGAAGCATTATTCGACCTGTTTCTTCAATTTTCTTAGATATGAATGGATTAAAAGAAACAAATGATCAGTTTGGTCATGATATTGGGGATGGCTTATTGCGCCGCGTCGGAAATATTTTAAGTCAGGCCATTTTAAATACAGCATATACGGCTTCTAGAATAGGTGGCGATGAATTCGTAATTTTAATGCCGGGGGCAGATGAGGCGAATGTTCTAATTATGCTTCAAACCATTCAAGAGCTTTTTAATATCGACAATCAATATTATTCAAGCCACCCAATTAGCATTGCAATTGGACATGCAACAACTCAAGCAAATGAACAAATTGAGGACATGTTAAAGCGAGCTGACCATCACATGTACCAAAAGAAAAAAAGCTACTATCAGGAAATTTTATTTAATCAATAAAAAAACAGGCATATTGCCTGTTTTCGAGATTAGCGTTTTCCCATAGAACGACGAGTACCACGCGGAGGCATCCACGTTCTATCTGCGTATTGCTCTGGTTTTGGACGCACTTGGTTGTGTACCGCGTCGTCGGCTGCATTGCTATCATTCGGCATTGGGAATGGCAATTTCACCAAAGCCTTTTTCTGTTTTGGCTGTTGCTCAGTCATGATTCATTCTCGAAATTTCGATTGCGACCTATTATAAATGATTTTCTCATTTCTTTCTAAAAAAGCTTCAATTGAATAAATATTGCTTAAGATGATTACTAAACTAAACTTTTTTACATCTGAAAAGGTTCACATCCGCAAATTACTTAATTTTTGCGATAAGATAGTATGCTTTTTATTTTTTAATCCCATAAGAGGAATATTGCCGTGGACGTACGTCTTTCTGATCGTGTCAATGCCATCAAACCGTCCCCTACACTTGCTGTAACCAACAAAGCTGCTGAACTTAAAGCTGCTGGCAAGAATGTGATTGGTTTAGGTGCTGGCGAACCAGACTTTGATACCCCTCAACACATCAAAGATGCTGCAATTGAAGCGATTAATAATGGTTTCACCAAATATACGGCTGTAGATGGTACTCCTGGGTTAAAAAAAGCAATTATTGCTAAATTTAAACGCGATAATAATCTTGATTATCAAGCAAATCAGATTTTGGTTTCATGTGGTGGTAAGCAAAGCTTCTTTAACTTGGCACTTGCTCTATTAAACAAAGGCGATGAAGTTATCATTCCAGCACCTTTCTGGGTAAGCTATCCAGATATGGTCATTATTGCTGAAGGTACTCCAGTCATTGTGAAATGTGGTGAAGACCAACGTTTCAAAATTACTCCTGAACAATTAGAAGCGGCTATTACTCCTAACACTCGTTTAGTTGTATTAAACAGCCCATCTAACCCAACAGGTATGATCTATAGCAAAGCTGAATTAGAAGCTTTAGCTGAAGTACTACGTCGCCATCCACAAGTGTTTGTTGCATCTGACGATATGTATGAACCAATTCGTTGGGAAGATGAGTTCTACAACATCGCAACTGTTGCTCCAGATTTATATGATCGTACGATTGTTTTAAATGGTGTTTCTAAAGCATATGCGATGACAGGTTGGCGTATTGGCTATGCAGCCGGCCCAGCAAAAATCATTGGCGCAATGAAAAAAATCCAGTCTCAATCAACTTCAAACCCAACTTCTATTTCACAAGTTGCTGCTGAAGCTGCATTGAATGGTCCTCAAGACGTACTTCAACCAATGATTAAAGCGTTCAAACGCCGTCATGACTTAGTTGTTAATGGCTTGAATGAAATCAAAGGTATTTCTTGCTTGCCTGCTGACGGTGCTTTCTATGCCTATGCAAACATTCGCCCTCTTATTCGTGCAAAAGGCTTAAAATCTTGCACAGAATTCTCTGAATGGTTACTAGAAGAAACTGGCGTAGCAGTAGTACCTGGTGATGCATTTGGTCTAGGCGGTTTTATGCGTATTTCATATGCAACAGCTGACGAAGTACTCGTTGATGCGTTAGCACGTATCAAAAAAGCTGCTGACTCAATTGAAGATGTAGATGCTGCAATTGCTTCTATTGAAGCTGAAAAAACAGCTAAGTAATTTATAATTTTAAAAAGAGGCTTCAACTTCAAGTTGAGGCCTCTTTTTTATGAATAGAAGATTAAAAATTTTATTCGTAGCTACTATTTATGACTCAGCAGAATTAAATAAAGCCATGACCTGTGCCTCAGTCAATTTCTTTGTATCATTTTGAAAAGTATAAAAATCGGGTTTTGAATCAATAAAAATTTCCATATCCAAATTCAAATCTTCTACTGGCTCATTTAAAGAAAATGCATTGATATTGCAGTAACTTTGATCTTTCGTTCTCCAAAAAATTGTTGTTCCACAAGCATTACAAAAACCTCGTTCTCCCCATTCAGAAGAGTTAAAAATACTCAGATGCTTTTGCTGAATAAACTTTAAACTATCTTTGACCACATCAATTGTCATAATGACACCACTAGTTTGTCGGCGGCACATCGAACAATGGCAAACATGCACATCATGATTTTTTAGCTCTACCTCAAATGTAGTCTTACCACATAAACATTGACCGTTCATTATTATTTCCCATTGATAAGTTTTATATTTTTAATTTCATAAAATATTCTGTCTAATTAAAATTTACAAGTTCGTAAACTATAACTGAACTTATCACTTCATTTTTCTAACTTGACAATAGTACTTTTACGTCATAATTTAAAATTAAGTTCCATTTGAGAACTTATAAAATTAAAGGACTCAAAAATGAAAAATCCCATGGAAATGACTGGTCTTGAATTTTTACAAGCGATGATTGATGGCCATATTCCAGCAGCAAGTATTAGTAAAACCATACCTATGCAACCTACTGAAATTTCAGAAGGTTCTGTTACTTTTAAAGCGCAAGCAGATCATAATCATCTAAATCCGCTAGGGGGCGTACATGGTGGTTTTGCGGCTACAGTTTTAGACTCTGTGACTGGCTGTGCAGTACATACGATGTTACCCGCTGGTGTAGGTTACGGAACAATCGATCTTAACGTAAAAATGTGCCGCCCTATTCCAAAAAACCATCCTTTAATTGCAACAGGTAAAGTCATTAACATAAGTAAAAACTTAGGAATTTCCGAAGGAAAGATTATTGATGAGGAAGGTAAACTTTATGCCTATGCAACAGCAACCTGCATGATTATTCGTTCATAGTCATAAAAGGCAGCCTTAAACCGCTGCCTTTTTTATTGAGTAATCTGGATTATCTGGACGATCACAAGTTTGAGCCACTACATAAGGTGCCCAAATATTTTTAAGTTGAAGTTCTATAACTTCTTGATGTTCAGTAGACCAAGCTAGAACTTTATTTTTGCCCAGCAGTAACTCCCCTTCTAATTGAAAAATATATAGGGGTTTAGATTGATCTAATGCTTTTGAACACTTTAAAACTTTTAGTGAACTATGCACATTCCATTTAGAACTGAACCAAAGCTGCAATAAATCACCTAAGTACAAGTCCTGCTTTTTAAAAGGATAAGCATCAGTCGATGCACCCTCTACAGGTATGTAATAAGAGTCTGGTCGACTTAAAATATTGAGATAATTGCTTTGATAAAAATCAAATTTAGAAAAAATAGAAGCAATAGTAAGTGTTTTCATACTTATCTCCGATTTAGCCATTTTAGTGCTGGCAAGTTGGTTTAAATCCACACTGTTTGAATTTCTTCAAACGCTTGTTCTGTTTTGAATCTAGCAATTGAATTTTTAAAGTGCAAGTAATTTCTCAGCTCACCGCTCAACTGATCAAATAAAAAGCATACAACACAAAAATGAAGGAAACATGGTGATTTTCACTTGACCCTTCTCAAAATCTCCTTATAATCGCATGCAGATTCTCCCATAGCTCAGTCGGTAGAGCGACGGACTGTTAATCCGCAGGTCCCTGGTTCGAGCCCAGGTGGGAGAGCCAAATACTAAAAAGCCCGCAGCATTAAAGCGGGCTTTTTTTTGCTATATTTTTTTCAATAACTATAAAAAAATCCCCTATCATGACGTAGAGGATTTAATTATTAATCTACTAATTTCATTCAATGACCTAATCCAAATCAAAAAGAGATATCACCTTCAATCCTCTTCTTAGGTCATTTTTAAACTTATTATTCTACTTCAACAACTTTTAAAGGATTAAAAGACTGAGAAGTCGGCATCATTTCAATACGGTTAATATTAATATGTGGAGGCTGTGATGCGACCCACGCTACCGTATTTGCAATATCTTCAGGCAAGATTGGGTTCTTTTTATCATACAGACTATTTACCTTATCCTGATCGCCCTTGAAACGCACCAAAGAAAATTCTGTACCACCACAAAGACCTGGCTCAATATTAGTCACTCGGATGCCAGTACCTGACAGATCAGCTCGAAGATTTAAACTAAATTGCTCCACAAATGCTTTGGTTGCACCATAAACATTACCACCAGGATATGGGTATGTACCTGCAATTGATCCCATATTGATGATTAAACCAGACTTTTTCTTCACCATATTCGGTAAAATTAACCGCGTAACAGTAATCAATCCTTTAATATTGGTATCTACCATGGTGTACCAATCATCCAAATCTGATTTATCTGCTGGCTCTAGGCCTAATGCTAATCCAGCATTGTTAACCAATAAATCAATTTGACTAATTTGAAATTCGGCTGGTAAATCAACCAATGCTTTATTTATATTTTCCACCGTATCTGTCATATCAAATACGAGCGGATAGAATTTTTCACCAAGCTCTTGCTGTAATTCTTTTAGTTTTTCTGCTCGTCTTCCACAGCCAATAACTTTATAACCTAACTCAATCAGTTTTTTTGAAATACTATAACCAAAACCCGCAGAAGCGCCTGTAACTAATGCTAACATTCTTATATCCTTAAAATATTCGACTACTTTAGTTGAACCGATTATGAAAAAACCTATCTTTATATTTACATAATATTCGTTATTACTTTAAAAAATAAAAGATTTTTCTAAAAAATTTAATTATGGATAACAATATTTAAGGAAATTAATTATATAGATATGATTTTATCAGGAGTATCAGGTAATAAATACCGCATCCCAGATGCTAACCACTTATAAAAAATAATTAAAAAATTTAAAGGTTAAAATAAAAAAAGTTTACCTAGAAAGATAAACTTTTTTATTCACAACTGTTTTGATTATGCAGGCACACCGCTGTGAAAACGGAAGGTATCGTCAGGCGTTAAAATCAGGTTCTTTTCAACCTCACGAATATGCTCAATGCGCTGCTGAATATCCTCTTTAGGATTTTTCATTTTTGCAGTTTTTGCAACATCGAGTGCAAGTGCCAAATAGTCTTCAAAATGACGAGACTCTGACTTAAGCAAATAGCGATAGTAGCGTCCTAACTCTTCATCTACACGTGGGGCAAGTGCATGAAAACGTTCGCATGAGCGCGCCTCAACAAAAGCACCTACCACAAGTACATCAATTAAAGCTTCTGGCTCATAAGTACGAATCTCTTTACGCAACCCACCTGCATAGCGCCCTGCACTTAAGCCATCCCATTTCTGACCACGCTTGGCCATTAGCTCAAGCACCTGTTCATAATGGAGCATTTCTTCCCGTACTAGTTGTGCAAGCTTTACTTGCAAATCAGGAAAAAAACTATAGCGGAACATTAAGTTCATTGCTGTACTAGCTGCTTTTTTTTCGCAATTAGCATGATCTTGCATCAAGATATCTAAATTATTGATTGCCTCATCCAGCCATGCCTTTGGCGTTTGACATCCTAAAAAGACCAAAACAGGTTGCATTAGTTCATCGTAATTGATACTCGACATAACCAATTATCCTGCCACCTGAATTGCTGCTTTCATATCTTTGACAGCTTGAACAAGACCTACAAAAATGCTTTCCGCAATAATTGAATGCCCAATGTTTAACTCATGAATTTGTGAAATAGCAGCAATTGGAGCAATATTTTTAAGGTTAAGGCCATGACCAGCATTTACCACCAAACCTTTTGAAGCTGCGTATTCAACACCTTTAATAATACGCGCCAATTCAGCCTGTTGATCTTGCTCCGTTGCGGCATCTGCATATGCACCCGTGTGCAACTCAATCGTAGGTGCGCCACATGCAACTGCTGCATCAATTTGAGCTAGATCAGCATCGATAAATAATGATACATCGCAACCAATAGCGGCTAAGGCCTGAGTTGCAGCTTTAACTTTTTCAAAGTTACCTACTACATCCAAACCACCTTCAGTTGTTACTTCTTGGCGTCTTTCAGGAACGAAGCATACATGCTGTGGCTGAATTTCTTTCGCAAACTCGACCATTTCATCAGTAACAGCCAACTCTAGATTCATGCGTGTTTTTAGTAATGGTCGCATGCGGCGTACGTCATCATCCTGAATATGGCGACGATCTTCACGCAAATGCAAGGTAATCCCCTCTGCACCAGCTTGTTCACAAATAAGAGCAGCTTCTACAGGGTCTGGGTAAGTAGTACCGCGCGCCTGTCTTAAAGTAGCAACATGGTCTATGTTTACACCAAGCAATGCAGCCATAAAAAAATCCTAATTACGATTGAGTTTGAGTATTTTGAATCCACAATTGTCGACTTTTTAGGGGACGATCTCCTAAAAGCGATGTAATCATTTGACGGTATAGTTTACCTAATAATTGCAGTTGGTCGTGAGAAAAATCCTGCCCTTGCTCATAGTCCACCATAGACAAAATCGCTTTTCCTGCCAAAGAGGAACGACTCGCCTGTGCAACGGGAGCAAAACCTTCGGTCACTTGAAATTGATAAAACTGATGAGCCTGTATTGGCTGTTGCTGAGTATCAATTGAAAAATCAAGTGCGTACCCAAGTTCAGGCAAAAGCACATGTTCGAACTGGCGTAATATCTGTCTTAAAAAAAGATCGGGCTGATCATTAGAAGCGAGCTGCTGTAACTGCAATAGAGTTAACTGATATTGCTCAAAAGATTGAGGCATTGCCTCTTCTAGTGGACATAGCCGAAGAATGATTTCACTTAAATAAAATCCAGCAAAAAAGGCGTCACCAAAAAAGAAAACAGGCTGATTTAATATTTCTAACTTAGTAAAGTTCTTCAGCTCACTTTTACCAGTTGCTTGTAATCGGATAGGTTGATACTGAGGGGGCGGAGTCTGTCTTAAAATACCATCGACTCGCCCATACTCCTGAGTAAAAAGATGCACAATATGACTTTTTTCACGGTACTTACGGTGATGAATCATATATCCATGAAGGACTTCATTGCGCATCATAAAAAGAAACTATTCCTCAGATTCTTTTTCTTTTTTGTCATCATCACCATCAGGGATCACCGCACCTACAACAGCTGCTGTACCTTTGACAACACCTTTTGTAGTTTTATAAGCGATACCTACTGGTACGGTTACAAGCTTATATACACAACCTTGTAACATCAATGTACATCCAATTATAGCGACCAATGATGTAATTGTTTTCATACCAGTATCCTTATCGTTTAGATATCACTATATCCTAAGCTTTTTAAGGCACGCTCATCATCAGACCAGCCACCCTTCACTTTTACCCAAAGTGTAAGCATAATTTTTTGCTCAAACATCTTTTCCATGTCTTTTCGAGCGTCCATACCGATTGTTTTAAGCTTGGCACCTTTTTCACCAATCACAATCGCTTTCTGGCCCGCACGATCTACAAAAATCGTTGCATCAATATAGGTACAAGCTGGTTTTAAACGCCCAGTTTTCTCATTAACAGCAGCCTCTTCCGTTTTGAAAGATTCAATTTGTACTGTTAAATCATAAGGTAGTTCTTCACCTAACTGGCGCATGATTTTTTCACGAATAATTTCGCTAGCTAAAAAGCGTTCAGAACGGTCAGTAATCTGATCAAATGAATACAAAGGCGCTTGATAAGGAAGATACTTCTCAATCGTTTCACTCAAGTGTTCCAGATTTGCTCCGCGTAATGCAGATACAGGAACAATCTCGGCAAAATTCATAAGCTTGGCACGCTCTTGAATTAAAGGAAGAATATCTCTTTTATCTTCAAAAGTATCAGCCTTATTAATCACCAAGATAACTGGCATTTCAGCATTCTTGAGTTTTTCAAGCACTAAGTCGTCATTTGGGGTCCACTTATAAGCATCAATAACAAATAAGACCAAATTGACGTCACGTAATGCAGAATGCGCTGCACGGTTCATCATTTTATTAATAGCGCGTACTTCTTTTTTATGCATACCTGGGGTATCTACATATACCGCCTGCATTTTTTCACGCGAATCAATACCAATAATTTTATGACGTGTTGTTTGAGGTTTACGCGAAGTAATCGAGAGCTTTTGACCTAATAAATGGTTCATGAGGGTAGATTTACCCACATTTGGACGTCCTACAATCGCCACAAATCCGCTCTTAAAATCCGAAGGAATTGTTACGCCTTTGGAACTAAAAAATTGATCAATCAGATTATTAGGATCTTGGTTATCATTTGAATCTGGATTGATTTGATCAGAATGCATCGACATGCAGGTTATTGCTCCAATAACTTTAAAATTTCCGCCGCTGCTGCCTGCTCGGCAAAACGACGACTTGAACCCTCACCATAAATCTTTGATAAACCATCTATCAAACATTCAACTTTAAAGTGCTGGTGAGGTGCATCACCCTGAATATCTACAACCTCGTAAACAGGGAGAGGTTTTTTACGTGCTTGTAGATACTCTTGTAAACGTGATTTCGGGTCTTTAAGTTGATCCGTAGGTTCAATATGGTCTAAATAGGGTACATACCATTTTAGCACAATATCTGTAAGTAAGTTGAGATCACCACTATCAATATAAATTGCACCAATAATCGCTTCTACCGTGTCAGCCAATATTGACTCACGATGATGACCACCAGATTTCAATTCACCCGTACTTAATATTAAACACCGACTAAGTTGCAAATCGGTTGCAATCTTACCTAAAGCTTCCTGACGAACTAAAGTCGCTCGCATACGCGTTAGGCGACCTTCGTTTTCATTGGGATAGGCATGATATAGATAATTGGCAACAATCATGCCCAATAATGAATCGCCTAAAAACTCCAAGCGCTCGTAATTGTATTTATGACTCACCGAACGATGAGTCAAAGCTAACTGTAACAACTCAAGCTGCTTGAATTGATATCCGATTCGACTCAATAAGCGAGGATCACTTAGTTTGAACTGATGTTTTATCAAAACTCTTCTCAAATGTTAAAACTAAATCAATATTTGATAAGAAAGGTTTTCTTACTTCATATTTCTTTTTGACTGTCAGACCAGACTGATTAAACACTTGCGCAATCTCTTTAAAGTGGAGATCACGAATATTGTTCATTTCCAGTCGCTGATCCATTTGTGTCACAAACTTCTGTGGTGTGATCTCAGAAGAGCTTTCTTGCAAAAGCTCTTCTATTTGATTATTAATCAATCGATCATCCCAATATGCTGGCCAAACTGCAAGTACAGCTTTTACTGCAACTGCAAATATAACCACCCCAAATAAAATTGCTAAATACGAAGTACCTTGTTGTGCCTTACGCATTTCTTTTTTTCCTAATGGTTGTTTTTAATCTATTTTTCCATTTCGGCCAAAGTTAGGAAGATGTAAACCCGGTTCTTTATGCATCCAGACATAGAATGCTCGCCCTGTTAGATTTTCTTCAGGAACGAAGCCCCAAAAACGACTGTCTGCACTTTGATCACGGTTATCTCCCATTGCAAAGTAATGTCCTTTTGGAACAGTCACTTCCCAATATAAACCGTCTTGGTTTGCATATTTACCATTTTCAACATAGTTGATAAACGGTGCTTGACGTGCCACATTTACGCCTTCAAGCTCTCGCATTGTAAAGGTGTGTTCACCAACCGTCTCTTTATGATAAATAGACGTTGGAGTATCTAACACATCTTTTTCGCGACTAAACTGTGTTAATACTTTCGGTACTTTTTGTCCGTTAATAATCAATTGTCCATGATCATAAACAAGATGATCGCCCGGCAAACCGATTACACGTTTAATATAGCTAATGGTAGGTTGAGGTGGATAACGGAATACAATCACATCACCGCGCTTTGGTTCTCCTACATCAATAATTTTCTTATTGACGATAGGTAAACGCACACCATAATCAAATTTATTAACCAAAATAAAATCACCAGTTTCTAAAGTGGGTACCATAGAATCTGATGGAATATTAAATGGTTCATAAAGAAATGAACGAAGTACAAGTACTACAGCTAAAACTGGCCAAAAGTCATAGGCCCATGTAATAACAAAATTTTCGTTCCCGCGCCCTTTATTTGCACGCTGTTTGAATACAAATTTATCTAACAACCACACTGCAAATAGAATCAGCGTAACTGGAACAAGAATTAAATTAAAATCAAAATCCACATGACCTCACTCGCAGCCTAGCTGCTTGTCTTAAAGTGGGGGAAAAGTAATATCTTACTTCTCCCACCCTCATTTCTTATCTTTCTACTTTCAATACAGCCAAGAACGCTTCTTGTGGAATTTCAACACTTCCCACTTGTTTCATACGTTTCTTACCTTCTTTTTGTTTAGAAAGTAGTTTTTTCTTACGTGAAACGTCACCACCATAACATTTCGCTAATACGTTTTTACGCATTGCTTTTACAGTAGAACGAGCAATAATTTGTGCACCGATAGCCGCTTGAATAGCAACGTCGTACATTTGGCGAGGAATCAAATCTTTCATTTTCTCAACCAATGCAATACCACGATGACGCGCGTCATTACGGTGACAAATCATAGCCAAGGCATCAACCTTGTCACTATTAATTAATACATCAACCTTAACTAAAGCTGAACTTTCGAAACGCACAAAGTTATAGTCTAGCGATGCAAAACCACGAGAACATGATTTTAATTTATCAAAGAAATCCATAACGACTTCAGCCATCGGGATTTCAAAGGTAATAGAAACTTGATTACCTAAGAATTTCATATCTTTTTGAACACCACGGCGTTCAATACATAGGGTCATTACATTCCCTAAGTACTCTTGAGGAACAAGGATATGACACTCTGCAATCGGCTCACGCAAATCTTCTACAGTAGATCCGTCTGGCATTTTTGATGGACTATCGATATAAATCGTTTCGCCCTTCTTGGTTAATGCTTCATAAATTACGGTAGGTGCAGAACTGATTAGATCAAGGTCATATTCACGCTCTAAACGCTCTTGTACAATCTCCATGTGTAGCATTCCTAAGAAGCCACAACGGAAACCAAAACCTAATGCATCTGAGCTTTCTGGTTCAAAGAACAAAGCCGAGTCATTGATCTGTAATTTTTGTAACGCTTCACGGAATGGCTCAAAGTCACTCGCATCAATCGGGAAAAGACCAGCATAAACCTGCGGTTTAACCTTTTTAAAACCCGGTAAAATTGCAACATCAGGTGTAGCAGCAAGGGTAATAGTGTCACCTACTGGTGCACCAAAAATATCTTTAATACCCGCAATAACAAAACCGACTTCACCAGCTTCAAGAATATCTGTTTCAGTATGCTTAGGATTAAATACACCCACTGAAGTTACTGGATGAGTTTGTCCTGTCGATTTAACCAACATTTTGTCGCCCTTACGGATACGACCTTGTTTAATACGTACAAGAGAAACTACACCTAAGTAGTTATCAAACCATGAGTCGATAATTAATGCTTGCAATGGAGCATCACGATCGCCTTCAGGTGCTGGAATAACATCGACTAAACGTTCTAAAACACCTTCAACACCTAAACCAGTTTTTGCTGAACAAGTCGGTGCATCTGTTGCTTCAATCCCGATGATTTCTTCAATTTCATGAATTACACGTTCAGGTTCAGCCTGCGGCAAATCAATTTTATTTAAAATAGGAAGAACTTCGAGACCTTGTTCAATTGCGGTATAACAGTTTGCAACTGATTGTGCTTCTACGCCTTGCGCAGCATCTACAACCAATAGCGCACCTTCACATGCGGCTAATGAACGAGAAACTTCATACGAGAAGTCTACGTGCCCAGGAGTATCAATAAAGTTAAGTTGATATTCTTGACCATTTGGATGAGTGTAATATAGCGTGACAGAAGCGGCTTTAATGGTAATCCCACGTTCACGCTCAAGCTCCATTGAGTCTAAGACTTGGGCTTGCATTTCACGATCTTGTAGACCACCACACATCTGAATAAAACGGTCAGCCAATGTAGACTTACCATGGTCAATGTGAGCAATAATCGAGAAATTTCGTATATTTTTGATATCGACGGATTTTTTAGCTTGCGCCATGGGTTACCTTGAGAAAATATAGAGTGCTATGTAGCTTGTTTTAATACACAGCCAAAGCAGTTAAATTAATTGCGTGCGATTATAACAGATTGCAGATATGAAAAAGACATAAATTCTTCCTTTTAAAAAAGCTTTTTAAACTTCTCAACATAACAACCTATTTCTCTTTGAAGAGTATGTAAATCAGTACAGCTTTAGCTCAAACCTAAGCAGGCTTGCAGATAAATTATTGCCAGTATGATTAGCTGTCTTTCCAATCAATTTGAAACCAAGTTTGTGAACAACTTGCTGGGATCTAATGTTGGGCTCAAATATCTCAGCCCAAACATATTTTATTTTTCGTTGGAATAATCCCTCTTGTTTTAAAGAATGAATTAGCCCTGTAAGAGCTTCATGCATATATCCCGAACCCCATGCATGAGGATGAAGCTCATAACCAATGACTACCGCAAAATCATCACCAATCGGTTTGACAGCATTTACTCCACATGTTCCCAACATAGTTGCATCTTGTTTAAGACGAATAGCATGTCTAAAACCTAGCCGTTGGTCCCATTTTTTATGCATTTTTTCAATTAGAGCCTGAGCTTCTTCTAATGCAGTAAAGGCTTTTAAATCATAAAATTCGAGTACGCTTGAATTTGAAAATAATTCAAAGACAAAATCTTTATCATCATCTGTAAGATCACTTAAAACCAATCGATCGGTTTCTATGGAAAATGAATACTCCAAATTTCAGCCTCTCTTTTTTACTAGCTAACATATGAAACAGTAAAATCATAAGGATTTATGCTTGAATTAAGCGGTTTGTATGCATGAGTAAAAGTTGGAGACATTCGTTTTGGGCGCCCTGTGGCAATTTCAATACATGCCCATTTGGTATTTCCAACAAATAATACGGCCTGATCTGATGGACGGAAAAATACATACTGGCGGAAAGAATAAAGAGCGTTGATATCATCTAACCATGTGCGTAATACAATTTGTTCGCCTTCAAATGCAGCTTTACGATATTGCACATGATGCTCAACCGCGACCATTGCATGTTTTAACTCGAGGTATTTAGTGACCCCTACCCCCAACGTTTCAACATGAGCAGCAGCTACATCCTGCATCCACTGTACATACATCACATTGTTCACATGTCCTAACGCATCAATATGATGTGGCTGTACCTGAATATGTAAATCAAAAATACTACTCACGAATGTTCACACTCTTATTTATTAACTTTTAAACTGAAATAAGTGTAGGTAGATATCACTATACGCTCAAGATAAATAACAAAAAACCACCCATCTTTAGGGTGGCTCATTGTTTCATTTTAAGTTTACTGGATACGTAAACCAAGCATTGCGCGTTGTCCCTGACGAATAATTGCAACACGTGCTACCGTATTTTTTTGCAAGTTAGAAACAACTTTTGCAAAATCCTGACTATTTAAAATCTGGTTATTGTTGACTTGAACAATCACATCACCCGGAATGATATTTGACAATGATGCCAAACCACCACGGCGAACATCTTGTACATAGATCCCACCTTTTACACTTAAAGCACTTTTTTCTGGTTCAGCCAAATCACGAATACTCATTCCTAAAACTGGTCCTTTAGATACAGCACTTTGTGCTCCTGTGGCAGGCGTTTCATCTGGAGCAGTTGTTAAAGTTGCTGAAATATTACGGGTTTTATCATCACGTAATACTTCAAACTGAACAGTTTGATTCGGCTGTACTTTGTTTAATGCGTAGAGTAATTCACTGGTGCGTGATACCGGATTACCGTTATATTTCAAAATCACATCACCGGCTCGCAAGCCTGCTTTTTGTGCAGGCGAGTTCGGAGAAATTTGAGTAATTAAAGCACCTTCAGGTTTTGGTAACTTGTAAGCATCGGCAAGATTACGATCAATATCTTGCATCATCACACCAAGATAAGAGCGTGTTACCTTACCTTTAGTTTTAAGCTGTTCGGCCACATCCATCGCTACGTCAATCGGGATAGAGAAAGACAAGCCCATATAGCCGCCAGTACCACTAAATATTCGAGAGTTTACCCCGACTACTTCACCATTTTGGTTAAATAATGGACCACCAGAGTTACCTGGGTTTAGCGCAACATCAGTTTGAATAAATGGTACCGACGTTTCACCACTCATATTTCGTGATTTAGCACTGACAATACCTGCCGAAGCTGAATAGTCAAAACCAAACGGCGAACCAATTGCTAAAACGGGCTCTCCCACTCGTAAACGGTCAACATTTCCTACACGTAAAGCTGGATAACTATTTCCAGTCACTTTTAACAATGCAACGTCTGTACGCTCATCACTACCAACCACAGTTGCATCAATTTCACGGCGGTCATTTAAAGTAATGCTAATGCGTGAGGCATTTTCAATCACATGGTGGTTGGTGAGTAGGTAACCATCTTTACTAATAAAGAATGCACTACCATATGCGGTTTTTTCTTGTGGACCCTGTTGCTGTGGAATGATGACCTGATTTCCAAAGAAACGTTTTAAAATTTCAGGAACTTGCTGCTGCAATAGTTCATCCTGAGTCATTTTCTTTACGACGTTTACACTCACCACGGCTGGACTAACTTGTTCAACGAGGTTTGAAAAATCAACAGTAGCATTTGCTTGAACAGCAGCAACTGTAAATACCGCTGCATACATTCCTTGTTGTAAATAGCGAGTTTTCATTTGGTGCTCACCCACAATTGGTCTACGAGAATAAGAATAAAACTTTTGTATCACAACGCCTTGGAGTTGTGCGTAACAATATGTTTATTTGTAAGGCAACCTTACAATCATTATTTTACGCATTGCAACTTTTTAAGCCAATTGCAATTTTTCTCTGAGTTAGAGCGCTTAAGCTCTTGCCTTTTTAGATAAAAAGGGGTGTCATTAGCGGACGTTTTAGATTGTTGCGAATGGACATGCCTAATTTACAGACAATTCACCACTTTGACGTGATTATTGTGGGCAGCGGCGGCGCTGGTTTAAGTCTGGCTTTATCGTTACCAAATCATTTTAATATTGCAGTTTTAGCCAAAGCTGCTTTAACCGAAGCAAGTACCTTCTACGCTCAAGGTGGTGTTGCTGCTGTTCTTGATGAGACTGACTCTATTCAACAGCACATCAATGACACTATGATTGCAGGTGCTCATTTGTGTGAAATGGATGCGGTACAACATACCGTAGAAGGCGGCCGTCCTTCTGTAGATTTTCTTTTAAAGCAAGGCGTGCAATTTACTTTAGATGAAGATGAACAACTTCATTTAACACGCGAAGGCGGTCATTCACAACGCCGTATTATCCATTCGGCTGATGCAACAGGTAAAGCTATTTCAACCACCTTGGTTGAACGTGCCCAAGAACGTAAAAATATTACTATTTTTGAAAACTATATTGCGATCGATTTAATTACTTCGCAAAAATTAGGACATGTTGACCAAACGAATCGCGCTATTGGTTTATATGCATTGGATGAAAATACAGAACAGGTTCATACCTTTCTTGCACCATTTACCGCTCTTGCTTGCGGCGGGGCGATGAAAGCTTATCTGTACACATCTAATCCTGATATTGCCACTGGTGACGGTATTGCTATGGCTTACCGTGCAGGTTGCCGTGTAGCCAACATGGAATTTAATCAGTTCCATCCAACTTGTCTCTATCACCCTCAAGCTCGCTCATTTTTAATTACAGAAGCGATGCGTGGTGAAGGTGCGTATTTACGCTTGCCTGATGGTGAACGTTTCATGCTGCGTTTTGACGAACGTGCAGAACTGGCTCCACGCGATATTGTGGCACGTACCATTGACCATGAAATTAAACGCCTCGGTATTCGCCATGTGTGGTTAGACATCACGCACAAATCACCAGAGTTTATCAAAGAGCACTTCCCTACACTTTATGCGCGATTGCTTGAATTGGGCATCGACATTACCAAAGATATGATTCCAGTGGTGCCAGCAGCTCATTACACCTGTGGTGGTGTTGTGGTTGACTCAAATAGCCAGACCGATATTGAAGGCTTATATGCTATTGGTGAAACATCTTATACGGGGTTACATGGCGCAAACCGTATGGCGAGTAACTCATTACTTGAATGCTTCGTCTATGGCATGAGTGCAGCAAAAGACATCGAAAATAAATTTGATAAAGATTTAAAACTACCAGAAGTACCAAGTTGGGATGACTCTCAAGTCACCAATCCAGATGAGGATGTGGTGATTTTACAAAACTGGGATGAGTTACGTTCCACCATGTGGAACTACGTCGGTATTGTCAGAACTACGAAACGTTTAGAACGTGCTTTACACCGTATTGAAATGTTAAAGCGTGAAATTACCGAATACTATCAAGACTATCGTGTGAGCAAGAACCTGATTGAACTGCGTAATCTTGTGCTCGTATCTGAAATGATTGTTCGTTGTGCGATGCAACGTAAAGAATCACGTGGTCTCCATTACACACTCGATTATCCTGAAACCTCGAGCGAAATTCGTAAAACTGTTTTAACACCTCCAAACTTTGCAGTAGAACAGCCATTGGTTAATACAGAGCTGTAATTCTTATAAAACAAAAAAAAGCACAGTTCAGACTGTGCTTTTTATTTGGTTTGATATTTATGATTTAGGTGGAATTGAATAAGTCGCGGTCACATGTGCAACGGGTTCATCCAAACCGACTGAATAAATCCAAACCTCACCCACCACCAAGCTCTTTCCTACTTTCATGAGTTTACACTCACTTCGTAAGTCTTGATCACCTGCGGGTTTGCGTAAAAAGTTAATATTAAAGTTAGTCGTCACAGCTAAACCGATAATTCCGATTTCACCTAAGATTGCAATATATAAAGCAAAATCTGCTAAGGTCATCATGGTTGGGCCAGATATGGTGCCACCGGGACGTTGATGTCTTTGATCGACATGATAATAAACAACCGCAGCCTTGGGCGTGACTGATTCAATAGTGCAATGTTCAAGACTTGGTGGAAATTCCTTTTCAAGAAATGCCACGATTTCTTCTTTTGAGCTTTTCATCCTTGTTATTCTTCAATCTATAAATCATATGTAAGATAGCATAAGAAAATGAAGAATATTTTCTATGACGATTCAAACCAGAATTGTCGTCATTTTTAACCACTCTCATAAAAATAAGAGTGGCCAATCAATTTTTATCTTAAATATTGCAATGCCTGTTCAAATACCTGATCAGGACTTTGTGTAGCATCTAAACGCTTAATCCGTTCGGGTTCAGCTTTCCATAAGGTTTCATAACCTTCACGAACTTTAGCAAAAAAGCTTAACTTTTCTTGTTCAAAACGGTCTAAAGCTCCACGTTCACGCGCACGATCCATCCCGAGTTCAATCGGGGCATCTAACCAGAAAGTCACTTCTGGCATGCGTGAAACAAAGTTCTGATTTAAAAGCTGTAACTTATCTTGGCTTAAACCACGACCAGAACATTGGTAAGCAAAACTTGCATCGGTAAAACGATCACTTAAAACAATTTTATTAGACTCTAAAGCCGGCATAATGACTTGTTGTAAGTGTTGAGCACGTGCCGCATAAATGAGTAGTAGCTCGGTATCATGGCTCATATTTTCATCATGATTCACCGCCAAAAGCATCGAACGAATTTGTTCAGCTAGCGGAGTACCACCTGGCTCTCGGGTTAAAACAACTTGTTTGCCTTGCTCTTCAAAATACTGATGAATTTTTCGAATAAGCGTAGTTTTACCTACACCTTCCGTGCCTTCAAAGCTAATAAACATCTCTTTTCCTTATTTCTTCGATCTCAACACGGATAAATAGTCTTGCACCGCTTGATTATGCGCTTGCAAGCTTGCCGTAAATTTATGTCCACCATTACCAGTTGCTACAAAATAGATATTGTTTGAATCATCTGGATGCAACGCAGCTTCAATTGCTTTTTGGCTTGGCAAAGCAATTGGAGTTGGTGGTAAGCCATTAATAGTATAGGTATTATATGCTGTTGGGGTACGGAGATCTTCTCGGGTAATGTTACCTTTATAGTTATTACCCATACCGTAAATAACAGTTGGATCCGTTTGTAAACGCATACCAATTTTTAAACGGCGGACAAAAACCCCAGAAACTTGTGTAAGTTCACTATCTAAACTTGTTTCTTTCTCAACAATAGAAGCCATAATTAATGCTTCATATTTATCTTTATAAGGTAAATTCGGTGCACGATTTGCCCAAGCTGTATCTAGAGCTTTGATTTGACGATGATATAAATCGGTAAGAATTTTCTTGTCAGTCTCACCTTTTGCAAAGAAATACGTATTAGGTGCAAACAAACCTTCAGGGTGTCCATAAGGAATGCCAAGCGCCTTCATAAGCTGATCATCAGGTAAATCTAATATTGTATTTTCTACGTTTTTATCATTTTTTAATGCAGTGATAAGCTGTTTAAAAGTTGTACCTTCAATGACCAAAACACGGTTCATCTGAGCATTATCTGCATCAGATAACATCTCTAATACTTCTCTTACACTCATTCCCTGTTCAATTTCATACACACCAGCTTTCATGCTGTCATGAATCATAAATTTCTGATAAAGCTTTAATACCACTGGAAAGCTAATTTTGCCTTCTTTCGCCAACCGATCAATAAAACCAGAATAGGTTTCACCCGATGTAATGGATAACATCTGTTTTTTGCCTTCAATCGGATAAGCTTTAAATAGACTCGACCATAAAATGGCACAAGTAGAAATTAAAACAATAAACAGGCCAATTAGAACCAATCGCTTAGAAAATTTTGGAGCTTGTTTTTTGTTATTTTTCTTGGCGTTTTTTGCTTTCGCATTCACAGGTGGCTTCGGCATATTAATGAATCTGATTTAAGTTAAGGAGATGAAATAAATCTATGCATGCCTGTGTTTCTAACGTTTTCGCTCCTAAATGAGTGACCACTCGCATAGGATGTAAAGCATTACAAAAGAATAGACTTTGTATTTCAGATACTTCATCTAGCTCAATTATACGTACTTCACAGGCAATTCCATGGTGCTGCATACGCGCTAAAATTTCCGCCCGCATTACACCGTGGACGCCATTATAGCGAAGTTCGGGAGTAATCCATCTATCATTTAAACGAATAAAACAATTACTACTGACTCCTTCAACAATATAACCTTGTACATCAGTAACTAATGCTTCAGCCCACCCTAGTTGATCTGCTTCTTTTTTTAGCAATACTTGTTCAAGACGGTTTAAAGATTTAAGCCCGACTAAGCTCGGCATGGTTAAACCTAAAGCCTGATTTAAAACGCCACACTGAATAAAGTCTGGCTGAAATGGCTCTAAAGCTTTCGGATAAAACCAGATATAAATATCAGCATTATGCTTTGGCAAACTATAACCACGGTCACCTACCCCACGACTGATCACAATTTTTAAAGTGCCATTGAGCACAAGATGCTGTTTTTGTAGTTGCTGCAAACTCTGTTCTATTAATTCAAAATCTGCAGTTAAAAACAGTTTTTGACATGCAAGTTTTAGGCGTCCCCAATGTCTTTCTTTAAGCTCAATCTGGTTTTGAAAAATACGAATTGTGGTGAAGCACCCATCTCCATAATGAAATGCTCGATCCAGTAAAGGAATGGTTTCAACAGGTTGACCATTTTTAAAACACCACATGTTTAATCCACCCTTTGCTTAAAACGATCCAACAATACAACACCTTTCATTTAAATAATAAATGACTGATTTTAAAAAATTATACCGATTTCGTATCTACTTTTGAAACTTGTTGTATATCAAGATTTAAGAATAACTTATCTGTTTTTACTATTTCTATTTTTTTCATATTAAATTCGTTTTTTATTATTTTTTTAGAATAAAGACTAGCGCTATTCTGCGTTCATGTTTTGAACATTTCATATTTTTTGAGGGATTATCTCATGCGTTTTTCTCAGTTAAAAGTCGGGGTTATTGCTGCACTTCTTTCAGTTTCATCATTTGCAGCTCAAGAATTTTTAAACGTCTCTTACGACCCTACTCGTGAGTTATATACAGATTTCAATAAACAGTTCGGTACTTACTGGAAACAACGTACTGGTCAAGATATTGAGTTTAAACAATCACACGGTGGTTCTGGTAAACAGGCACGTGCTGTTATCGATGGCTTAAATGCAGATGTAGTGACATTAGCACTTGCAGCAGATATCGATGAAATTGCTGAAAAAGCAAAATTACTTCCAATTGACTGGCAGAAAAAGTTACCGCAGAACTCTACCCCATACACCTCAACAATTGTGTTTTTAGTACGTAAGGGTAACCCTAAACAAATTAAAGACTGGGGTGATTTAATCAAACCAGGCGTAGAAATTATTACACCAAACCCTAAAACCTCTGGTGGCGCTCGTTGGAATTATCTTGCAGCTTGGGCTTGGGCAAAACATCAACCAGGTGGTAATGATGCAAAAGCACAAGAGTACGTTCGCCAAATTTATAAACATACTAAAGTCCTAGATTCGGGTGCTCGTGGCGCAACCACTACTTTTGCTGAACGTGGCATTGGTGACGTCTTACTTGCTTGGGAAAATGAAGCACATTTAGCGCTTCGCGAACAGCCGGGTAAATTTGAAATTATTACCCCTTCTCTTTCGATCCTAGCTGAGCCTCCAGTTGCAATTGTTGAAAAGAATGCGACTAAAAAAGGCAACCTCACGATTGCAAAAGGTTACCTCAACTACTTGTATTCACCAGCTGGCCAAGAAATTGCAGCACGTAACTTCTACCGTCCACGCAATGCAGCCGTTCTTAAGAAATACAGCAATGTATTTAAGCCATTGAAACTTGTAACCATCGACAAAGAATTTGGTGGTTGGACGAAGGTACAAAAACAACACTTCGACAATGGTGGTGTTTTCGATCAAATCGTGAAAATCAATAGTACAGAGAAGTAATTCTTTGTACTAAAGATAAGGAGAACAGACATGATTCACACTGTAATTGTTCCGGGTGTAGGTGGAAGTGAACATCAGCATTGGCAATCTTGGTTGCAGCGTCAACTCGTGTCTAGTTCTCGTGTTGAGCAAAAAAACTGGGATAGACCAGTATTAAGTGAATGGGTTGAACAATTCGTTAAAACAGTTCAAGTAGCGCAAGCTCCTGTACAAATTGTTGCGCATAGTTTCGGTTGCTTAACGAGTGTTGCTGCTTTAGCTGAATATCCAGAGTTAAAGAGCCAAGTTAAGAAACTTATTTTGGTTGCTCCAGCAAATCCAGCACGCTTTGGGGAAGCTGGTTTTGCCCGCCATAGCTTGACCGACTACAAAGCATATTTTCATCAGTTAAAAATTGATGTCCCAACATCTCTGCTCATTAGTGAAAATGATCCATGGCTCGGCTTTTTTGATGCTTTACAACTTGCTAAGTCGTGGAAATTAAATCCAGTTAATCTTGGTGAAGTCGGCCATATTAATGTTGCTTCAGGTTTTGGACCATTTCCAGATTTGCTGAATTATCTGATTCCAGAAGATTCGATGTGTAGTCACTCATCTATCGACCCGGTAAAAACTCATTTCTCTTTGAAATTTGCTTAATACCCATCTTTATATCGCACCGTTTATCTTTATTTATTCGCTTACTGGTTTCAGCAGGCTTTTCTCTTTGAGGAAATATCATGTCGCAGCGATCCCGAGTGCTGCCTGGGTTTGGTCTATCTTTGGGCTTCACCCTCGCCTATGTGTCTTTTATTGTGCTTATTCCATTAGCCGCAGTCTTTATCAAATCATTTGGAATTGGATGGGACGGATTATGGGAAATTTTAACGTCTGAACGTATTTTAAAATCGCTTCAACTCAGTTTTAGTTCAGCTTTAATAGCAGCATTTATTAATGTTGTGTTTGGCTTACTTCTGGCTTGGTGCCTTGTACGTTACAACTTCCCAGGGAAACGTCTGGTTGATGCATTAGTCGATCTACCTTTTGCTCTTCCAACTGCAGTTGCAGGTATTGCACTGACTTCGCTCTATGCACCTACTGGCTGGATTGGTCAATATCTTGAACCTCTAGGCATTCAGGTCGCATATAGCCCAATCGGTATTACGTTGGCATTGGTCTTCATTGGTATTCCATTCATTGTAAGAACAGTTCAACCAGTACTCAGTGATATCGAAACTGAGCTTGAAGAAGCAGCTTCAGCACTTGGCGCAAATCGCTGGCAGACGATTACTAAAATTATTTTACCGATATTACTACCAGCTTTGTTCACAGGTTTTGCTTTAGCATTTGCCCGCGGTGTGGGTGAATATGGTTCAGTTATTTTTATTGCGGGTAACCAGCCGTTTAAAACAGAAATTGCTCCACTCATGATCATTTCACGTCTTGAAGAATATGATTATGCAGGCGCAACAACAATTGCTGCGGTCATGTTAGTTCTCTCTTTCATCATTTTATTTGCCATTAATTTACTTCAAGCGTGGGCAAACCGTCGTACAGGGAGAAATTTCACATGAACCTACATACTGACAGCAATGCGCTTGCGCTTAAATTGCAATCACGAGATGCGACACGTGAACCAACTTGGGTACGTTACACACTCATTACCGTGGCTCTGATTTTTTTCTTAAGCTGCCTAATGTTGCCACTCATTCTGGTTTTTGTAGAAGCGTTTAAACAAGGACTTGAAGTCTATGTTCAAGCGTTGATTGATCCAGACACGCTATCGGCAGTGAAATTGACCTTATTAACCGCAGCAATTGCTGTACCAATTAACGTGATATTTGGTGTTGGCGCTGCATGGGCTGTCTCTAAGTTCCAGTTTAGAGGTAAGGCAATTTTAACCACCATCATTGATATGCCTTTTTCGGTTTCACCTGTTATTGCAGGCTTAATGATTGTATTGATTTTTGGTGCGCAAGGCTGGTTTGGCGGATGGTTAATGGAACACGACATCAAAGTTTTATATGCCGTACCCGCAATTGTTTTAGCCACTATTTTTATTACTGTTCCATTTGTCGCACGTGAGTTAATTCCACTCATGGAGGCTCAAGGAACTGAAGAAGAAGAAGCAGCGATTGTACTCGGTGCATCAGGATGGCAAACCTTTTGGAAAGTCACTCTACCAAACATTAAATGGGGTTTAATTTACGGCGTGATTCTATGTAATGCCCGTGCAATGGGTGAGTTCGGCGCTGTATCTGTAGTTTCTGGTCACATCCGTGGTGAAACTAATACCCTGCCACTTCATGTCGAAATTTTATATAACGAGTACACCTTTAGCGCAGCGTTTGCCGTGTCCTCATTACTTGCTTTCTTAGCCCTATTAACACTGGTATTGAAAACGTGGTTAGAACTACATCAAGACAAACCAGAACCGCATTCAACTGATTCGTAAGGAATGAAATCATGAGTATTCAAGTTAAAAATATTGAAAAACACTTTGGTGCATTCCATGCGCTTAAAAATATTTCCCTAGACTTTCCTGAAGGTGAACTGGTTGCCCTACTCGGCCCATCTGGTTGCGGTAAAACAACCCTACTTCGTATTATTGCGGGCCTAGAGTCAGCAGATGGCGGTCAAGTGTTACTTGAAGGCGAAGATGCAACCAATGTACATGTGCGTGAGCGTCAGGTCGGTTTTGTATTTCAACACTATGCTTTATTCCGTCACATGACGGTATTTGACAATATTGCCTTTGGTTTACGTGTTCGTCCACGTGCAACACGTCCTTCAGAAGCTGAAATTAAAAAACGCGTTACTCGTTTACTTGATTTGGTTCAACTTGGATTTTTGGCAGACCGCTACCCTGCACAGCTTTCGGGCGGACAACGTCAACGTATTGCTTTAGCCCGCGCCTTGGCAGTAGAGCCAAGAGTATTATTACTTGATGAACCATTTGGTGCGCTAGATGCCAAAGTCCGTAAGGAATTACGCCGCTGGTTACGCAACTTACATGATGAATTGCATATTACTTCAATTTTCGTGACCCACGATCAAGAAGAAGCACTTGAAGTTGCCGATCAAATTATTGTAATGAATAAAGGTAATGTCGAGCAGATCGGTTCGCCTCGTGAGGTTTATGAAAAACCATCAACACCATTTGTATTTGATTTCTTGGGTCAGGCAAATCGTTTTGAAGGTGAAAACACAGGCGGTATTATCCGTATTGGCAATGACCGTATTCAATTACCAACGTTAGTTGAGGCGCCTCAAGGAAAAGTGATTGCTTTTGCGCGTCCAGATGAGTTACATATTCACTCGCAACCTCAGGCGAATACTATTGAAGCGACTTTTGTACGTGAAATCTGGATTGCTGGAAAAGTTGTGGCGGAATTACAAGACCGTAATGGACGTTTAATTGAGATTGCTCTAAGCAATGAAGCTGCAAAATTACATGCGTTTAAACCGAATCAAACCGTTTGGGTAAGTGCATCTCAACTGCACTTATTTGCAGATCAAGTTGCTTAAGAAATATATTTGGTAAGGAAAAGTGTGAATGAACTTTCAACAATTAAGAATTATCCGAGAAACTGTACGCCAAAACTTTAACTTAACCGAAGCATCGGCTGCACTCTACACGTCTCAATCGGGCGTAAGTAAACATATTAAAGATTTAGAAGATGAGCTAGGTGTACAACTTTTTATACGAAAAGGTAAACGTCTTTTAGGTTTAACCGAACCAGGACAATCTCTTCTTGGCATCGTTGAACGCATGTTAGTTGATGCTGAAAATATTAAACGTCTTGCAGAAGACTTTAATAAAGTCGATGAAGGAACATTAACGATCGCGACGACCCATACTCAAGCACGTTATGTACTGCCTCCAATCGTCAATCAATTTAAGAAGTTATTTCCTAAAGTTCATTTGATTTTACAACAAGCCAGCCCTGTTGAAATTTCAGAAATGCTCTTACAAGGTGAGGCTGATATTGGAATTGCT
Organism: Acinetobacter sp. V91_7; assembly: GCF_031799075.1. Taxonomy (NCBI): domain Bacteria; kingdom Pseudomonadati; phylum Pseudomonadota; class Gammaproteobacteria; order Moraxellales; family Moraxellaceae; genus Acinetobacter; species Acinetobacter sp. V91_7. The sequence goes on from NZ_JAVQNT010000044.1 coordinate 198,310, forward strand.
ACAGAGTCTTTAACGACTGAAGAAAATCTAGCGAGTATTCCTTACTATCAATGGCAACATAGTATTATCACACCGCAAAATCATCCTTTAGTGAAGGCAGACAAGATTACGCTTGAACTTTTAGCGGACTATCCACTTATTACTTATCATGGCGGTTTTACAGGTCGATCTAAGATTGACAAAGCCTTTGAAGAAGCTCACCTCGATGCAGATATCGTGATGTCAGCTCTTGATGCGGATGTTATCAAGACTTATGTCGAATTGGGCATGGGGGTCGGAATTGTTAATGCGGTAGCTTACGACACAGAGCGTGATCATCGTTTAAAACAAACTAAAACCGATATTTTTGGTGTCAATACGACATGGATTGCGGTTCGTAAAGGTCATCTACTACGCGGTTATGGTTACGAGTTTATTTCTTTATGCTCACCTGATGCCGATATTAAAGCCCTTAAGAAAATTGCTTATCCAGATGAATAAAAATTAAGAACAAAATAAAAGAGCTTTTTAGCTCTTTTATTTTTATTAAATACAAAAAAACGAGCCGCAGCTCGTTTTTTCTTTTAGATCTTACCAGTAGAAGTTCACACCAACTTTACCAACTGGTAACCATTTGTATTTATCATCATTACGAATTTCGTTTTCTTCCTTATCTACTGCATCTTGAGCAGATGTTGGATTGCCAGTCACAGGAGCAAGATTATATTGAGTTAACTGCACTTTTGGATTACCAGTATAGTATGCACCTACCTCACCGAACACACCCCAGTTTTTGTTAATTTTAGGAGCAAAACCGAGACCTACATAAGGGGCAATATTATTTTCATAATTCATTTTACCTTTTACGCCGCCCTCTTGACCAGCAACTGCTTGTTGATAGTTCTTACCATCAATAGATAATGTTTCACCATTACCAATGCGTTTAGCCAAGTCATAATCATTATCTAGATAAGCAGCACCTGCAGCTACATATAGGCCTTGAGCCCATGGGTTAGAACTAGCACCCCAAGGACGAATCTCAGCATTTAAATAGATATTGTTGTTATCCATGTCTAGGTCATATTTCGTACCATTCACAGAAACATCATCTGTCCATGAAATGTCACCACCATTATAACCCAAAGCCAAACCTACATATGGATTTGCTTGCCACAATAAAGCACCACCGTAACCAGTTGTACCTACTTCAGCACGAACCCCCACAGGAAGTAATTGTTTTTGATCAAATGCGTAGCTGTCATGAACAACAGCTTCATCTGCCATTGCTGCTCCAGCAGCGAATAAAGCAGTAGTTGTTACTAATACACGTAATACTTTCATGGTTTTCTCCTTAAAAAGGCTCTGTTTTTAATTTATTCATCTTGTGACTAAAATCATAATAAAGACAGCTTAGATTCTTTTTTATACAAAAAATGCTAGATTTCTGTTATTTTTTGATACAAATTGAGTTAAATTTTTATTTTCAAATCATTTTTGTGTAAAAAACACTTGATTATCTAATAAGCTTAATTTCATTTACCTCATTTATACTCTCGATTAAACGTAACACGTTTTTTCAAAGATTCTTGTCACAAATTAGTGTAAAATCTTTAAAATTTTTTATGGAAGGAAGATCATGTCTCAGCTTTCTACGATCATTGAGCAAGCATTTGAAGACCGCGCAAACCTTACTGCAGCAGATTGCCCAAGCGAAATTCGCCAAGCTGTTGAAGAAGCAATTGCTGGTTTAGATAACGGTAAACTTCGAGTTGCTGAAAAAATCAATGGTGAATGGGTTGTTCACCAATGGTTAAAAAAAGCTGTTTTATTATCATTTAAACTCAATGACAATAAACCAATCGAGTCATGTGATCTTCGTTTCTACGACAAAGTTGAAACTAAATTCTCTGGTTGGACTGAAGAACAATTTAAAGCAGCAGGTGTTCGTGTTGTTCCTCCTGCTGTAGCACGTCGTGGTAGCTTCCAAGCTAAAAACGTAGTGTTAATGCCTTCTTATGTCAACATCGGTGCTTACGTAGATGAAGGCACAATGGTTGATACATGGGCAACTGTAGGTTCATGTGCTCAAATCGGTAAAAATGTTCACTTGTCTGGCGGTGTAGGTATCGGTGGTGTTTTAGAACCATTACAAGCTAACCCAACCATTATTGAAGACAACTGCTTTATCGGTGCGCGTTCAGAAATCGTTGAAGGCGTTATTGTTGAAGAAGGCTCAGTAATTTCAATGGGCGTTTTCATTGGTCAATCGACTAAAATTTATGACCGCGCAACTGGCGAAATCCATTATGGTCGCGTTCCAGCAGGTTCAGTTGTTGTAGCAGGTAGCCTGCCGTCTGCTGATGGTAAATACAGCTTATATGCTGCAATTATTGTGAAAAAAGTTGATGCGCAAACACGTGCAAAAACAAGTTTGAACGATTTGTTACGCGCTGACTAATTTCAGTTTGATCAAACATCTCTACGGTCAACACTGATCGTAGAGATTTTATTTTTTATATAGTGTGGTATTTCTAGAATGGCTTCCTTACGTTCCTCTGCAATCCCTGTCTCAGACCCTGCGTCCGGTTTACGCATTACCGAGATTTTTTACTCGTTGCAGGGTGAAGCAAATGCCTCTGGCCTACCGACTGTATTTATTCGTCTAACGGGCTGTCCATTACGTTGTAGCTATTGTGATACCACTTATTCTTTTGAAGGTGGTGAACGTTTTTCACTTGAACATATCATTGAAACAGCTACACAATTTCAAACGCCTTATATTTGTGTAACTGGTGGTGAGCCACTTGCACAGCCAAACTGTTTGATTTTATTACAACGTCTATGTGAAGCTGGCTTTGATGTTTCTTTAGAAACCAGTGGCGCGCTCGATGTCTCAAAAGTAGATTTGCGTGTTTCTAAAGTTCTCGATTTAAAAACTCCAACTTCTGGTGAGGAACATCGTAACCTCATCAGCAATCTTGATCATTTGACTGCGCATGACCAAATTAAATTCGTCATTTGTAACCGCGAAGATTATGAATGGTCAAAGCAACAAGTTGAAAAATATCAACTGCATAAAAAAGTCAGTACCGTTTGGTTCTCCCCTGCCTTTGCAGTTGAAAAAGGTGCTGTTGGCCTGCCACGTCTAGCGCGTGATCTGGCACAGTGGATACTGGATGATAAATTACCTGTTCGTTTCCAACTTCAGTTACATAAACTGCTGTGGAATGACGAATCAGGTCGCTAATCACTCAATAAAATAAATCATTCCGAATATGGAGAAAAATATGCGCCCTCGTGCCATTGTTTTACTTTCAGGCGGCTTAGACTCAACCACTTGCCTAGCTTGGGCACAAGCACGCTATGAATGTATTGCTATTAGTTTTATGTATGGTCAACGCTCAACCACTGAACTAGATGCAGCAAAAGCATTAACTCAACGTGCAGGTGTTGAACATCGTGTAATTAATATTGATTTGGCTAATTTAGGTGGATCTGCACTTACAGACCATAACATTGCTGTACCAGAACAATTACAAGAAGGCATTCCTGTAACTTATGTACCAGCACGTAACACAATTTTTCTTTCATATGCCTTAGCAGCAGCAGAAGTATTCAATGCTGAAGCTATCGTTATTGGTATCAATGCCGTTGATTATTCAGGATATCCTGATTGTCGCCCTGAATTTATTGACGCTTTTGCCAATATGGCACGTTTAGCAACCAAAGCTGGCGTGGAAGGAAAACCACTTAAATTTGAAACACCCCTGTTACATTTATCCAAAGCGAATATTATACGTTTAGGGATTGAACATGGCGTAGACTATAGTCAAACGGTATCTTGCTACCAAGCAGATGCTCAAGGACGTGCGTGTGGCAAATGTGACAGTTGCCGTTTGCGTAAAGAAGGCTTTATCGAGGCCGGTGTTGCCGACCCAACACGCTATATACCGTAATAAGTAGGTAAAATTTATGAAGTTGTTAAAATCAAATCTTATTCTTTCATCTTTGTTTTCAACTGTTGCTCTTATGGCTGGTGCAGCACATGCTGCGGAAAACCCAGTTCAAGCAGCATATAAAAGTACTAACGTTAAAGGTGCATTAGTTAACGTTTGTAAAGATCAAACAGCTAAAGGCGGTAAACTAAGTTCATCTGAAGTTAGCAAATTCTGTAGCTGCCAAGTTGAAGCACAAGGTAAAGTAACTGAAGCACAAAAATGGGAAATCCAAAGTGCAATCAATGCGAAGAAAAGCCCAAGCTCTCTAGGATTTGTACAACAACAAAACCGTGATCTTAAAGCATGTTTCGGTCCTCAGTTAACAACTAAGCTTGAAAAATTAACTGAAGAGGCTATGAAAGCAGCTCAACAACAAGCTCCTAAAAAATAAGCTTTTGTTATTCCAAATTAAGCCTGCATTTATGCAGGCTTTTTTGTGCTCTGTTAAAATAAAATCGATCTTGACCAATTCATTTGAAATAAATCATGCAAGAACAATGGAAAACCAACGCAATTAACAAACAGTCTATTGTCTCATTTAGTGGGGGTAAAGACAGCTCCCTTGCACTCTACCATGCAATGCAAACTGGTACGGTTAGTGGACTCATCGTCATGCTGGAAGAACAAGGTCAGCGCTCTCGTTCACATGCTATGCCACTTGATATTATTCAAGCACAAGCTAAAGCAATCGGCCTACCAGTATTTATGGCTTCATCAAGTTGGAATGACTATGAAGCTAAATTTATTGAATTACTAACTCAGGCAAAACAACAAGGTGCCGAGGTACTCGTTACAGGTGACCTTGATATGCCTGAACATGGGTGTTGGCATGATCGGATCACTCAACAAGTGGGACTCAAATTAGGCATGCCTCTTTGGCTACGTCCACATCATGAGGTTGTTGAAGAGTTTATCAATCTTGGTTTCCGTAGTGTCATTGTGACAGTAAACTTAAAACTAGGCATGACAATTGAAGATTTAGGAAAAACTTTAACCTTAGAATATATCCAAGAACTTGAGAATCGCGGTATTGATCCATGTGGTGAAGGCGGTGAATTTCATACCACTGTGATTGACGGTCCAATTTTTAACAAACCAATTCCTGTAAGAAAGCTCGATATTGTTTATCATGAAGAATATGCTTTTTTACCACTTGAATTAGATCAAATTTAGCTTTTTGAAGGATGAGAAATGACTGAGAATATTCAATTACCACATCAGGTTTTCCCTACTACCCACGGTGAAGTGAACTTGGCCGAGGTCGAAAATGAATGGTTAATCATTTATTTCTACCCAAAAGATTCAACCCCAGGGTGTACAACACAAGCAGTCGGTTTCTCTTGTTTAAAAGACCAATTTGAAGCTTTGGGTACACGTATTTTTGGTGTTTCGCGCGACTCAGTAAAAGCCCATCAAAACTTTACTGAAAAACAAGCGCTCACGATTGACCTCATTAGTGACAAAGAAGAAGTACTTTGTAATCATTTTGATGTCATTAAAGAAAAAAACATGTATGGCAAAAAAGTTATGGGAATTGAACGCTCTACTTTCATTTTCCATAACAAAACCTTAGTTAAAAGCTACCGTAAAGTCAAAGCAGTAGGACATGCTGAACAAGTACTTGAAGACCTAAAAGCCCTTCAATCGGCTTAATAAAGTTATGCAATAAAAAAGCGAGTATCGAACTCGCTTTTTTATTGCAAAGAATTGCTCAATAATTTTACTTTGGCGTATGATAAAAACATTAGAATAATTATTTTAAGGCGTTCACATGAGTCTACTCAAAAATTACTCTTTACTGCCTTTGACTCTTTTTATCGGTGCATGTAGTGCAAATACATTACCCATGCCAACCGACACCACCCCATCAATTGCTCAAATTCAGAAAACTGCCATTGAAATAAGCTGCCAAGATTTACAAAACCCGGCTTATCAACAGGCCATACTTAATACAATTAACCAGATCCGCCAACAACCACGCCAGTGTGGTCAACAATTTTTCCCTGCTGCTAAACCGCTGAGTTGGAATACTAATTTATATAAAGGTGCACTTTCTCATAGTGAAGATATGGCAAAACATAACTTTCTCGGACATGTGAGCTCAACAGGACTAGACTTAAAAGCACGTTTGAAACGCTATACTACTCTCGGTAAAGCCAATGGTGAAAATGTCGCTAGCGGCCAGAAAACTTTGAGTGAAGTTATGTCTAAATGGCTGCCGAGCCCTCTACATTGTAGTAATCTAATGAATCCCAAATTTACAACTTACGCAATCGCTTGTGCTTCCGATCAGTCTGCAAAACAAAAGAGCTATTGGACTCAACAATTTGGTACACGTTAAAAGGAAAAAATGATGCAATCAGGTTCAATCACCCCAATTTTAAGAATTTTTGATGTTGATTTGGCCCAATCATTTTATCTTGAATTCTTAGGTTTCCAACTTGATTGGCAACATCAATTTGAAGATAACTTTCCGTTATATCTACAAATTTCCAAAGATGATTGCGTTATTCATTTATCTGAGCATTTTGGAGATGCAAGCCCACATAGTGCAATCCGCATTTATTGGGAACCTATTTATGAGCTGCATAGTGAATTGAGTCAAAAAGATTATAAGTTCGCCAAACCTCAAGTTGAAAAAACAGATTGGGAAACACTTGAACTCAGTATCACCGATCCGTTTTCCAACCGAATTATCTTTTGGGCAGATGCTTAAGCTATATGCTCTTATTCAAACTCATCTAGATTAGAGAGGTCATCCTCTTCAAAGCGTTGCTGAAGTTGCTGATAGATACGTGTTTTTTGAAATTCATCCAAAAACTGAATGGTTCCTACAGGAAAAAATTCAGTTTGAATTTCACCACGATAATAAGCCTCACGCATCGGAGTAGCTGAAATAGAATCTTTCAAACTATCAAGCTCAACCATAATCCATTCAGGGAAAAGTTTTAAATAGTAAGAAGACTCATCTTTAAAATGCCCAATCAAACCTACTTTTGAGTTCGGTTCAATCACGCCATTCACTAAAGATTTGACTTGTTTCACCCATTTTTCATCATTATAAACATCAACCACATGCACAAATTTAATACGTTTTTGCTCATCTAATGAAAAATTAGATAAAATCATTTGCTCTCGTTCAATTGCAAGAAATGGATTTTTAATATTACGTTCCATTTGCGCAGAGCCTAATGCCAAAACCACATAGTGGCTTTGCTGTAAGGCAATTTCAATTGTCTGCATATGAGCCAAATGAAATGGTTGAAAACGACCTATAAAAACGAGATAGTCAAATTTATACATAATTAGATTTTCACTTTTTATGAACTCATCAGTAACGCTCATTACAAAAAATATGCGCCATAATGAGAACCTAAAAATTAACAACGTGGTTTAAAGCAAGGATAGTACGATGACACTTAGCTGTATTCAACAACCTCATCAACATTTAAACGCAAATTTAGAAGGTGGCGTACTCACCTTAGCCATAAATCGCCCAGATGCAAAAAATGCATTGTACGGCGAACTTTATTTATGGATTGCCAAAGCACTGAATGAAGCCGATCTCAATAAAGAAGTTAGAGTAGTCGTTCTACGCGGTGTAGAACAAGATTTTACAGCTGGCAATGACATGAAAGATTTCATGGGTTTTGTACAAAATCCTAACATCGGCCCAGCAGGAGAAGTCCCACCATTCGTTTTACTTAAAGCCGCTGCCAAATTATCAAAACCACTTATCATTGCGGTAAAAGGCGTTGCAATTGGTATTGGCGTTACAATTTTATTGCATGCAGATCTAGTTTTTGCTGACAACACCGCTCTTTTCCAAATTCCATTTGTAAGCCTAGGTCTTTCTCCAGAAGGTGGCGCAAGTCAATTACTTGTTCAACAAGCTGGCTACCATAAAGCAGCTGAGCTGCTATTTACTGCGAAAAAGTTTAATGCAGAAACAGCGGTGCAAGCAGGTTTAGTCAATGAAGTAGTTGAAGATGCTTATGTTTCAGCTCAACAAACTGCTCAACAATTAACGGCCTTGCCTCTTGCATCTTTAAAACAAACCAAAGCACTCATGAAGCATAATTTAGAACAAATTATTGAATGTGTTGATCATGAAGCTGAAATCTTTATGCAACGTGTGCGCTCACCGGAAATGCTAGAGGCTGTTCAAGCATTTATGCAAAAACGTAAACCAGATTTCTCTCAGTTTAATTAAAATCAATTTCTATGATTTGAATAAACTCAAAGGCAGGCTCTTCATAAGGATGGCTTGCCTTTAAAGATTTCGCTACCGCACTTGCTTTTTCTTCAAGCACAATTGTTTCGACACGCCACTCATCAACTTGCTCAAGTTCATTCAGTTGCCCAATATAAGGATCAGCTCCCTTAACTGGCTTAAACTGCCCTATTCCTTTTACTTGCCATGCGCAGTGTTCATAATTACCGATACCACCTGCACCAGCAGAGAAAATGGCTTGTTTAGTTAATTCAAGATGTGACTCAGGCACGTAATAAATCAGCTTTAACATAACAAGAATGACTCAAAACTTTTATGAACAAGGTTTAGATCATACCGCTAAGCAAGCTTTAGAAGCAAAGTCAGCTCATCATTGCTAAATAATTTGCTCCAATAAAAAGTATTTGAATAGCAAGCGCCAAGCCAAATAAGCGCCAGCCTTTATCTTTATTATAAAACGTTCTTATGTGATATTTGTTTTTCATCATTTTGATCTCCGATTTTTATCGTTGTTACAGAGAAAGCAAAAATTGAACCAACCTTGAACCAAGCATACGGGGATAAATAGCTCTATGTCTATAGTCTCATAAGTTGTCTAAAACACTTAAAAGAACAGCACTCATCCATATGCAAATCTTAGTCTGAAGAAAAGTTTAAAATTCAGTAATCTATCTTCATCTTTATAATTTTAAGCATCCGATTTCTTTAAATATCTATTCTCATATATTGTCATAGCAAAAGCTAAACCACACAAAATCACAAAACCACAGGTCATTGGAACTAATGTACCGTTATATAACTGCCCAATGATAGAAGCAAGAATAAGTGACAATACAGAGGAAGCTGCACCAATAATAGCCGATGCCATTCCAGCAACATGCCCCATCGGTTCCATCGCAATCGCATTTAAATTACCAAATAGGGTTCCAAACAATAAAAACAAAATACAGGCATAAAGCATAAACATCCAAAATGATACCGTTACACCCGCAAGTTGAATCAACAAGAAAATCAAAGAAATTAAGCACAGACCTAGAAAGCCATAAATACAGATTGGACGCATGCCAAACTTCATGACAATTTTAGAGTTTGTAAATGATGCGATTCCCATCACACCCGCAAGCACAGCAAAGTAAGCACTAAATTCTTGCCCTGTTTTACCAAATTGCTGCATGAATATTTGCTGTGACGTTCCTAAATAACCAATAAATCCACCAAAACAGAATCCAGCGCACAATAGATAGCTCATGGTGGTTTTATTACTCACAACTTCTTTAAAGCCTTCCTGAAATGCTTTTATACGCATAGGTAAACGATTTTCGGGAAGTAAAGTCTCTTCTAGTCGTAAAGCGACCCACGCTCCCACAACTGTGGCATAGACCATATATAAAACAAAGATTTCACGCCAACCAAAGAAATGAATAATGAGTTGCCCTAAACTCGGTGCAATTGCTGGAGCAACCATAAATACCATCATAATTAAAGACATGATGCGAGCCATTTGAGCTCCACTGTATTTATCTCTAACGATTGAAATAGAAGCAACGTAAGGCCCTGAAACACCAATACCTTGAATAAAACGCCCGACTAAGAACCATTCAAAACTTTGTGTGGAAAAACACAATAAACTTCCCAGAAAATAAATAATAATTCCTGTGAATAAAATCCGTTTACGCCCGATCGCATCGGATAATGGACCTGCAATGAGCTGCCCGATTGTCATTCCAGAAAAAATACCAATGATGACCCATTGCGACTGGTTATTATTTTTTAATTCAAAAATACGTCCAATCTCACCTAAAGCTGGTAAAACTGCATCAATAGAAAAAGAAACAATCGACATGAGTAATGCCATGAGCAGTGCAAACTCACGAAAATGGATTTTTGATTTCATTTTTCTTCTCCACTATTTTTAATATTCTATTACACATAAATAAGCCACCTTACGGTGGCTTATTTCAATCTTTACATTAACCAATAAACTTACGCGCATTTCGGAACATACGCAACCATGCACCGTCTTCAGTCCACTCTTCTGGTTTCCAGGAATGCTGAAGCGCACGGAAAGTACGTTCTGGGTGTGGCATCATAATGGTTGCACGACCATCTTTAGAAGTCACACCAGTAATCGCTTCAGGTGAACCATTTGGGTTCAATGGATAGTGCTGAGTTGGGTTACCAAGGCTGTCAACATAGCGTAATGCCACTTGGTTACCTGCATTTAAACCAGCAAGAGCACTTTCACTTGCAACAGCACGACCTTCACCATGTGCAACAGCAATCGGTAAAATCGACCCTTCCATACCATCAAGCAATACAGAAACAGATTTTTCAACACGAACGTTTACACTACGAGCTTCAAAAACTTCTGACATATTGCGGTGGAAACGTGGCCAGTGTTCAGCACCTGGAATAAGTGGCGCTAATTGTGACAACATTTGGCAACCATTACAGATACCTAAGCTGAACGTTTCATCGCGATGGAAGAATTGTTCAAACTGATCACGTAATTTAGCGTTGAACAATACTGATTTTGCCCAGCCACCACCAGCACCCATTACGTCACCGTAAGAGAAACCACCACAAGTCACCAAACCTTCAAAATCACTTAGGCTAACACGACCAGCAAGTAAATCACTCATGTGCACATCAACAGTATTGAAACCAACCTTATCAAAGGCTGCCGCCATTTCAATATGACCGTTTACACCTTGCTCACGCAAGATTGCCATATTTGGGCGACGTGTGTTGATAAACGGCGCTTCAACAGGCTCATTCAAGTCGAATGTTGGTTTAGCAATCAAACCTTGGTGCGCATTATCAGTAATTAATGAAAATTCCTGATCAGCAGTTTCTACGTTATCACGTAGACGTTGGATCTGATGAGATACCTCAGACCAAGCTTGTTGTAATTCAGCACGATCTAAAGTTAAACCACTTACAGATAATTGATCTGTGTTGTTTACACGACCAACTACAGCAATTGCATCTTTCAAGCTAGAAGCAGCGATTTCTGCTTGTAAAGCTTCCCAATCAGTTGCTTTGATTTGAAGTACTGCACCAATTTCTTCTGCAAACAAACTTGCTTGAGTTTGGTCTTCTAATGCAACACCTAAACGCGCAGCAAACATCATTTCAGCTACAGAGGCTAATAAACCACCATCACCGATGTCATGGTAAGCCTGAATCAAGCCACGGTTGTTCCAGTCTTGGATTAAAGCAAAGAACGCTTTGAAATCATCAAAACTATCAACGTCAGGAGTGATTGAACCAATTGCTTTATATACTTGCGCAAGAATCGAACCACCTAAACGGAACTGACCTTTAGATAAATCAATACGTACAAGTACTGAATCTTCTAAATTTTTAAGTTCAGGTGTTAAGGTCTTACGAACATCAGTCACTGGAGCAAACGCAGTGATTACACCAGTCATTGGAGAAGTTACGGCTTTATCTTCACCGTCGTCATTCCAAGTTGTACGCATTGAAAGTGAGTCTTTACCTACTGGAATCGCAATTCCTAAAGCAGGACACATTTCCATACCAATTGCTTTCACGCCTTCAAACAATGCTTGGTCTTCGCCTTTTTGACCAGCTGCAGCCATCCAGTTTGCAGAAAGTTTGATATCACTAATTTGTTCAATGTTCGCACATGCAATATTGGTAATTGCTTCAGCAACTGCTAAACGAGCAGATGCCGCTGGATTTAACAATGCAACTGGTGGACGTTCGCCCATTGCCATTGCTTCACCAGTGAAACCTTGCAAACTTGTTGTTGTTACTGCTGCATCTGCAACAGGAACCTGCCAACGACCAACCATTTGGTCACGTGCAACCATACCTGTAATTGAACGGTCACCAATGGTAATCAAGAATGATTTAGACGCAACTGTAGGATTTTTCAATACGCGGAAAATCGCATCTTTCAAATCAACTTTTGAAGCATCGAACTCATCGCCACTACGTTCAATAGTTTCATAAGAACGTTGCATACGTGGCGTACCACCAAGCATTACTTGCATTGGGATATCAACAGCATCGTTTTGGAACAATGGATCTTCAACTGTTAAGTGACGTGCTTCTGTTGCTTCACCCAACACAGCAAATGGACAACGTTCACGCGCACAGATTGCTTCAAACTGATCCAAAGATTCTGGACGAATTGCGAGAACATAACGTTCTTGTGCTTCATTTGACCAGATTTCCATTGGGCTCATGCCAGGCTCTAATGAAGGAATCTTACGAAGATTAAGTACAGCACCTAACTCATGGTCATTCACAAGTTCAGGCATAGCATTTGATAGACCACCAGCACCAACGTCGTGTACAGAAACGATTGGGTTGAAGTCTTCTAAACGCCAGCAAGTATCAATCACTTCTTGACAACGGCGTTCCATTTCTGGGTTTTCACGTTGTACAGACGCGAAATCAAGGCTTTCACCCATTGTACCGCTATCTACTGAAGATGCAGCACCACCACCAAGACCGATCAACATTGCAGGGCCACCCAAGACAATGAGTAAATCACCTGGTTGAATCGCATCTTTTTCTACATGGTCTGGACGGATATTACCGTAACCACCAGCGATCATGATTGGCTTATGGAAGCCTTTCACTTCACCATTTACATTCTGTTCGAAAGTACGGAAATAACCATTTAATGCAGGACGGCCGAATTCATTGTTAAATGCCGCGCCACCTAATGGACCTTCAATCATGATTTGTAATGGCGATGCCATACGTGAAGGTTTACCGTAGTTTTCTTCCCAAGGTTGTTCAAAACCAGGAATGTTTAAGTTCGAAACTGTAAAACCTGTTAAACCAGCTTTTGGTTTACCACCACGACCTGTTGCCCCCTCATCACGGATTTCACCGCCTGAACCAGTTGCAGCACCAGCAAATGGAGAAATTGCTGTTGGGTGGTTATGAGTTTCAACCTTCATTAAAATATGAGCAGCTTGGCTCTTATATTTATAAACAAAGTGACCATTTTCATCCGCTTTCGGATAAAAACGCATCGTGTCATAACCCACAATCACTGAAGCGTTATCTTTATATGCCGATAACACATCAGTTGGAGATTCTTTATAAGTATTTTTAATCATCTGGAACAATGATAATGGTTGTTTTTCACCATCAATTGTCCATTCAGATCCAAAGATTTTATGACGACAGTGCTCAGAGTTTGCCTGTGCAAACATCATCAACTCGATGTCATTTGGATTACGACCAAGCTTACCGAATGCTTCAGTTAGATAATCAATTTCTTGTTCAGATAACGCAAAACCAAACTCATTATTCGCCTTAACCAAAGCTTCTTTGCCTTGACCCAAGATATCAATTGAATTTAATGGTTTTGGAGCTGTTTCTGAAAATAATGCTTTTGCATCATCAATTTGAGCAAAAACTGTTTCTGTCATACGGTCATGAAGTACTTGTTTAACTTCATTAGAAAGTTCAGAAACACCTTTTAACGTAAATAAAAGGCCACGTTCTAAACGATGCACTGGCGTATTACAGTTTTTGAAAATATCAGTTGCTTTAGAAGACCAAGGTGAAATAGTACCCACACGTGGTGTAACTAAAATCTGAATCTCATCACTTGCAGATTGACGAAGTTCAAAAGACTCACCGTCATTCAATAATTGCAAAGCAGATTGATGTTGCTGCTCGTTGAGCGCTTGATCAAACAAATAGACCCATTGGCTGTCAAAAGATTGAACAGAACTAATTGACGATAAACGTGTTAATAGTTGAGCTTTCTTAAAAGAAGAATGTGCTGCTGCACCGGCCACGATAAACATGTTGATTTTGGCTCCACGGGCAGGTCTTGTGAACCTTACCGCAATGTGACTTTAGAGAGAGCGCATATTCTACTGCTTCTTGCTAAAATCAGCTAGATGTAGAATCAGTATTCTGTAACCTAATTCTGCAAGAAGTGATTAGTTTTTTGTTCAAAATCATTTTTTTAGGTATTCTAGCTAAAAATAAATTGTTTCATGTTTGTTCAATAACATAATAAAACCTGAACTAAGACAAACTATGTCGCACCAAGCTAGTGCTTTTAACTTTTTTTTGGCATGATCAGGTTTTACAGTTTTGAATAATGATAAATGGAACAAATGCGTTGGTTAGAGCTGCTTTCTGCAGTTCGTTTAGGTAGTAAAAAAAGCAGTACAGAACTGGCTCGTAGCCCATTCCATAAAGATTATGACCGCATTATATTTTCTCAAAGTTTTCGTCAGCTAAACCGTAAGACGCAAGTTCACCCACTCGCACAGCATGATGGCATTCACACTCGCCTAACTCACTCACTTGAAGTTTCCTGTATTGGCCGCTCAATGGGTATGCTCGCAGCAGAAAAAATAAAAAATGAATTACCTGTCTGGATTTCTCCTGCCGATGTCGGTGCAATTATTCAAGCAGCCTGTCTGGCTCACGATATTGGTAACCCACCTTTTGGGCATGCAGGTGAATATGCAATTCGTGAGTGGTTCGATGATGCATCACATGATGATTTTTTAAAAAAATTAAGTCCAGAAGAAGAAGCCGATGTTCGTCAGTTTGAGGGTAATGCTCAAGGATTACGTTTATTAAGCCGCATTGATTATCATCCAAATGATGGAGGTATGCGTTTAACCTATGCAACCTTAGGTGCTTATTTAAAGTATCCATGGCTTTCAAAAACCATTGCTTCACAAGGTGATCGTCCTTCCCATCAACGAGCAAAGTTTGGCTGTTATCAGTCTGAAAAAGAAATTTTAAAACAGATTGCTGAACAACTCGGGCTTATTCAGTTAGGTGAATATCATTATTGTCGTCACCCATTGACCTACTTACTAGAAGCCGCTGACGACATTTGCTATGCGTTAATTGACTTAGAAGATGGCATTATCTTAAATATGCTGAGTTACCAAGAAGTTGAACCAATTTTCTTAAATCTTATTGCCGATTATGGTCAGCCTGAAGAATTGTCACACCCAGACAGTACGTGGCAACAAAAGATTTCAGCATTACGTGGTCGCGTCATGAAACGTCTTGTGGATGAAGTTACTACAGCTTTTGCTAAACATCATTATGAAATTATTACCGGTCAGCTTAAAGGCAACCTTTTACAATATTGCTCACCCGATATTGCAATTGGTATCGAAACAGCCAAAAATCTGGCACGTGATAAAATTTTTGAACATCCACAAAAGTCTGGTTTAGAAATTATTGCGCATCAAAGTTTGCAAACCATTTTGGATGCATTTGTGCCTTTGACCACGCCACATAAATCTTTGAGCTTTAAAGAACAACGTTTAATGTCTATCCTTAATCTGTATGGTGCTAACTTTAGCAATAATCACTACAGTAATATTATGCAAGTACTCGATATTATCAGTAAGTTCTCAGATCATCAGGCTTATAGCTTGGCTCAAGAGTTACAAGGTAATAAAATTGGCTTGTTTTAAGCTGGCTTGATATAGAAAGAAATAAAACCTGTGTCGTTTTCAATTAATGTTAGAACGACCAGATTTACAGTTATGAATAAGTGAAATTACTCTATGATCGGATGTTTAATTGGCGAAGTGTTTGCCCTAGAAGCCCCTACTGTCTTACTGAATGTAAATGGTGTGGGTTATGAAATTGATACGCCACTTTCAACATTTTGCCAATTACAAAAAGGCCAAAAAGTTACGTTATGGACGCATTTGGTTGTCCGTGAAGATGCTCAACAGCTTTACGGTTTCATTGATGCTCAAGAAAAAATAATTTTCCGCACCTTATTAAAAGTAAATGGTGTCGGCCCGAAAATGGCATTAGGGATTCTATCGACGTTAAGTGTTGAGTTACTTGTGCACACAATTGAGCATGACGATATCAACACGTTGGTCAAAGTTCCGGGTGTTGGCAAAAAAACCGCTGAACGCTTAATGATCGAACTTCGTGACCGTTTCAAAACATTGGCTCAAGGAACTTCTTCTGCGACTACCCTGCCTCAAATTCAGTTTGCTGCAAACCCTCCTGTGGCAGAAGCAGAAGCAGCTTTGCAATCTTTAGGTTACAAGCCACTTGAGGCACAAAAAGCTGTTGCTGCTGTTAAAGCCGATTACACCGAATCAGCCGATATTATTCGCGCTGCTCTAAAATCAATGATGAAGTAAAACAATTATGCAAGACCGTTTAATCAGTGGAGCAGAAAAACCAGAAGATCATTTTGATCGGGCGATTCGACCAACTTCACTTGCCGACTATATTGGGCAACCTGTAGTACGCGAACAAATGGAAATTTTCATTGGCGCTGCTCGCGGTCGTGGTGAAGCACTCGATCACACGCTGATTTTTGGTCCACCCGGCTTGGGTAAAACCACACTTGCCAACATTATTGCGCGTGAAATGGGCGGTAATCTTAAATCTACTTCGGGGCCAGTTTTGGAGCGTGCGGGCGACTTAGCTGCAATGCTTACCAACCTTGAAGAAGGCGATGTCTTGTTCATTGACGAAATTCATCGTCTTTCTCCAGTTATTGAAGAAATTCTTTACCCAGCGATGGAAGATTACCAACTGGATATCATGATTGGTGAAGGTCCTGCTGCTCGCTCAATCAAACTGGATTTACCACCTTTTACACTCGTCGCTGCGACTACACGTGCGGGCTTACTTACGTCACCACTACGTGACCGTTTTGGGATTGTGCAACGTCTTGAGTTTTACTCTGTAGAAGACCTAACTCACATCGTGTCGCGCTCTGCAAACTTAATGAATGTGCCAATTACAGTTGAGGGTGCAGAAGAAGTTGCACGCCGCGCACGTGGAACACCTCGTATTGCCAATCGTCTATTACGTCGTGTGCGTGACTATGCACAAGTAAAAGGTACAGGTGAAGTGACACATGACATGGCGCAACGTGCGCTTGATATGCTCAATGTTGATAAGGCAGGCTTAGACACCCTAGACCGACGTTATTTGAGCATGCTACTAGAGCGCTTTGATGGTGGTCCTGCTGGCGTTGAAGCACTTGCAGCAGCAATGGCTGAAGATAGCGGTACTCTTGAAGACGTTCTTGAACCTTATTTAATTCAACAAGGTTATGTCATGCGTACTGCTCGAGGCCGTATTGCAACCAATCAATCTTATTTACAGTTTGGACTGACGCCACCTGAGCCTAAAAACTAGCCAAAGGAAGAGAGTTTTCTCTTCCTCTTTTTAATTTAACTATTCTATTTAACTAAAATAATAATTGTCTTATCAATTAATTAGCGACTCGATACCTTTTAAGTCTTTCTTTATACCTTATTGATTTTTTAATATTTTTAAAAACTGAATTATAAGAAATCAAGATATTAAATCTTATGAACAATAATATTTTTAGGATAAGGACATGTATAAGAAAGCCACTTTATTTTTGCCACTCGCCCTCATAAGTCAGCTAAGCCTAGCAGATTGGGTCAATGATGCTGCTCAACAAAATGAAAATCAGATTATTCAGCTAAGACAAAACATTCACCAACATCCTGAACTGGGCAATATGGAGTTTAAAACATCTGCCCTTGTTCAAAAAGAATTGAAATCTTATGGCATTCAGGTCAAAACTGGTTATGCAAAAACTGGCGTAATCGGCATTTTAAAAGGTGACAAACCCGGCCCTATCATCGCACTTCGAGCGGATATGGATGCTCTGCCGATGGAAGAAAAAGCGGCCTACCCTTTGCAAGTAAACAAAAAGCAATTTATCAAGGCAAAGAAACTTATGTGATGCATGCTTGTGGACATGATGCACACACTGCAATGTTATTAGGCGCAGCAAAAATTTTGGCTGCTAATAAAGATAAAATATCGGGCACAGTTGTTTTTGTTTTTCAACCTGCTGAAGAAGGTGGTGCAGATATAGATAACTTTACTCATGGCGATCAAATCGGTTCTAGAAAAATGATCTCAGACGGCGCCTTTAAAAACTATAAGCCAGAAGCTATTTTTGGAATGCATGTCATGGCAGGCATGAAAAGTGGTCATCTTTACTATAAAGATGGGGCCATTTTAAATAGTGCAGATCACTTACGTATTCAGGTCAATGGCAAACAGGTCCATGGCTCTACCCCATGGTTAGGCAAAGATCCAATTTATGCATCTGCGCTCATGATTAACAATTTACAAAGTCTTATTAGCCGAAGAACAGATCTGACTGAAGGTATGGGCGTAATCAGTATCGGCAATATTCAAGGCGGCACTGCAGGAAATGTAATTCCTGAACAGGTCAATATGATCGGGACCATTCGCTCCAATAACGAACAAATAAGAAATAATATCTTAAAAAGCTTACCGGTCATGATAGAGCATAATGCTCAAGCCAATGATGTAACTGCTAAAGTTGAAATTGCACCTTATGCACCAGTGACCATGAATGATAAAACCCTTACTCAACTTATTCAGCCAACTTTAGCCAAAGTTGCTGGAGATTCAAAATTACATGTTTTAGATCATAATGCGAGTGCAAGTGAAGATTTTGCATATTATGGCAAACTGATGCCTTCATTCTTTGTTTTCTTAGGAGCTACACCAGAAAACCAAGACGTAAGTCAGGCTGCACCAAATCATAATCCTTATTTTATTGTAGATGACAAGGCCTTAAAAACAGGAACCGAGTTACATGTAAGGTTCGTATTAGATTATCCGAATATATCAAAACAAGTTCAAACCACATGGAAGCCGTCATAATTTAAAAGCATGCTAGCCATAAGATGTACTGTTTTTAGACTAGAAATACAGCAATCGCAATTGAAAGGTTGTGCCATAGGACTTAGTATGCAATCTGCTAAACTGCCCCGTATTTAAAGCATATACGTGGCTTCGAATAAAATTGATGTTTTATTCAGCAGTCATATTTTAAATGCAAAGCTCTATAGTGAACTAAAACGGAATCCTCTCATGGCGAATCATTTTGAATTCAACATTCGTGTTTATATTGAAGATACGGACGCAGGTGGTATTGTTTACCATGCCAACCACATTCGCTATATGGAACGTACCCGTACTGAATGGCTCCGTGCTTCTGGCGTTGATCATTACTGGCATCAAAAAGATTACAACTTTGTCGTACACAAAATTGACGTAAAATACATGCGTCCTATTTTAATGGATGATTTAATTACTGTTACAGCACGTGTAGTTTCATGTAAAGCTGCGTCATTTGTGTTGCAACAAAATATTTATCGTGGTGAAATCTTGCTTGCTTCTGGCGAGGTTGAGTTGGCATGTTTAAGCAAAGAACTGATAGCTCGTCGTCTTCCAGAAGAAATACGTGATCTTATTCGTAAAGAATTGGAACAAGACTAAAAAAACAACCGGCATATGTAACTATGGCAACAAACATTGAATCAACCCTGCATATTTCTGACCTTATTTTACAGGCAAGTCCAGTCGTTCAGTTGGTCATGCTAATTTTATTATTAGCATCAATCTTTAGTTGGTATCTGATTGCCAAGTTACATATGAGTTATAAAAAAGCACATCAAGAAGATGAACATTTCCAGAAAATGTTCTGGTCTGGTGCTGAACTCAATACGCTTTACAACAATGCTCAACTCAACTCAAAACGCTCAGGTCTTGAAGATATTTTTTATCAAGGATTGAGTGAATTTTTTAAACTTAAAAAACGTCAGGCTCCTGTTTCACAAACGATCGAAGGAACTGAACGTATTTTACGTGTAGGTTTGAGTCGTGATCAGAGCCACCTAGAATATGGCTTAGGTAGTTTAGCAAGTATCGGTTCTGTAGCTCCTTATATCGGTCTATTCGGTACTGTTTGGGGCATTATGAATGCCTTTATCGGTTTAGCTGCTGTTGATCAAGTTACTCTGGCAACTGTTGCACCGGGTATTGCCGAAGCACTTATTGCAACCGCAATTGGTTTATTTGCTGCAATTCCTGCCGTATTGGCTTTTAACCATTTCACTTCTAAAAGCGAAAGTGTTTACTCTGATCGTGCTTTATTTGCTGAAGAGATGATTGCTTTATTGCAACGTCAGTCTGTGGGTTCATCACAGGAAGATGCATAATGGCAATTCAGCGTTCAGGGCGCTTTGAGCGCATAAAAAAACCACTAAAAAGTGATATGAACGTCGTACCTTATATTGACGTTATGCTCGTACTTTTGGTTATTTTCATGGTGACTGCTCCCATGATTACTAGTGGTATTAAAGTCGATTTACCTCAAGCAAATAACCATCCAATCGAATCAAAAGATATGCCTGCTATGGTAACGATTGGTAAAGATGGCAATATTTATCTTCAGTATGAAGATTACAAAGATAGTGAGCCATTATCTCGTGAAAAACTTGAAGAAGTTTTAAGCGATGCTCAAAAACAAGCTGAACAAGAAAATAAACAACTCACAGTTTTAGTCAATGGTGATAAGTCTCGTCCTTATGGAGAGGTCGTATCACTGATGGCAAGTTTACAAGAAGCAGGTTTAACTCAAGTTGGCCTTCTGACAGAGCCTTTAAAATAAGCTATGAATAAAAATCAAAAGCCACACTTTAAACAAAATGCGATTGCATTGAGCTTTACAATTGGAGTTCATGCAATTGCCATTGTTGGCTTGCTTTTTTTAGGCTTGAGTAAACCACCTGAACAGCCAAAAAAGCTAACAACTATTTTAGTTAAGCCAGAAGATTTACCCCCGCCTTTAGCGAAAGAAATTGAACAAGAGACAACTGCTACAAATGAAGCAAAAGAGGTATTAAGCCCTATTGTGGATGAAACTCTTCCTCAAAATCTTCCAGCAGCGCCCCCTCCTCCGACTGCACAGCAGCTCGCTGCTGAAAAGCAAAAAGCTGAACAGGCACAACAAGCAAAATTAGCTGAACAAAAACGCAAGGCTGAGGAAGCGGCGAAAGCTAAACAAGCAACAGAGCAGCAACGTGTAGAGGAAGCACAAAAGCAGCAGGCTGAAGCTAAACGTCAAACTGAAGCTAAAGCAAGAGCGGAAGCTGAACAAAAACGTAAAGCCGAACAAAGTGCGAAAGCTGAAGCAGATGCTAAGGCTAGACAAAAAGTCGCTGAAGAGGCTAAGCGTAAAGCGGAGACCGATGCAAAGCTGAAACGTGAGGCTCAAAAGTCTGAAAACGCTAAACTTTTAGCACAGCAAGAAGCTAAACGTAAAGCTGAAGCTGAGGCAAAAGCTAAACAGCAAAAAACCAATGACGACGCTAAACGCAAAGCCGAAGCCGATGCTAAAGCTAAGCAACAAAAAGCAAATGAAGATGCCAAACGTAAAGCTGACGCCGATGCAAAAGCTAAGCAGCAAAAAGCAAATGAAGATGCTAAACGTAAAGCTGAGGCTGATGCAAAAGCCAAGCAGCAAAAAGCCAATGACGACGCTAAACGTAAAGCTGACGCCGATGCAAAAGCTAAACAGCAAAAAGCCAATGACGACGCTAAACGTAAAGCCGAAGCAGATGCAAAAGCCAAACAACAAAAAGCTGCTGACGATGCTAAACGTAAAGCTGATGCAGAGGCTGAAGCAAAAGCTGCATCTGCTCAAAAAGCACAAGAAGAGGCAGCTCAAAAGAAAGCTGAGGCTAAAAAAGTTGCTTCTTCAGCTAGACGTGATTTTGAGCAAAAAATTCGACGCTCTTGGGATGTTCCGACGGGCAGTAGTGGTAAAACAGTTGGTGTTCGTTTTACCCTCTCAGATTCGGGAAGTGTCAATTCAATTGTAATCACGCGTTCAAGCGGAGATGATGCTTTAGATGCAAGTATTAAGGCCGCAATTCAAGCCTCTGCGCCATATCCTATGCCATCAGACCCAGATGCAAGGCGCGAAGCAAGAAGTGTTACCTCTACATTTAGAGCGCAATAATTTTGAAAGAGTTACATGCTTTAAATAGTTTAAGGCATGTAACTATGCTACAAAATCAACAGTCACAAAAATACCAGCTATGACTTTAAACTTATGAATACGAGCCGCAAACACCTGCTATCTTTAGCATTGATCACCGCATTAAGCCCTCTAGCTCCTACAACTGCTTTTGCCCAGTTATATCTGGAAATTGCTAAAGCACCAGATCAGGCACCTAAAATTGCTATTGTCCCGTTTAATAATGACAATGGGCTCTCTCCTATTGTTGAAACTGACTTAAATCGTTCTGGACGCTTTACAAGCTCATCTAAAAATTTACCTGCTAATGCTGCAATCAATCAGATTCAAGCTTCTGACTGGCAAGCTGCCGGAATTCCATATGTAGTTACTGGACAAATTAAACAAACAGCTACAGGTTTTGAAGTTCATTACCAACTTTATGATGTACAAAAGCAGCAATACATTTTAAATGAACTTTTAAATGTACCTGCTTCACGTATACGTCAAGCTGGCCATATGGTAAGTGATGCTATTTATCAGGCACTTACAGGCATTCCGGGTGATTTTAGTGGCCGTATTGCGTATGTACTCAGAAATCCGGCAACTCCTGCAGAACGTTATACTTTACAAATTGCAGATACGGATGGTGAACAACCAAAAACTGTTTTGTCATCTCGTGATCCAATTCTTTCACCAGCATGGACACCAGATGCTAAGAAAATTGCTTATGTTTCATTTGAAACCAAACGTCCAGCAATTTATTTACAAGATTTATCTACAGGGACACGTGAAGTACTCACAAGCTTTAAAGGCCTAAATGGCGCACCGAGTTTTTCACCTGATGGCCAATCAATGCTATTTACAGCATCTATGAATGGCAACCCTGAAATCTATCAAATGGATTTATCAACTCGCCAAGTCAAACGTATGACAAACGACTCGGCAATTGATACTGAAGCACGTTATACACCAGATGGAAAATCGTTTATTTTTACTTCTGACCGTGGTGGTTCTGCTCAAATCTATCGTTATACCTTTGCTGATGGCTCAGTAAAACGTCTAACGTTTAAAGGTTCATTTAATGCACGTGGAACTTTAAGTGCAGATGGCAAAAAGATTGCTCTTGTTCATCGCCCAAGTGGCAGCAGTTATAAAGTTGCAATTCAGGACATTAATACTGGCATCACCAATATTCTTACCCCAACCAGTTTAGATGAATCACCAAGTTTCTCACCAAATGGGCAAATGGTGGTCTACGCAACTCGTGAAGGCAACCGTGGCTTGTTGTCTATTATGTCTACTGATGGACGTTTCCGTATGAATTTACCAAGTGAACAAGGTGAAGTACGTGAACCGGCATGGGCACCAAAATAACTTTTAATTCCATTGATGGAGATGATCATGAAATCAATCAAATATTTAGCTTTACCCTTTCTTTGCGTAGCACTTGTGATGACAGGTTGTGCTAGCCGCAAACCGGCAGCGACTACAACAACTGGTACAAATCCAAGTACGGTAAACACTTCTGGTTTAAGTGAAGATGCAGCATTAAATGCTCAAAATTTGGCAGGTGCTTCATCGAAAGGTGTGACTGAATCAAATAAAGCTGCTTTGGCTAAACGCGTTGTTCATTTTGATTATGACAGCAGTGACTTATCTACTGAAGACTATCAAACTCTCCAAGCTCACGCACAATTTCTTATGGCAAATGCAAATTCAAAAGTTGCTTTAACTGGTCATACAGATGAACGTGGTACACGTGAGTACAATATGGCTTTAGGCGAGCGTCGTGCTAAAGCTGTGCAAAGTTACTTAATTACCAATGGCGTAAACCCACAGCAACTTGAAGCTGTAAGTTATGGTAAAGAAGCTCCTGTTAATGCAGGACATGATGAATCTGCGTGGAAAGAAAACCGCCGCGTTGAAATTAATTACGAAGCAGTACCTCCTTTATTAAAATAAAGAATACGCATAAAAAAACGCTCATATTTTTATGAGCGTTTTTTTATAACAACAAAACTTAGGAAGATTTCTTTTCTTCTTCAGAATGTTGCATCGATTCAATCAAATCATGCTTATTAAAATCTTTATATTCAGGTTTTGCCTCATAATCTTTCCAAGCATCCTGAACATTCTCTTTCGAAATTTCATCTAGATTGATTGGTTCACCTGCCGTTGGGGTCGCATCAAACTTCTTTGTTGTCATTTCGATTCTCCTAAAATATACAGTCCGTTGTTATATAATCAACATACCATTTAAAATGGGATCTGTAAGCATAAATCCAACACAAATAAAGTAAGATAATTTTTATTTTGTGCCATTCTCATCTAGAATATGCCACGTATTTATCTGACTCATTTTGATGCTTGAAGCACAGGAGCTATTTTCTATGTCCAACCTCACCTTGTCCCAATTTTTAGAACAACAAAAAGGGAATCTAACACCGGAGTTGGCTCAAGTCATCGATACTATCGCCACAACCTGTAAAACTATCGATCAAGCCTTACAAAAAGGTGCGCTCGCTGGTATTTTAGGAAGTGCTGGTAATGAAAATGTTCAAGGTGAAACACAGAAAAAACTTGATGTGATTTCTAATGACTATTTAATCGATGCATTAAAAGTTCATCCTCAAGTAGGTGGTCTTGCTTCTGAAGAGCTTGATGAGTTCACACCAGCCCAAGAAAATGGGAAATATCTGGTTTTATTTGACCCATTAGATGGCTCAAGTAATATTGATATTAATATGTGTGTAGGTACAATTTTCTCTATTCTGCCGGCAAAAAATGCGGTAACACAAGCAGAAGATTTCATGCAAGCTGGTACACAGCAAGTTGCTGCGGGTTACGTACTTTATGGCCCATCAACCATGATGGCTTTAACAGTGGGAAATGGCGTAGCATTCTTTACTTTAGACCCAGAAACTCAAACATTCTTGCTCACTACTGACAATGTTCAAGTTGCAGCAGATACTCAAGAGTTTGCAATTAATGCTTCTAATCAGCGTCATTGGGAAGATCCTGTAAAACAATATATTGATGAATTACTTGCAGGTAAAACCTCTGTTCGTGAAAAAGATTTCAACATGCGCTGGGTAGCATGTATGGTGGGTGATATTCACCGTATTTTATGCCGCAGTGGTATTTTCCTTTATCCATACGACTTAAAAGATCCGACAAAAGCGGGTCGCTTGCGTTTAATGTATGAGGCGAATCCAATGAGTATGCTCATTGAACAAGCTGGTGGTGCATCAACTACAGGCCGTGTTCGCATTTTAGACATTGAACCAACAGAACTTCATCAACGAGTTCCTGTGATTATTGGTTCTAAAAATGAAGTTGAACGCGTAACAAGCTATCATTAATAATTTTAATTACTTAGGGCATCATAGTATGATGGTGCCCTTTTGTTGGATATTTCCTTATGGCTGTTATTTTTTTAGAATCAAAAGACAATGCAAAAATTAAACATTTGCGTGGATTAATCGAACTTAGTAACGCCCGAAAAAAACACCAACAAACAGTCCTTGAAGGCACTCACCTTTGTTTAGCTTGGCTACAGCAACAGAAGAAGCTTTTCTCTTTATTTACGACAGAACAAGCATTAGAACACGACGATTTAAAAGAAATAATCGAACTGCATCAAGGTCATATCTTTGTTATTAGTGAAGTTTTATATAGAGATTTAAGTACTTTAGGTACGAGTCTGCCTTGTTTAGCTATTATCGATTTGCCTAAAACTGCATCAACGATCGATTATAACGTAGATACTTTAATTCTGGAGAATATCCAAGATCCTGGTAACGTAGGCACCTTACTACGTTCAGCAGCAGCAGCAAATATTAAACAAATTATTTGCACACAAGGCTCTGCATCACTTTGGTCTCCGCGAGTTTTAAGAGCAGGTATGGGAGCGCATTTTAGCTTACATTGTTTTGAAAACTTCCAACTCACAGATATTCTTCCAAAATTTCCTATTCCAGTTTTTGTTACAAGCTCACATCGCTCAACAAGCCTCTATTCACAAGATCTTTCTAAACCCTGTGTATGGATTTTAGGAAATGAAGGTCAAGGTGCTAGTGATTACGCATTAGATCACGCACAATCAGTGACTATTCCTCAACCAGGTGGACAAGAGTCATTAAACGTAGCAATTGCAGGATCTATTTGTTTTTTTGAGATGGTTCGTCAACGCCAATAAAACGTTAATTTATTTTACATCTCACATATTTGTGAAAAAAATCAATTACACTAGTAAAAAATAGCCGATTGTTGTCAACCTCCCACCTCTTTTCAACGTTATATAAGAGATATATTGAAGATAAGGTGGGTATGTCCAATGACAGGATTTTCCATCTCCATGGATTTAGCACCGAAAAAGTCTCGATCGGAAACATCTAGTGCTCATGCAAGCACGGCTGAACAACGCCTGAAAGTTTTCATGCAAGATGTAACTGGTCGTGCTTTGGTGATGATGGAGAGTGCTACCCAAGGTCAACAAGGTATTGCAATGGATTTGGTTCAAGAAGCATTTATTGCTTTACACAAATCTTATGCCGATAAAAGTACAGAAGAATGGTATCCCCTGTTTTATACGATTTTAAACAACAAACTTCAGGATTGGCGCCGCAAAGAATCTCGTAGAGCAAACCCATTTTCATTCTTCAAAAAAGTTAGTCTGGACAATGACGATGATGAAATCATTGATGTAGTTGATGAAAAAGCCATTAATCCTGCGGATTTTCTCGATCAAGCAGTAACTATCGAAGAAATTCGAGAAGCGATTTCAAAATTACCTGTTCGTCAACAACAGGCATTTATGTTACGTGCGTGGGAAGGTTTTGACACACACACAACAGCTCAGATCATGAACTGTACCGAAGGTAGTGTAAAAACCCATTATCACCGAGCAATTCAGGGACTTAGAGAGTACTTGGCCCATTTAAATCCCTTGGGAGGTTCTGATGAATCATGATGATTTCACTAAAAAGGTGACGTCTAAACTTGATAGTTTGGCACATCACCATAAAAATAAAACAGTGGTCATGAATCATGTGCTTGACCATATTCAACAAAAACCAGCCTCTTTTTATAGTGTCTGGAAAATGTCTGGTTTTGCACTTGCAGCAGCGATCACAGGTTTTGTAATTTTACCTAATTCAGCAGATATTGTTGATAAGCCACAAAATCAAGTGATTGTAAATCCTAAATTATCCCCCCAAATGGTGGAAGATTTAGAAATGCTAATGGTCTTGGGTGAGGATAAAGTACAACATGGCAGCTAAAAAATTAGCTCTTATCCTTTGTTCATTAAGTTTCTTGCAAACCAGTTTTGCAGGTTTTGAACGATTTTGGATTTTTTCTAAAGATGCCAATACACAAGTTGATGACACATGGAATGCCCTTTCTGAAGAGGAACAACGTGCAGTTATTAAACGTTACCAGAGCTTAAAAGAGTTACCAGCGAATCAAAGTACGAACCTACAGCAACGTATGGACTGGTTTACTCAGCTCCCCGATGCTGAAAAAGAAAAAATGCGTGAAGCATGGCAAAAAATGAGTACACAAGAGCGTAATGATTTACGTCAGCGTATGCTTAAAGCAAATGGTGAAGAAAGGACAGCTATTCGTGAAGAATATATGAATAAGTATTTAGAACATTAAATAAGTATGTGAAGTTCACACACCGTGAGTTTCATGACTTATATAGGTTCTAGCTCTAATTTCCATAAAAAAGCCTCCAATTGGAGGCTTTTTATTTTATAAGAATTACTTACGATAGCGTCTATAGACCACTAAACCAAGTAAAGATGCTATAGATAAAATTCCTAAGCTACCACCACCGCCTCCACTACTACCTCCAGCAGCAGTATTACTGCTAACCAAACTTAGAGTACCAGCATTTGAAATCTTATTATCAGCGTCATATACGTAATAAGTTAATGTATCATTGAAGTTATTAAAACTATTTTTAGCCTGAATATAAATATTACCACCATAACAAGTATTATCCTTATCATCACCTGGGCAAGGACCCTCTCTATCGGCCTTCACGACCGTAAAAATTCCATCTTTTGAGCTTTTACTTGGTAAATAGATAGGCAAGTCTGCAAACTGAGGTTTATTTGGCTTTGTAATAAGTGTATTAGCTGGACCATCCCCATCATCATTCGCATATTTAAGTAAATTTAATGGAATTATTTCATTTGCTAAATATTGGAATATGACCTTACTATCACTTGCTACTGGCGCAATATTGTCAAATTTGGCCTCTAACAAACCTGTTGACTGGATAGCCCCATCCTTAGTACTTACGGTATATTTACAGTAATTATTGTCACCAGCTGTCGTGGTTAAATCATCTAATCTATAAAAAATAATTTGCTGTAAAGCTGAGTTCCACTCACATTTAAGTACTTTTTCTTCCTTATCTTTAATGTTATATACCTTATCGTCGATTAGACCAGTCCCTATTGTCTCGACTTTAATATTGTAATCCGTACTATTAAAAAATTTTAGAAGATGATTGCTATCTTCATTTGGCAAAGGTAAACCATTTGCCTTCAAATCAATATAGATAGCTCGATATTTTGCATTTGCTTTAGTTTGATCGAGAAGATTTTTATAATTTGCAAAATCTATTTTTAAGGCGTCCCACAAATATGAATAAAGTGGATTAGTGAGATTTTTTTCTGCAGTATCATATTGTGTTTGATATCCCTCAAGTAAAGTAGTAAGTGATTCATTCCCCAAACCTCTTAAATCACCAGCAGTCAATTTCATTAATTCTACAGAACCTATATCACAGCTATTACGAGCAATGTTGTCTGGCTGATAATATAATTTATTAGTTGGGCGTCGAGCTAAACCACGTTGATCTATATCAGCACATATAGCTTTACCCTCAGGGTCTACATCTATTAAATCTTCTTTTCCAGCAGCTAACAATGGAAAATAAAGTGGTAAAAAACCTGTTACTGCTGTAGCTTTTTCATGGCGCTCAAGTAAAGAGCTAAATGGAACGCCTGAAATATCAATTGTCTTATTGGCCGAAGAAAGTACTTCTTTTGGTAAATCACATTTATCAATGTTATTACTTAAATTGAGTGCGTTAAAAGATAATCTAAGACCAGTGTTTTTCAAATCTGCTGCTGAGCCTGCTAAATATCGACAAGCATAACCAACTGGGTTGTATCCAATTATATTAAAATTTAACTCTTTCCCACCTAAACTATCATAGAGAAAAGTAGTATGCGCATTGTTCTCGACAATAGTATTATTTTGTAGTTTTAAACTACTTCCACCACTTAAAATGGTTGATGGATTCGTTGTACTACCAGGAATCGCATCTCCTGTAAATTTTAAAATCACTCCATTTACAGTACTTGCAATATTTTGAGCAATTGTATTAATTGTAAAAGTGGCTTTCGGTTCACCACAAAATTCAAATGTACTAGCCGAGTTACTTGAGCCATTCTTGATAATACTTGAAGATGTAAAAGCAACTTCTCGTTTGGCATATTCAGTACCATTAAGACAACTCATTGCAAACACACTACCAGTAGTCGCCTGATTACCTTGTAGCAAGGAATGGCTTATCGATAGGTCTACCTCATTGCCACCAAGAAAGACAGCTCCACCTTTCGGTGCTTGCGAATTCAAAATTTGTGTATTTAATAAGGTAACATCGCCACCCGCATAAATAGCCCCACCTTGATTTGAAGCCATACCATTTTCTAAAATAATATTTTGTAAAAATAAGGCTTTTTGATTTTCTGCTGTATTAAATATACGTGACTTACCAGCCGCATTAATACGAGTTTGAAGAAGAGGTAATGCAGGATAATCATTTGTTAAGACATTCTTTTCTGACCAAATTTTATCTTGCTCACGCTCTCCATAACCATAAATAGAAATATTAGCATTTGGTACTAACTCTTTATTTAAAGTATAAGTCCCTGCTTTTAGTTGAATTACCTGATCGGCATCCAAACTAAAAACAGTACATCCATAGGCGGATTTACGAGTTTCTGCAACTTTAATGGCTTCTCTTAATGAACATGCATTCGTATTTTCACCATCTTCATCAGCAAAAGTTGTAACCTCAATTCTTTTATTTGTGGTATCCGCAAAAAGTGGCATATTTGCAAGCACAGCTAATGCTAATAATGCTTTTTTATAATTTTTCATAGTCCTCATCCCTGATTATGACTTGAAACGGCGTAAAGCAATCAAACCTAATAAACTTAAAATAAAGCCGCTACCAACACTACCTCCACCTCCAGCACTCACAGATTTGTCTTCAATTCCAGATAAAGGGTCCTGAACAATTCTTGTCGGGATAGTGATATATTGAAACTCTACGCCTTCATTAAAACGAGAAATACTCGTAACAACCTGTATGCTAAAAATATCTGCACCATGCCAGTTACCGTTTGGCGTATAAATTACATTTCCATTTTGATCTAGAGTTATAGTGCCTTTAGAAATTGGGGTGTCTGTACTTTGTTTAATTCGAAGACATCCAGGTTGCCATTCTTTTCCATCAGCCCGCTCACCAAACAATCGCTTACACGTAGCAGGCGTAACCAAATCTGCTTCACTTAGAGACCCCATAATATTAAATTTTGCAACTTGCCCGTATCTAATATCTTGACCTACTGATGATATCTCTGTATCTAAAATATATTCGATTGCACCAAGATCACACAGCTCATCATAACCACTACGTTTTTTCCCACGTTGATCAACAGTTTCACAGCTTGCTAATCCAACTGATGTGCCGTCACTATATAAACGACCTTTATTAATAATTAAGGAGTCAGCTAAAGTATTATAACTTTCTAACAGTCGAGGTTTAAAAAAACCTAGGAAGCTATCTTTAGGCGTACTAAATGGGCATAGCAACCCTTCTTTTGCTGTTACATCACAGACACCTTCATCTGTAGTTCCTGCAATTAATTTTTCATTATTAGGATAGATAATATTTGGAAGTTTTGAGGTCGCGTTCCTATTACATTCTGCTGTAACTAAATTACTTTGTATGATTGCTTTATCCGCAGTACCAGCCTGACAATTGATTGTATTCCCAACTAAAATACTATTTGAAATAGAAGCATTACCTTGGGGGGAATCTAGAAATAGCCCTTTGTCATTTTTGATCATGGTAATGTTATTTACAAACATTCCATCTCGAATATTTGCAATAAAACCTACTTTATTGTGGAAAAAAGTACTGTTACTCAATCCAGTAGCGCGCTGACTTAAGTATCCACCTGTACTTGCATCATCAAATTTATTTGCATTAAAAAAAAGTGATCCAGCTGCTGAACTAGCTTCATTGTCTCGAATCACAGACTGCGTGACTAAATACAAAGGCTGCTCGCTATAAATTACTCCACCTTGTGTTGCTTTATTATTTTGAATAAGAGTATTGGTAATAGTGACGAAACCATAAGTCTGGCCACTTTTTGTGACAAGCCCTCTATTATAAATTGCTCCCCCTTGAGCTGCATATCCATCGATTAAACGAGAGTTTTGGATCTTCAACATTTCATGATTATCGATCAACCCACCAGTGACGGCTTTAGATTTTAAACCAGCACCTTGTAAGTTAAGATCAGTTAGCGAAACAGAAATCGATGCTTTTTCAACACTTGCATCATCAACTATAAATAATCCATCTGTACCAATCATTTTTATTGTAGCGTTATGCGAACCTGGTTGATCAGTATCAACTAATGTAGAATCATTTTTCGCAGTACTAATTATTAAAGGAGCCGTAATCGTTATTTTTTCTTTAAGTGTATACTCTTTATCCCTTTGCAGAATAATATTTGTTGAGTCACTACCAGTACATCCATGATAACCATTTTTTACAGAGTCAACTACTGAAG
Organism: Acinetobacter sp. V91_7; assembly: GCF_031799075.1. Taxonomy (NCBI): domain Bacteria; kingdom Pseudomonadati; phylum Pseudomonadota; class Gammaproteobacteria; order Moraxellales; family Moraxellaceae; genus Acinetobacter; species Acinetobacter sp. V91_7. The sequence continues at coordinate 230,257 of NZ_JAVQNT010000044.1, forward strand.
AATTGGTTGAATTACGTTTATTCAATAACTCTACAGCTTCGCGTAATGTACATAAACTATCATCTGCATTTTCATCAACTAAACTTGTGACTTGAATATCGGCAGAATAAGCGTGTCCAGCAGCAGCCAATAAAGCAAAAGCAATGCTCCGTTTGAGCATACCCATCTCCTTACATCTTTTTTCATTTTTTTTGTCAATATTGCAAAATTTTCACTTTTGCAATCGCATCCTTTGTGCGTACTTTGTCACAGCAAGTAGAATTTCTCAAGACATTTTGGTCGGTCTATAGAGTCATTTTTGAATCAGATTACAAAAAGCTTCATACATTTAAAAAACTTTTTTAAATACAAAAATGTGAATCATTAAAAATTAGAAAGAGATTTAAAAAGATATATAGGCCAGTGCTCTAAAATTAGAAATCTTGTGCCAGAGACTCTATTTTTAATAGGTTTTTATAAATTTAGGCAAAGCAATAAACCAAAATGAAAGAATATCTATTGTTGATATTCATCAATCAAAGCATAAATTTGTCTTAACGTTGCATTCGAAAGTTTTGTTTTTTCGCCTTTGAGTAATTTTTCTAATTGGGCAACTGTCTGTAGCAAAAGAGAAGCTTGATGAGGACCATGCAGCAATAAATAGTCAACAATTTGCTGATCAAAATGAATACCACGTCTAGACATTACAGATGTCACCAAAGCATAGCGGTCCGCATATAAACTTCCACTCGGCACTTTAACACTAACAGCTTGCGTAAGTCGTGATTGTAAATCTGGTAATTCCAACTTTAATTCGATAGGCGCTACACGCGAAGAAAATACCAACTGCCCATCGTGATTATTCATTAAATGAAAGACAGCTTTTTGCCAATGAGGAACTCCACTAATCGATTCAATATCATCCAGAGCAACAAGGTCATAATGCTCTAAAGAAGTAATTGCTTCGATAGGAGCATCAAGAAGTTCAAGCAAAGAAACTTTAATTGCAGATTTGCCTATTTCTAAATAAGAGTCACAAATTGCCGAAAGTAAATGACTCTTACCTGTCCCTGCCCCACCGTAGATATAAAACCTACTGACCAGACCAGCATGTAGTTGACGCACAGCATCAACTACATTCCCCCAACTTGGTCCCGAGAAATCACTGATTCGGGCATCAAGTTGAGGTTCTATATCCAGTTGGAGTTGACGCATATATCGAATTAACCTTGAAATTATTTCTGGTCAGATGGTTTCAGTGTATCTGTATCTTGCTGTGTTTTAACCTCAAGATCAAGCTTAGTGCTTTCGGTTTCTACATGAATTTGCTTAATATCACCTTGTTGTATGACTAACGCAGACGGTGAAGCATAAAGGGAGCTTCTTTCATAGTTATCTCTTAAGTGTTTCAACAACACCACAATAACAGCCGCAACAGGCAATGCAATTAACATTCCCAAGAAACCTGCAAGCTGTGCACCTGCTAATACTGCAAAGACAACTGCTACAGGAGATAGACCAATTTTATCGCCCAGTAAGAATGGCTGTAGAATATAGCCCTCTACCGCTTGGCCAATCATAAAAACTACACCAACGAGTAATAAATGCATCCAGTCCAATCCGAACTGGAACAAGCTTGCGATAACCGCTGCAATAATACCTACTGCAAATCCTAAATAAGGAATAATACTGGCTAGGCCAGCCACCATACCAATAATAAGACCAACTTCCAAACCAATGAGCTGCAAACCAACTGCATATACTATGCCTAGCAATAGCATGACGAGAAACTGACCTTTAACAAATGCCCCTAAAACACTATGGCATTCGCCAACGATCTGTAAAGTATTTGCTTCATATCGACGTGGAATGAGACGACGTAAGTTCTGTAACATACGTTCCCAGTCTAGTAAAAAATAAAAAGCAATAATTGGAATTAAAACAACTGTTCCACCAATTTGAATAAAATTCAAACCAGACTGGGCCAACTTTAATAACACTGACTGAATACTATCGGCACTATAATTGGTTTGAACATATTCCATCACAGCTTTAGACATCTGCTCTGTGTCAATTTCCATTGCCTGTAGATTAAAAGTTGAAGATACCCAAGGCAAAAAGGTCGCGTTAATCCAGTGAATACCAGCTGGAATACTATCTCGGGCGTAAACCAATTGTTTCCAAATTAGAGGAACCAAATACCACAATGCGATGGTTAGGGTTACGCCTATTCCTATAAACACCACGCTAATTGCTAACCAGCGAGGCAACTTGATTTTTACCAGAACATCAACAAGAGGACTGAATAAATAAGCCAGGAAAAAAGCGCCGATAAAAGGAATGACTACAGGCTTGAGTAAGTACAATACCCATACCAGCAATACAATACCTGCGAGTAAAAAAATACGGCGCAGTATACGATCTTGCATAAAATCTAGCCTTTTTTGATTTAATCGTTATAAATGAAAAAATATTTTTATTAAAGATAGCATTTTCGAGCATAAATAACATAAGAGTTTCGTATATTCAGGTTATAATCTGCCGCCAATGCGGAGACTTCATTTATGAGCAACTCAACTTCTACCCCAAATACCGGTTTAAGCTATAAAGATGCGGGTGTCGACATTGAAGCGGGCGACGCACTGGTCGATCGTATCAAGTCAGTCGCTAAACGTACAAGTCGTCCTGAAGTAATGGGCGGACTTGGTGGCTTTGGTGCACTATGCAAAATTCCTAAAGGTTATGAAGAGCCTGTTTTAGTTTCTGGAACCGATGGTGTAGGAACTAAATTACGTTTGGCACTTAATCTTAATCGTCATGACACAATCGGCCAAGATCTTGTGGCTATGTGTGTAAACGACCTTTTAGTTTGTGGTGCAGAACCATTATTCTTCCTTGATTATTATGCAACTGGTCACTTAAATGTTGACGTTGCTGCAAATGTTGTTACTGGTATTGGTAAAGGTTGTGAGCTTGCAGGTTGCGCACTTGTAGGTGGGGAAACCGCAGAAATGCCAGGCATGTATGAAGGCGAAGATTACGATCTTGCTGGTTTTGCTGTTGGTGTTGTTGAGCAAAGTAAAATTATTGATGGCTCTAAAGTAAAGTCTGGTGATGTGCTTATTGGTGTTGCATCAAGTGGCGCTCACTCAAATGGTTATTCATTATTACGTAAAATTTTAGACGTTAAAAATGTTGATTTAACTCAAACGATTGATGGCCGTCCTCTTGCTGATGTAGCAATGGAGCCAACTCGTATTTATGTAAAACCAGTTCTTGAGCTATGTAAACAAGTTGATGTACATGCTATGGCACACATCACTGGTGGCGGTTTACCAGGTAACTTACCACGTGTATTACCAAATGGTGCACAAGCTGTCATTGATGAAGCTTCTTGGGAATGGTCTGAATTATTCCAACTCCTGCAACGCGAAGGCAATGTAGAACGCTTTGAAATGTACCGTACGTTTAACTGTGGCGTAGGTATGGTCATTGCTGTTGATGCAAATGATGCACAAAAAGCAATTGATGTGCTTAATGCTCAAGGTGAAAAAGCTTGGAAAATTGGACACATCCAAGAAAATGCTGAATCAGTGGAAGGTGCAGACGAAAAAATTCGTGTGATCTTTGCATGATAAAAATTGCTGTTCTAGTCTCTGGGAACGGCAGTAATTTACAAGCCTTGATAGATGCAAATCTATCAGGGCAACTTGTAGGTGTACTGTCTAATAAAGCAGATGCTTATGCCCTAGAGCGTGCTCAAAAAGCCAATATTGCTACGGCTGTTATTTCCCATAAAGACTTTCCAACGCGTGAAGTGTTTGATGAAGCAATGCATCAACAACTCTTGGCTTGGCAAGTGGATGTAGTTATTTTAGCTGGCTTCATGCGTATTTTAACTCCCACCTTTGTCAATAAATGGCAAGGGAAAATGCTGAACATACATCCCTCACTTCTTCCAGCTTACAAAGGCGTGAACACTCATCAACGTGTTTTAAATACAGGTGATCGTTTACATGGTTGTACCGTACACTTTGTAACTGCTGAACTAGATTCTGGTCAATCAATTGCCCAATCCGCTATTTCAGTTAAAGAACATGATACTGCCGCTTCATTAGCAGATCGAGTACATACACTTGAGCACTTTATCTACCCACAAGTAGCAGAGTGGTTATGTAACGGTCAACTTACATGGAAAAATGGCCAAGCCTATTTCCGTGATCAAATTCTTAAACACCCTATTCGTTTTGCAAATTGGTAAAATATTTTACTTAAAAGCAAAAATAAAAAAAGGACATGCCAGCATGTCCTTTTTTTATACGTTTAAAAATTAATTTGGCTGAGTATGAATCAATTTCTTTATAGAGTTCACTGTATCAATAGGATGTTCTAGAGGGAACATATGTCCCCCTTCAACCACGGTAAACGGAATTCCCATTTTTCGCTTTGCCATTTGAGGAAAGCCTCTTTTTAAGAAATCACTTCCTTTACCCACAACTAAATGCACAGGCATCTTAGGTTTTGGCATTGGTAGCCACCACCAAGAAGGATTTTTCCGAAAAATTGCAACTTCATCTTCACGAGAAATCGTTAAAGTAACTCCACCTCGGACCGAATCTTCTTTCAAAGCATAGTCAATGTAAGCTTGAAAACAATCTTCATCAAAATCTTTATAAAAGCCTTTAGGACGCAGTAATTCGGCCGCCTGTTCTCTCGATTCCCAATGTTCACGACGACGTGCAGATAAGCCTGCTGGTGTCATCGCATCAACTAATTTAGGACGAAATAATTTTGCCATATGAAAAGCAAATGAATATCGTCCTAAAATAAGAGGAGGATCTAACATAATCACTTGAGAAAAGAGTTCAGGACGCTGAAAAGAGGCCATCAAAGTTAAAACTGAACCAAGAGAATGCCCAAGTCCAATGACTTTACGTCCTTTCGCCTGCCGTACAATACTATCAATCACCTGATCAACCAAAGAAGGCCAATGGTTAGTCACAGGATAACGTTTATCAGGACCAATCAGGGGAACATAAATAATGTCATATTCCCCTTTCAACTGGTCAAACAGTTTTTGATACACTTTTGAGGGTACGCCATTCGCATGAGCAAAGTGTATAACTGGTTTCATTGACATACCGCTATCCTAAAACAGATTTTATTGTAATTTTGCGCTTTGACGAGTCTGCACTTCTTGAGCAATAGATTCACTTACCCCTTGCCCTATCTGTGCACCCATACGACCTAAAATTGATTGTAATGGGTTACGCTCAATTGTGTAGTCAACTTTATTATCAAGGTTTAGTTCACGCATCAAGCTCGTAATGTTACCTGAACGGTCAGCAACTCCTAACTGGATTGCTTGGTCACCAGTCCAGAACAAACCAGAAAAAATAGCTGGATCATTCGATTTCAAACGCTTTCCACGCCCTTCTTTAACTGCGGTAATAAAGTGAGTATGAACATTATCAAGAACAGATTGAATGTGCTGCTTTTGTGCAGGATCAATCGGTTTTGTCATACTTAAAATGTCTTTATTCGTTCCTGCTGTTAAAGTGCGATCTTCGATACCAAGTTTCTGAGCTAAACCAGTAATCCCATAGTTAGGCATGATGACACCAATTGAGCCCACTAAACTCGATGGATTGACAATAATCTCATCTGCAGCAGAAGCAATATAGTACGCACCCGATGCACCCATATCACCAATAACGGCGTAAACCTTCTTATCAGGATGCTGTTTTTTTAAATAACGAATTTCCTGCCAGATTTCATCAGACTGAACTGGAGAACCGCCAGGTGAGTTAATATTAAGTGCAACAGCTTTACTATTTGATGCCTCAAAAGCACGCTTAAGCGCTTTATTGGTATCTTCACTATTCACAGATTGATTGCTTGAAGCATCAATAGTTCCAATAATATCTACCACTGCCAGATGAGCACTGCTGCTACTCACAGCAGATCCTTCTTTACTGGTTGAGCAGCCTTTACCCATGAGTACAATAATGAACAATAGATAAATAAAAGTTAATGTTTTAAAGAAGATACCCCAACGGCGGCTACGACGCTGTTCCTCTACAGAGGCAAGCACAGCCTTCTCGAGAATTTGCCATTCTGGTCCATTTTGTTTAGGGATTATAGGTTCATTTTGTGGTTTTGGCGGCCAATCGGACATAAAATTCCAATCCAAATTAATCTAAAATGATGTCATTATATACGTTGATTTGATAAAAACTGTCTAAATAATATGATTTCATTTATAATAATTTTATCTTTTTTTAATTATTGCTTCCTTTTTCCCGCGATAGATGACCAAATTAGATACAAAAAGCATGAACTACTACCTACTCAAAACTTTTAGCCGCCAGCCAATTCAATTTGGACGTTTTCTTGCTCGTATGTTGGCAGGGTTAATCAATACTTTAAAAATTACTAAAACATCAAAAAGTATAGAACTAAACCTACAAATCGCCCTTCCACATTTAACGCCACAGCAGCGAATAGAAATTACGCAACAAGCTATTCGTAATGAAGTCACCTCATACTTTGAATTTTTAAGTATTTGGGGTTCATCAAATAGTAAGAATATCGAAAGAATTCATCATATTGAAGGTGAACATTACTTTCACGAAGCACTTGCAGCAAAAAAAGGTGTAGTTTTGATTGTTCCACATTTTGGTACATGGGAAGTCCTGAATGCTTGGTGTTCACAATTCACTTCAATGACAATTTTATACAAGCCAGTAAAAAATGAAGATGCAGACCGTTTTGTTCGAGAAGCACGTAGTCGTGAACAAGCCCACTTGGTTCCTACTGACGAAACTGGTGTAAGACAAATTTTTAAAGCTTTAAAACAAGGTGAAACTACCGTAATTTTGCCTGACCATACGCCTAATGTCGGCGGCAGTATGATCAATTATTTTGGTGTTCCCCTTGCCTCAAGTAATTTAAGTACCAAGCTTATTCAAAAGACTAAAGCAAAAGCTTTATTCCTTTACGCGATTCGTAACGAAAATGACGGCTTTACAATGCACGTTGAACCTATGGATGAGAAAATCTACGAAGGTAGTGCAGATGATGGAACTTATGTCATTCATCAGGCTATTGAACAACTCATCCATCGTTATCCAGAACATTACCACTGGAGCTATAAACGTTTTAAAGCAAACCCTGCTTTAGATAATATTTATAATATTGATCCCGCTGAAGCTCTTCAAATTGTAGATAAGCTTAAAGCAGAAGCTTCACAAATTCCTGTGAAGCCAAGTGCGCTCAAAACGTCGAGTGTATAAAACCATTTGATGATTCTGAGATACAAAACTTAATGTTCCTTGCTCAATTGTACTTTTAAAAGGAATATTAAGTGCTTGTATTCTCGCTATCACCTCTTTGCTTGGATGACCGTATCGGTTATTAAAACCGGCAGAGGCAACAACAAGCTTGGGATTTAAAGTCGCTAAGAAGTCATAGGCAGAACTATGTTTACTACCATGATGGCCTAATACCAAAACATCTACCTTTAAATCAGGATATTCTTTTATCAATTGATATTCTGCTTCCCATCCTGCATCCCCCATAATTAAATAGTTTTGATAACCTTTTATCTGTTTTAAATGAATATAAACGACACAAGAGTATTGATTTTGATTTGAAGAAACTAAATTTAAATCATTTTCTTTAGGCCAAAGTATCTCAATATCTAATTGTGGATATTGCCATTTTTGTCCTTGATGACAATAAGTAAATGGTTCTTTAACCTGTTCTTTCCACAACTCATTCGATATAACTTGTTTGATAGGGAAAGCCTGACTTATCGCCGGAAATGCACCACTATGATCTTGGTCAAGATGAGATAACACGATATGATCTAATTGTTTAATACCTTTCTGACGTAAATATGGGATCATTACATTTTGACCAATACTAAAAGCCTTCTCATCATAAGAACCGCCAGTATCAATTAACCATGTCTGCTCTGAATGTTGTAAAAAAATCGCTTGGCCCTGGCCTACGTCTATAATATTTAATTGGATTTGCTGGGATGACTTATTTGGAATGATTAAGGGTAAACAACATATGAGCCCCCAAGATTTCGGTAAAATACCACGCGGTAAAAATAAAATAATAATGGCACAGCTAAGACACACTAAAGCAAGTGGTGTCAGGCTTAAACCTTGCAACGGTAGAGATAACTTCTCTAAAAAACTAAAACATGTCAGCACTATACTGAGCAAAATATCATTAATCTGAAAGAGTGCATTTCCAATTGAATTAAAAATAAGCCACACACAAGCAGCAAAAATATTCAAAGGAACAATAATTCCTCCTAGCAAAGGAACTGCAATAATATTTGTGAGAGGTGCAACCCATGAAATTTGTTGAAAGAAAATCAGCATTAGGGGACATAGGGCGATAAATATTTTGCCCTGAGATTCAATGAGGGTTTTGCTTAAAAGAATTATTCTAGATAGCAGACTCACTGAAGCAAGATTTGGAGTCTGTACTATGGTTTGATAAATGCGTAATAAAATAAAGCAAGAACCATAAGAGAGCCAAAAACCTGCCGATAAGACACTAAATGGATCGAAAAGCAAAAGTAGACTTGCACTGTAAAACAAGAGTGAAAATGGCTTAACAGGTAGTTTTACCAACAATAAAAAGGCAAATAAAAATACTGAAAGTAACGTTCTTAAGGCTGGAATTTCAAAGCCTACAAAAGCTGTATAAATCAAAACACCGAAACATAACGGAATCATTGCCAATATTTGCTTGGGTTGCCATAAATAAAGCTGAGGATAATAACGTCGTACTAATTGATGTAAACCCCATAACAATATAATTGCAAAAATGAGGACATGAGGCCCTGAAATGGCCAACAAATGAGAGATTCCTAACTGCTTAAATTGATTTTTAATCTGTTCATTTAAAAGGCTTTCATCTCCTGTTAGAAGTGCTAATAACAATCCTTTGTTCTGTAAGGAAGATTTTTTTAGCATCAATCTAAATTTTAGGCGCAATTTTTCTATATTTAATTGTTGCCTAGTAAAAAACTTTTGTTGCTGTTGTAAATGATTTTGATAACCCAATCGATAAATTTCATCAGAGCTTAAAGGTTCAATATGTTGAACACTGAAACCTGACATTATATTTCGTTGAATGAACCATTGCTCCTGATCAAAAGCACCTGATACTGCATAACTATGAGCTGGTCTGGTTTTACCCGAAATTCGATAGTAATGACCTAATTGTAATTTTGGCCCCTCTATTAATGCACTCTCATTTTCATTTTTTAAATATAACAACCAATTCACCACATGGGATGACCGCCCTGGAACCTGAGCGAGTTGCTGTGTCTTATTATCTTTTTCTTCACTTATTCGGTCTATATACACAACAATGTCTAAAGACTCAAGTTGTATCTCCCGTAGTTGTAGTCTTTCATTTAAGGCATGCTGAGCATATTGATGACCTATAATAAAAAGGCTTAGACCGCAAATTAAACAGTAACCTGCCTTTAATAGAGGACGATTTACAACGACGTGCTGCTTAAAAATATAAAAAATAAAGCTGATAAAGAGGACAACTTTACCAATCCAACCATATTGCATTATTAAAGGAAGATCTATTCCCATAAATGCAATACCTACAACCCACCCCACTAAAATAAGCTTTAACATTTAAAATCATATCGTTATCTTTTTAGGGGCAAAATTAAAGCCCAACTGAGTGGGCTTTAACAATGTGATTTAATGACAATTTTTTAAGAACCGCTCACCCAAAGACCATCTTCCATATGCAAGATTGAATCTGCTGCCTGCGCCAACTGTTCATCATGAGTCACAATGAGCATTGCCATATTGAGTTCTTTCTTAAGATCGGTCAATAATTCAAAAATGCCTAAAGCCGTTTTACGATCTAGGTTTCCGGTTGGTTCATCAGCCAAAACAACCGCAGGTTGAGTGACCAAAGCACGGGCCAAAGCGACACGTTGGCGCTCACCGCCTGAAAGCTCACCTGGCTGATGATCCATACGATGAGATAAACCCACTCGGTCTAGTAAATATTCAGCTTGTGCTTTTACCGATTTGTATTGGCTATCTGGGCGAAGCATAAGAGGCATTGCCACATTTTCAAGCGCAGTAAACTCAGGTAACAAATGGTGAAATTGATAAACAAAACCGAGGTATTTGTTACGTTGAAAACCACGCTCGGCTTCACCTAAATTATCAAAACGCTGACCATTTAAAAATACTTGTCCTTGCGTTGGTTGCTCTAGACCGCCTAGCGCATGAAGTAAAGTACTTTTACCTGAACCACTCGCACCAACAATCGAAACAAACTGCCCTGCTTCAACTTGTAAAGAAAGACCTTTAATGACTTCAACCTTAGATTTACCATCATCAAAATGTTTATAGATATCTTTTGCTTCTAAAACAATTTTACTCATAGCGCAGTGCCTCGGCAGGTTGAACTTTGGCAGCACGAAGCGCCGGATAGATAGTCGCCAAGAAGCTTAAAAGTAAAGATACAATCACAATAATCGTCACATCTTGCCATCTTAAATAAGAAGGTAGGTAATGCACAAAGTAAGCATCAAATAGATTTAGGCCCAACACATTGTTAAACCATGAAATGATATCACTAATGGTTAAAGCCAAAATTACACCTAAAACCGTACCCGCAACTGTACCAATCACACCAATGACAGTACCTTGCACCATAAATATTTTAGTAATCATCGATGGCGACGCGCCTAATGTACGTAAAATGGCGATATCAGATTTTTTATCAGTAACAACCATCACTAAAGACGAAACGATATTAAATGCTGCAACCACAATGATAAGTACAAGTAACAAACCAACTAGTGTTTTTTCCATTTGAATGGCATTAAACAGATTGCCATGCGTATAGGTCCAGTTCGTCGCGTAGAAATTACTTGGTAAACTTTTTACCAAGTCATCCGCAACTTTTGGCGCGGCAAAAATATCATCTAGTTTTAAACGGACACCTTGAGCACCATCTGGTAAGCGTAATAGGGTTGACGCATCATATAGGGCGATATAACCCACCATAGAGTCGACTTCAGCACCTACACTAAAAATACCAACCACTTTAAAGCGTTTGAAACGAGGTACTACACCTGCTGGAGATGGCGTTGCTTCAGGTAAAACCAATGTCACGCTGTCGTTTAGACGTAAGCCTAATGAATCGGCCATATCTTTACCAAGAACAATACCAAACTCACCCTTTTTAAGTGAATCTAAGCTACCAGCAACAATATGATTTTGAATAATAGACACATTCTTTTCATATTTTGGGTCAATACCCGTCACCATAATACCTGCGACTTGCCCTTGCGCGGTTAACATACCTTGCAATTGGGTAAAAGGTGCAACCCCAGTTACATGTGGATGATGTTCAACTCGTTTTACCAGTTCAGGCCAATCCGTGAGGATTTGTGTAGATGAAACTGTCGCTTGCGGAACCATTCCCAAAACACGGTTTTTTAATTCGCGATCGAAACCGTTCATCACAGAAAGTACCGTAATCAGCACAGCGACACCTAGTGTCAAACCGACCATCGAAACCAATGCAATAAAAGAAATAAAATGATTACTGCGTCTTGCGCGAGTATATCTCAACCCTATATACAGTGAGATTGGTTTAAACATACCTTCTAAATCCAAGGTGATTGATGGGAAATAGCAGATGCTCATGTCAAATCGCATCCACATCTACTATTTGGCCATATCGTTAGATGCTGTATTAAGGTTTAAAAATCAGTAAGTTCTGATCTTTCCTTAACAATCCTAATATTATATTGCTGCGCTATTTTCTACTACTTAAGTTGGGAGATCAATTTGATCATGCATTTCGCTACGAATTAGAACAATTTAATGAATAAGCTCAACAAATTACCCAAATCTTCTCCTATTTAGGCTTAATATGTCGGACAAAATTTCGATTTGCTTGAATGTCTTTATAGAAATATAAAAATAGTCCAAACAGGATAATTAAAGCACCTACAAAAACCATAATCGAAAGTTGTTCATGATTTAAAGTAGCTCCAATCATCATGGCTAACATTGGCGTAATAACTGTCGTTAAAGATAAAGTCGTTGCCTGAATATTTTGTATAAGCTTGAAATAACAAAACATGGCAACTAATGAAGCCATCAGTACCGTATAAATTAAGGCAAATAAAGATTTAGCTTCTGGTAAATGTGTTGGTGCATATTGCCAAATAAATGGAATAAGACAACTTGCCAAAATTGAAGAAACTAAAATAGAGCCCGTTGCCTGAGCCATAGGCTGAATTTGTGCATTAACTTTCTTAACCCAGAAAATTGAAAAAGAATAGACAAAAACACTGATCAGCATGAGAACAATGCCAAACGGATGCACATGCTGATTCGATCCATTCAAGCAAATAATCGCTAAACCACTTACGGCAATAGCCATACCTAACCATTGCAACTTATAAAGTTGCTGACCAAATGCAAAACGGCCAATCAGCCCAGCCATAATGGGTGCTAAACCAAACATAAGCGCAATCATGCCTGAACTTAAATATTGGGTAGCGGCATAGGTGAAAATTTGAGAACCAATTAAGCTAAAAGATCCGGCAACATAGCTATGAATAGCTTGTCGATGAGTTGGAAAAGGCGTTTTTAAAATCAGTAATATGATTACTGCTAAAGGCAATGCAATAAAAAAGCGTAACAACAATGCCCACATAAGATGTAGATCGGACACACTCCAAACAATGGCCAAGGGAGTTGTTGCCCATATAAACACTAACAAGGCATAGGTTAAAGCCAAATTGGTTTGCGATGGCATGCGATGCTCACTTAGCTGTTTTACGTTTTTGCTTTAAAATTGTTTGATCTAATGCACTCGAAAATTCACGCTTATCCCGCTCGGAAATAGGTGGCGGTCCACCAGTTTGCACACCCGCGCCACGAAGCGTATCCATGAAGTCACGTAGATGTAACCGCGCTTTAACATTAGCAGTTGTATAAACCTCACCTCGAGGATGAATAGCAACGCCACCCTTTTCAATTACTTGAGCCGCTAATGGAATATCTTGCGTAATGACAATGTCATTTTCAATCATACGATCAACTATTTCTTTGTCGGCCTGATCTGCACCACTTAAAACCTGTATTGACTTGATGCGAACAGAAGGCGTAATCCCAACATTTTGATTAGCAACAAAGATGACTTCTAACTGATAACGATCTGATGCGCGCAAAATCACTTCACGTAATATTCTTGGTAAAGCATCTGCATCTACCCATAGCTTAAATGGTAGCAAGTTATTCTCTATTTCCACTAAAAATATAAGTCTAACAGATGCTTTTCTAAGGTGAATAGTAATAAACATTAAACTTGTTTTTAATTTAGTGTTTAAGTTTTTTAAGAGCCAGATCTACCTTTTATTTTATTATTAGCAGCAATATCTATCTTTCAATGACTAAATATGTGCTTTTACAAGAGAATTTACATATGGTGACTTGAAAAATAGCAAACACCCTCGATTTAATATAACAAGTAATGTGAACCCAACAGCATCATGCTTATGAAAAATCAAAACAGTCCAGAAGTTATTAAAGTAAATGACCAAAATTTTGGTAGTCATGGCGAACATTGGAATCTATTGACGTCCCATCCCGAAACAGATGTACCAAAATGGTTAGGACTAGCACTTGATGCACCCGTAATGCCAATGGGCTTATGCGAACATGAAGAAGATATGGATCAATCTTTTTGGTTGATTCAAGGCCCACAAAACCAAAAAGTTACAATCAACCAGATTATTGCGGTTGAAAATCAGAAACCTCGCGCACTCAAAACAGCCTTTCCAAGTTTTGAAAGTCCATATCAATATAATACGAAAATTGAACGTATCATTACTTGTGACTCTGCAACACAAGCTGTTTTAAGTTTAAAACTAAATAAAGATACAACGGTTTACGCATTTGATAATTTATTTAGCGTTAACGCTTGTCAATATGACAAAACTAAAGACTATCAAGTTCAATTTAATGCATGGGCTTATGAATTAGAACCTGTTCCAGCAGGCGAAAAAATCGTTGTTGATGACCCAGCCTCAATTAAACATCACCGTGCATTAAATGCGATTTTGACTGAACATAATGGTGTTGCTCCTGAAAATTTACAGGAACTCATTAATGAATGGCAACCAAAAACTCCAGAAGATCAAGAACCTGTAACCGTTGATTTTTCAAAAATGGTCGCTTATTTATATGGTGAAAATCTTGGTCAAGAAGATGAAGCATGGTTCCAAGGTAATATTGTTGGCAAAACTTCTATGACATTTATGGGGGCAGAATATACCCTTTATGATGTTACTTTGGTTTTAGAAGATGATCTTCCTGCCATATTAGTGCGCATTGCAACCAAAAACGATTTGTATAAAAACTTTAATATTGGCGAATATATTCGCGGTAATATCTGGATTCAGGCGACTATTTGTGCTAAAAAGGGTGAAACTAATTGAATTTCACTAATATTTTAATAATTAGGTTATTGAATGAAGATTATACCCGAACAAACTACCAGCCTCATTCAATCTAGTAGCCTGCGCGTAAAGGTCGATACTGGTGCGTTTTGCTTTTTTGTATTGGGTATGTTTTTAGCTGCCATATTCATGCACCAGTTTGGTTTAGTTCCTTTTTAGTTTATAAAATTTATTCAAAAATAAAGCCCTCATTTGAGGGCTTTATTTATTTGATTTGCTTAACCATTACGCTTTGCAAAATCATCCATAAAGTTGATTAAAGCCTGTACACCTTCTAAAGGCACTGCGTTGTAAATACTTGCACGCATACCACCGACAGAGCGATGTCCAGCTAAGTTTAATAAATGGTTTGCTTCCGCTTCTTTTAAGAATTGCTTTTCTAAAGCTTCATCTGCCAAGGTAAACGGTACATTCATAATTGAACGGTTTGGAATTGCAATCGGGTTATTGTAGAAATCGCTTGAGTCGATATAACCATATAATGACTGAGCTTTTGCAAGGTTAACTTTATGGATAGCATCTACCCCACCCTGCTCTAGCAACCACTCAAATACCAAACCAGACAAGTACCAAGCATAAGTCGATGGTGTATTAACCATAGAACCATTTTTCGCTTGGTCACCATATTTCAAGATGCTTGGAATTTCTGGTTTAGCTTGATCAAGTAAGTCATCACGAATAATGACAATTGTTAAACCAGCAGGACCAATATTTTTTTGTGCGCCAGCATAGATCAAACCAAACTTGGTCACATCTAATGGAGCAGATAAAATACTTGATGAATAGTCACAAACGAGTGGAGCTTTTACATCAGGAATTCCTGCAAACTGTAAGCCACCAATCGTTTCATTATCGGCATAATGTACATAGGCTGCGTCGTCAGATAAATTCCATTCGCTTTGTTCAGAAATTGCGAACTTACCATCTACTTTAATACCAGCTTCTACAACATTAATGTCGCCATAACGTTTTGCTTCTTTTAACGCTTTTTCAGACCAGATGCCTGTATCAATATAATCAGCTTTATTGTTCTTACCCAAAAGGTTTAAAGGAATCGCAGAAAATTGTAATGACGCACCGCCTTGTAAAAACAGTACTTTATAGTTTTCTGGAATATTCATTAACTTGCGTAAATCTGCTTCAGCTTTTTCAGCCATAGCAACATAGTCAGCACTACGATGACTCATTTCCATGATGGATAGACCTTTACCATGCCAATCCAACATTTCTTGTTGAGCTTTTTCTAAAACGGCAGTAGGTAATGCAGCAGGACCAGCACAGAAATTGTACGCGCGCATGATTTTTCCCTTGTATAAAGTCAAACACAATAAAAATGGCATTTAACCACAGATTGCTTAAGCTTGCAGCAGCTTCTCAAGTAAATATTTCAATGCTGGACTGTATTTATGATCATTTTTTCAATTATTGTTGTATTTATTTCTTTGCTTTTATTTGTGATTTTATCAGTTTAAAACATTTTCATTGAGTAAAGACCAACTTGACTTGTGATTATGATTTCACATACTTTGATATGTAGTACAAAATATGGGCTTTATAATATTTAAGAATTAAAGGGAGCTTAAACTATCTTGTTTCTATACAAATGTATAAGAAACAAGATGATAATTGAATTTAATAACAAGAAATTTAAACTATAAGGGATGCCAGAAATTGTTATTTAAAATGCCAGTACATCGATATAGACAGTCTATTTGCCCCTTTTTCTTTAAACCCAAGCATCTTGCTTTGGCCTTAGGACTTTTTTTTCACAAATCATTTATATGCTCAAAGCTTAAGCTATGCTGAAGCGGAACAACAAGCTTTAAAGAGTTCATATAGCACTCAAGCTAATCAGGCTTTGCAGCAAGCGTCTCAACTAGAAGCTGAAGCAGTGAAAGGACTCGGATTACCTCGAGTTGATTTAAATGTTAGAGCATATGCCTTTCATAGCGAAACAGACGTCCCCCTCGCCTCTTTTAAACAAAAGCTTGAGAATGATTTAAGTCAGGGGTTCAACGACAAACTTTCACAGTGGAACAATGTCATTCCATCGGATGTGCTTGGACAAGTTCAAGAAGGTGCAAATCAAACTATTCATGATGGTATAAATCGCTTTCCCGACTATGCGAATCTGACTGTAGAAGATCAGGTTGTACGCCCTTCTATTTCGGTCGTTATGCCCCTATATACAGGTGGTTTAACCAGCAGTGCAAAAAAAATAGCCAACATTCAAGCACAGCGTTCAGAACTTTCAAGTCAGCAGCAACAAGATGTACAGCGGTTTGAAGTTGTACAAAGTTATTTTAATGTTCAATTACAGCAGCAACTGGTAGCAAGTAGTTTATTCAACTTTAATGCTATGCAAAAACATTACAGCAATGCCCTAAAGCTCGAACAACAAGGGTTTATTAGTAAAGGACAACGCATGCAGTTTGAAGTAGCTCGCAATAATGCGGAACGTACTTTACAAAGTACTCAAGCCAACTTAAATGCCAGTCGCTTTAGCCTTAACAATCTTCTACATCAACAAAATAATGTAGATTTAAGTACCCCTTTATTTGTAAATAACACTCCAAGCCAAACTCTAGAATCACTTTTAACCAGTTATTCGCAAAAATCCAGTCTTGTACAAAAAATGCAGATGGATACCCAACTGGCTAACGTAAATATTCAAGCTCAACAAGCCGCAAAAAAACCAAGTCTTTTTGCATTTGGTGAATATGCCCTTGATGAAAATGAAAACTGGATTGTAGGTGTAATGGCAAAATACAACCTATTCTCTGGTGTAGATAAAAATAAGAATATCCATGCTGCCGAATTAAAGCGTTATGCTTCTGAACTTATGACCGAACGTACCAAGCAAGAAATTGAGGCACTTCTGAATAAGTCATATAACGAACTCAACTCTGCTCAGCAAAGCCATCAACTCTTACAAAGAAACGTAAATGCCGCTCAAGAAAACTTGCGTATTCAAGAACTGTCTTTCCGTGAAGGAATGGGTACTGCAACCCAAGTGATTGATGCACAAAATGCTTTAAGTGCTTTAAAAACTGAAATGGCTTTAAATGCCTATAAATATGTCATGTCACTCGCAACTCTATTGCAAAGTCACGGTTCAATTGATCAATTTAAAGCTTACGTTAATCAACCACATACCGACTATATCCGTTAATAGGAGTATAAAATGAATCAAGAATCATCTCATTCAGAACAGGATTCTCTTGCTGCGGATACGGTAGAAATTAACCAATCTCAAAAAAACGATCAAGCGAGTGACACCCCTGAATCAAACATAAATAACGGTGACTCTCAACCACCTAAGAACTCCAAGCTTAAACTGATTATTGGCTTAGTAATTATTGCGCTATTAGGTTTAATTATTTTTGGTTTGTGGAAAAGTTATCAGCCAAAGCCTATTGAGCTACAAGGTCGGGTTGAAGCCGAAACTATTCATGTGAGTACGAAAGTTCCAAGTCGTATTGAAGAAATTTATGTACAAGAAGGCCAGAAAATTTCCAAAGGCCAGCCACTTGTTCGCTTGGTTAGCCCAGAAATAGAAGCTAAAAAGCAACAAGCCTTGGCAGCTTTACAATCAGCTTTAGCATTTCAATCTACGGTAGACCGCGGTTCTCAGCAAGAAAATATCGATACTCTTTATGCCAACTGGCAAAGCACCAAAGCACAAGCAAACCTTGCAAAAACCACTTACCAACGTGGTGAAAATTTATATAAACAAGGTGTCATTTCTCGTCAAAGACGAGATGAAATGCTAGCGGCTCAAACTTCTGCCCAAGAATTAAGTGAAGCCTCTTATCAACAATATGCTCGTGCAAAACGTGGCAGTACGAGCCAACAAAAATCTACAGCAGATGCACAGGTTGAAATTGCAAAAGCAGCTGTAGGCGAAGCAAAAGCACTTGAGGCTGAGACACGTTTATTCTCTCCTATTTCCGGTACAATTTCAAAAACTTACGGGAAGCCTTCCGAGTTAGTTGCTATGGGTGTACCTGTTGTCAGCATTTTAGAAGATGATGATTTATGGGTCAGCTTAAACGTGGGTGAAAATCAATATGCCTCTGTTTATAAAAATAAAACCCTTGAAGGTTTTATTCCTGCACTGAATCAAAATGTGACTTTTAAAATTAAGAATATTGATGCTGAAGGTGAATTTGCCACTATAAAAACTACTCGCCAAACTGGAGGCTATGATATTCGTAGCTTTAAACTTCATCTTGTACCTGAAAAACCAGTGCAAGATTTAAAAGTGGGTATGAGTGTTCTATTTAAAATTAAAGAAGAAAAATAACGCATGTTTGCCAGTATATTACGTGAACTAAACTATCTAAAAAGCAATAAATGGGATTTGTGCATGGTGACACTTATCCCCGCTTTTATCATTTTTTTGTTTAGCAGCATGTTTTACGCAGGTAAAGCTGAACACTTACCGATTGCGATTATTGACCAGGACCAAAGTGAACTCAGCCGCAATATTGAGAAGTATCTTTCGTTGAATCATACGGTAGATATTAAAACGATTACGGCAAGTTCTACTGAAGCGGAACAATTACTGAATGAAACTAAAATCTGGGGTTATGTTTTCATTCCGGACGGTGCTGAAAAGCGTTTTGTGAAAGCGCAAGATGCTCAAATCAGCATTGCTTTTAACCAGTCTTTCTTTAGCGTGGGAAATACGATTTCTTCAGCAATGCTGGTAAGTACCCTCAATGCTTTAGCAGACTATGCAGGCCAAAGTTATCTTGCAAATAATATTCCCTATTTAGATGTACCTACAGCTCATGTAAAAGTATCAACGCTTTACAACCCAAGCATGAGCTATGAGTTTTATTTAGAGCCATTTATGGTTCCTGCCGTATTGCATCTGTTGCTATGCTGCTGTGTTGCTTTTGCAATTGGACAAGAACTAAAACGTAATACCCTCACTCAATGGGTGAACCGAGAAAATTTTATTCAAGGCTTATTGGCTAAAAATTTGCTCTATAGCCTTATTTTTTGTGTATGGACATGGTTATGGATGTTTTGGCTAGTTGAAATCCGTGGCTGGTTCGTAGCGGGTTCCTTAAGTTTATTGCTGGTTGCACAGTTCTTACTTTATTTTGCCTATGCTCTGATTAGCAGTACGGTCATTCTTGCCACTAAAAATTTAAGTAAAACTTTTGGCTTTATTGCCGTCTATGGTGGCTCATCTTTAAGTTTTGCAGGCGTTACTTTGCCTTTAAATAATGCACCGATTTTCACTAAATTTTGGTCACTCATTATTCCCTATACACCTTATGCCAAGCTGCAAACCGAACAATGGGTGATTGGTAGTCCACTTTTCATTTCAATGATTCCCTTTTTAATACTTCTGGGTTACTGCCTTATTTACTTCTTTTTAAGTTCTCTACTGCTTAAAAAATTAATTCGGGGAGCAACTCCATGAAAGACTTTTTAAAGGCTTATGGGCAAACATTTAAAGATATTGTTAGTAATAGTTCGGTTTTCACAACTCTGATTTTATCGGTCATTCTTTATAGCTTTTTTTATCCCACTGCCTATAAAGCAGAACGTGCTGAATCAATTCCAATTGTGATTGTTGATGAAGAACAAAGCCTATTAACCTCTCAATTAATCGGCCAAAGTGCAAATAGTCCACATGTTCATATTGTTACCGTTACAAGTAATTTCTTACAAGCTGAACAAATGGTGCGTGAACAAAAGGCCGATGGTATTTTACTTTTACCAAGCAACCTAACTCAAAGCTTACGCCGAGGAGAAACAGGTGGGATTGGCTTATATCTGAGCACAACCAACTTTTTAAAAACTAAAGAAATTGGTTTAGGTTTAGCCACATCCATTGAAGCCACATTAAAAGAATATATTGAAAGATTTGGAGAGCGCACACATTTCCAACCGGCCCTTTCTATTCATCAAGTCCCGTTATTTAACCCGCTTTCAGGATATGGAAGTTATATTTTTCCAGCTGTTGCAGGTTTAATTATCCATCAAACGATTGTGTTAAGTTTAGCGATGCTAATCGCAAGCTACCGTGAACAACACCAAAAAATTACAGGTGTTCGCTTCGCTGGAATTTTTGCAAGTATATTTACCATTGGCTGTTTAGGATGTTTTTATCTTTTCGGTTTTACCTTATGGTTCAATGACTATCCACATGGTGGGAACTTTACTGGATTGCTAGTCGCCGTTCCTATTTTTGTTAGTTGTGTGATTGGATTAGGCATGCTGATTGGCTCACTTTTAGATATGCCAGAACGTGCTGGACATATTATTGTGTTTAGCTCTATACCTTTATTCTTATTAACTGGAGCTGCATGGCCTCATCAAGCCATGCCCGAGTGGTTACAATGGTTTGCTTGGTGTTTACCCTCTACACATGCCGTACAAATGTTTGTACAACTTAATCAGATGGGTGTTCCTTTAGCAACGGTTGTACCAAAATTGATATTTCTTGCGACAGCCGGATTAATATTAATGTGCTTAGCTTATTATCGACTTGTTAAAAAATCTTCTTCATAAAATAAAAAAGGAAGCTTACGCTTCCTTTTTTATTTAATTTCTACTTACTCTTCTGATGCATCGTCATTCGTAGACACTGCATCTTCGGTATCTAATTCTGAAGTATCAACCTCTCCTTCGAGAAACTCTTCTTCATCTTCAACCGCTTCAATAGACACAACACCCACCAAGGTTTCTTCTTCGCTTAAACGAATTAGACGTACACCTTGTGCATTACGACCAGTCATTGCAACTTCTGCCGCGCGAGTACGAACTAATGTACCACCATCAGAAATAAGCAACAGTTCTTTGCTTTCATCAATAGATACCGCACCCACAAGCTCACCATTACGTTCACTTGTCTTAATTGCAATAACACCCTTACCACCACGTTTTTTGGTTGGGAAGTCATTTACAGGAGTACGTTTACCATAACCATTGGCACTCGCACACAGCACTTCACCCGTTTCAGGAACAACAACAAGTGATACGATGCGACTTACTACACTTAACTCTGCTGAATCTTCATTATCATCAGATTCATCATTTTCAATTTCTGCATCTTCTTCACTTAAAGTGTTGCTTGCAATGCTAACGCGCATACCACGGACGCCTTTAGCAGTACGCCCCATTGAACGCACATCAGTTTCAGCAAAACGAATTGCCTTACCTTCATTTGAGAACAACATGATTTGCTGATTACCATCAGTAATCGCAACACCAATTAAGGTATCCTCTTCATTAAGTTCAATTGCACGTAAGCCATTTGAACGAATGTTAGAGAACTGCTCTAAATCAACACGTTTAACTGTACCTGAAGCTGTTGCCATAAATACGTAATGGTTTTCTAGGAACTCTGTTAACGGCAAGATCGCAGTTACTGTTTCGTTCGCATCTAAAGGTAACAAGTTTATAATCGGGCGGCCTTTTGCACCACGTGATGCTTGAGGCACTTCAAACACTCTAAGTCGGTATACTTTACCTACGTTAGTAAAGCACAGCACAGTCGCATGGTTTGAAGCTACAATGAGATGTTGAATAAAGTCATCACTCTTCATTGAAGTTGCAGACTTACCACGTCCACCACGGCGCTGAGCCTGATAGTCAGAAAGCGGTTGAGTTTTTGCGTAGCCTGTTTGTGAAACCGTTAATACAACTTGTTCTTCTGGAATTAAATCTTCACGACTAAAATCAATACGCGATTCAATAATTTCCGTACGACGTCCATCACCATACTGTTGTAATACTTGTGCTAATTCTTCACGAATCACAGCCATCAATAAATTGAAATCATTAAGAATTGCCGTAAGTTCAGCAATTTGACCTAAAATTTCAGTATATTCAGCATGTAATTTATCTTGCTCAAGACCCGTTAAACGATGTAAACGCAATTCTAAAATTGCACCTACTTGCGTTGGAGATAGACGATAAATCGATTCAGACAAGCCAAATGGACGATCTTGGTTTTCACCTTCGATTTCATCTGGACGAACAGAAATAGCACCAGCTTTTTCGAGTAAAGAAACGACACCACCGCCAGCCCACTCACCTGCTAGTAAACGCTCACGCGCTTCAGCTGGGTTAGCAGAAGTTTTAATGGTTTCGATAATTTCATCAATATTGGCTAAGGCAACGGTTAAGCCTTCCAAGATATGACCACGTTCACGTGCTTTACGCAATTCGAACATGGTACGGCGTGTCACTACTTCTTGGCGGTGACGAATAAATGCCGCAATAATATCTTTCAGATTCATCAATTTTGGTTGTCCATTGTCAAGACAAACCATGTTGATGCTGAATGAGTTTTCAAGCTGTGTATTTAAGAATAAGTTATTTACAATGACTTCTGCGTTTTCACCGCGTTTCAAGTCAATCGCAATACGCATACCGTCTTTATCAGACTCATCACGAAGCTCTGAAATACCTTCAAGTTTTTTCTCTTTAACTAACTCGGCAATACGCTCAATAACTCTTGCTTTGTTAACTTGATATGGAATTTCAGTAAAGACGATGGTTATACGACCTGTCTTTTCATCTTCTTCGAAATGGTACTTACCACGAATGTGTAGTCGACCTTTACCTGTACGGTAAGCATCAACAATACCTGATTTACCGTAAATAATACCGCCTGTAGGGAAATCAGGACCACTAATATATTCCATCAATCCTTCAATCGAGATATTCGGATTGTCGGCATAGGCTAAACATGCATTCACAACTTCTGTCATGTTGTGTGGTGCCATGTTTGTTGCCATACCAACAGCAATACCGGCAGCACCATTAATTAGCAAGTTTGGAACACGTGTCGGAACCACCTGAGGAATACGCTCAGATCCGTCGTAGTTATCTTCCCAGTCAACAGTGTCTTTTTCTAGATCTGCAAGAAGTTCGTGCGCTAACTTTGTCATACGGACTTCGGTATAACGCATTGCAGCTGCGCTATCGCCATCAATCGAACCGAAGTTACCCTGACCATCTACCAATAAATAACGTAAGCTAAAGTCCTGAGCCATACGTACAATGGTTTCATAAACAGCTGAGTCACCATGAGGGTGATATTTACCGATTACGTCCCCAACAACACGTGCAGATTTCTTGTAGGCTTTGTTATAGTCATTGCCTAATTCGTGCATGGCAAATAGCACACGACGGTGAACAGGTTTTAGACCGTCTCTCACATCCGGCAATGCACGAGATACGATTACACTCATCGCGTAATCTAAATATGAATGCTTGAGTTCATCCTCAATGGCAATCGGTCGGATTTCCGATACGCTCATGCATACTCCTTCTTACAGATAGAAATTTCCATCTGCTTATATGTCTTGATCTTGCAAAAAATTTAGTTCCGGAAACTGAACTAAAGTCGAAAAAAATATAGCTGTATACTATAGCACAAACTGCTCATTAACTGGGAGTTTAACAATCTGAAAATAGCATTTTTTTACAATAAAAATTCCATTAGAATTAACAAGTTAAAATTAGACATTTCTGCTTTTAAATGTATTTTTAAAAACTGCACAATTCGACTAAAATACAACCAATACAAAAGTGCTCCCTAGAGAGCACTTTTTATTTATTCTTAAAAATAAAACTTTTTTAATTAGTTTAGTTCAACGATATTTAGCTTGAACATTCTTGTTTTTAGTCAAATCTATTATTCTTCTGATTTCTTTAAAAATCATTTTAGAGTTTTTATTTTACAGGTCGATATTGAGCAGGAACCCACTGATATCCTTTTGAATTTTTACCAATATGTCCTATACCAGGAAAAGCAACATGTGCCGCCCCCACCCACCATTGGTTTTTATAGGCTTGCTCAAAAATACTTTTACGGACTGCTATCGCATGCTTAGAGTCAGTATCAGGTTTATAACTTGCCTCGGGGTAAGGAAATTGTACTGCCGCATAATGTACAACATCACCTAAACCTAAGAACTTTTGCCCTTTCTGCCCATCTACCAAATAAGATGAATGACCTTCCGTATGCCCATGAGTCGTTATGAGTTGAACATTAGGTACGTTAAAAGAAGCTTTAGTAAAAGCAATCAATCGACCAGCCTCCTGGTAAGGCTTTAATGCATCTCTGGTCATTTTAAATATTGGCTTAAAAAAATCAGTGGCTTTTGCTTCATTAACAGTCGATGTCCAGTAGTCCACATCCTCTTTAGCTAAATACACTTTGGCATTCGGATAAGCCATTTTGCCATCTAGCGTAATTCCACATAAATGATCAGGATGAGCATGTGTAATCAAGATCGTATCTATTTGTTCAGGCTGTACCCCCGCCTTCTTCAGATTTTCACGTACATAGCCCAAGGTTGGACCAAAACATTTTGCAGTACCTGCATCAATTAAAATGTTTTGTGTAGGTGTTTGAACAAGATAGGCAGAGAAATCTGTGACAATATGATTATGTTCATCTACAGGAACAAAATTTTCTGTAAATAACTGATTCGCTTTTTCAGCTGAAATACCCAATAAATCACTACGAGGTAATCCTAGTTCTCCATCAAATAATGCTGTTACTTTGAGATTGCCTACAGGTTGTAAAAAATAACCATCAACCTGATGAACGCTGGAATTTTGTTGAGCATGTGTGATAACACTGGCGCTTGCTAGCCATAATATCGCAATTGATTTTAATAATTTCACAATAGAATCCTTGGTATTTTAATACCTCAACTCTATCCATTTTTATCTATCTAAATCGCTCAAAAATCGGTGTGAATCGCTCAAATTGAATTATTCGACAGCAAGCACAGTCGGATCTACACCATAACGCTGTATAAAACGTTCACGAAAGATAGAAACAGATTGGTAACCCGATTTTGCTGCAATGGTTTTCATGGGCAATTTATTTGAATATAACAGCTCAAGTGCATAAGCAAGGCGTGCATGAGTAATCGTTTCTCTTAAGGACGTTTCTTCATGCTTAAGTTTGCGGCGAAGTGTTGCACTACTCACACCTAAACGCATTTCAATCTCACTCGATTGCCAATGGTGTTCTGGATTATCTATCACCCAATCATGAATTATTTTTGCCAATTTAGGTGGAGGTAGAATTAATACATCTGAATAATGCTGTTGGCATAACTGTACCAGTATAGAAGCAATGCATAAACGGGCTTTCACCAGATCATTATCAAACAAAGCCGTCTGCCACTCGGCTAGATGTGTAGCAAAATCATCGATTGAAAATTTTAATATGGCCTCAGTTTTGTCTACAACTGGTTTAGCCCAAATCATCTGTGCAGCTTGAATCACCTCTTCACACATGGGTACAAGAATAGTTAAATATTCACCCGTCACTGGATCTGGCAGATTAACTGCATCAATAATCGTATCGGGTTTCACGATATACAGCTGGCCAGCACTTAAATTGATTTTTGTTGTTTGGATATTTAGGTGTTGTTGACCATGCAAAATGATGCCCATGTGCAACTGGTTCACTTTAATATTTGACAGGCCATGCTGATTTTTAGATCGAATACACAAATAATCTCGCGCCATATCTGCCCTTGCTAATCTCACAAGTGATTGATGCAACTGATGAGCCTCTACGGAAGCAGAAAAATTGATATTCATAATGATGATCTAAATAAAAACGCCCTTGGCTATTTATACCACAAGGGCATTTTTGAATAAGTGACAAGCTGTAAATTACAACTTGCTTACCAATTCTGGTACTACAGTGTTCAAATCACCAACTAACCAGTAGTCAGCAACACTGTTGATTGGCGCTTCTTCGTCTTTGTTGATTGCAACAATAACTTTAGAATCTTTCATACCAGCCAAATGCTGGATCGCACCAGAAATACCTACAGCAACATAAAGGTCAGGTGCAACGATCTTACCAGTTTGACCAACTTGGAAATCATTCGGTACGAAGCCTGCATCAACTGCCGCACGTGAAGCACCTTGTGCTGCACCAAGCTTGTCAGCTAATGGATCAAGTACTTTATGGTAGTTCTCACCAGAACCTACACCACGACCACCAGAAACAACAATGCGAGCAGCTGTCAATTCAGGACGGTCAAGTTTCACGATTTCTTCAGATACAAAATTAGAAATACCTGCATCTTTCGCTTCACTTACTGCTTCAACGGTAGCAGAACCACCTTCAGCAGCTACTGGATCAAATGCTGTACCACGAACTGTACCAACAATGATTGCTTCGTCAGATTGAACAGTAGCAATCGCGTTACCTGCATAGATCGGACGCTTGAATGTGTTAGCAGATTCAACAGAAATAATATCTGTGATCATGCTTACATCAAGAAGAGCTGCAACGCGTGGAAGAATGTTCTTACCAGTCGTTGTAGAAGCAGCTAATACGTATTTGTAACCTTTAGCCAAATCAGCAACTAAAGCAGCTACGTTTTCAGCTAACTGGTTTGCATAAGCTGCGTTGTCAGCAAGTAAAACCTTGCTTACACCAGCAACTTTAGCAGCAGCATCAGCAACTGCCTGAGCACCAGAACCAGCAACTAATACAGTAATATCACCACCGATTTTTTGTGCTGCAGCAACAACGTTTAAAGTAGCACCGTTAAGTACTTGGTTGTTGTGATCAGCGATAACTAAAATACTCATGATTTTATCCTTCCGTATTAGATCACTTTCGCTTCATTTTTCAATTTTTCAACAAGCTCATCTACAGATTTCACTTGTACGCCAGCTTTACGTTCTGCTGGAGCTTCAACTTTAACAGTTTTAAGCTTAGTACCAGCTGTAACGCCATAATCAGCAGGAGATTTAGTATCAAGTGGCTTCTTACGAGCTTTCATGATGTTAGGCAAAGCTGCATAACGTGGCTCATTCAAACGCAAGTCAGTTGTAATGATTGCAGGAAGTGCCAGTTCAACAGTTTGTAAACCACCGTCAACTTCACGAGTTACTTGTACTTTGCCGCCATCAACTTTCACTTCAGAAGCGAATGTACCTTGACCCGCACCTAATAATGCGCCAAGCATTTGACCTACTTGGTTAGAGTCATCATCAATTGCTTGTTTACCAAGAAGGATAAGTTCTGGTTTTTCAGCATCAACAACACCTTTTAAAATTTTAGCAACTTCTAAAGCGCCAATTTCATCAGTGGTTTCAACCAAAATACCGCGGTCTGCACCCAAAGCCATTGCAGAACGGATTTGTTCTTGAGCTTCTTTAGGACCAACAGAAACAACAACGATTTCTGATACTGTTCCTTTTTCTTTTAAGCGAACCGCTTCTTCCACTGCGATTTCACAAAATGGGTTAATTGACATTTTAACGTTAGTAAGGTCAACCCCACTATTGTCCGGCTTAACACGAACTTTGACGTTGGCATCAACCACGCGTTTTACAGCAACAAGAGCCTTCATGTAATCCTCGGCTGTTCTAGCAAAAGTAAATGTTGAGAAAAGTATATTAACTCTTCAATTAAAATTTTTTAGGTACCCTATCTTGCAATGTGTTTGGCATTTCGGTCAAGTCACAATTTTCCAGAACAGCACAAAAAAAATGAAACCATCAGTTCATAAAAAAAATATTGTGCCTTATTAGGTGCTATTTCATTCTTTTTACACTCTATTTTATATATTGATTTTTATTATCTTTTTATCTTATTTAGCTTATTAGCCAGAAACATAAGATCGCCTTTAAATAATCGAGATAAGATGTTTTTGACTCAGGGGTACTGACAAAATGTCCAAAGATCAAAATGGTCAATTTGACTATTTTCCCTATTTCTCTTAAACAAATTTCTAAAAAAATACAAATGATGTCTACATTCGTATAAGACTTGCTATTTTAGTCAACTTTATTATTAAGATAGTTTTTAAATCTATTCGTTCTTTTGCGCTCTTGGATGAGCTCGATCATAGACTTGCGCCAAATGATCAAAATCAATATGCGTATAAATTTGTGTGGTAGACAAATTGCTATGCCCCAACATTTCTTGCACCGATCGTAAATCACCACTACTGGATAACATATGGCTAGCAAAACAATGCCGCAATAAATGAGGATGTAAATCGACATTCACACCGGCTCTTTGCGCTTGAAGCTTTACACGCTTCTCGATTTGACGTGGGGTTAACACGCCACCTCTTTGAGAAATAAAAACAAAAGCATTTTGATCAAAATGGCCTTTCCAGATTTTGTAAATTTTTAACCAATTCAATAGGCTTTCTTTTGCCTTTTTCCCAAATGGTACAATACGGGTTTTATTTCCTTTACCCGTAATACGGACCAGTTGACGGTTAAAATCTATATCTTTAATTGTTAAACCTTGTAGTTCAGCCAGACGCAAACCACTTGAGTAAAGCAACTCCAACATAGCTTTATCACGTAACCACAGTTGCTGATCAATCGGTTTTTCAGGCATAGGTTGATCTAAAATCTGATTAACCGTTTCTATGTCGATCATACCGGGCAAAGGTCTAGGCTGACGTTTGAGCTTAAAATCATCAGTAGGATTAATTTCTAGATATTTTCCTTGTTCTGCCCATTTCATGAACTGGCGAATGGAAGTGAGGTGACGCTGCATACTGCTTGAACTTAACTGGTCCTGCTCAACACGCTGGGCCAAATATTCACGCAAATCTGAAGCTTCAACATTTCTTAAATCAATTTGTTTGAGATCACAAAACTCAAGAAAGCTTTTAACGTCTCTTTCATAAGCAGTAATCGTGTGCTCAGACTGGTTCTGAATTTTTCTTTCTTTTAACCACATTGAGAGCAGTTGTAATGCAAAATCCAAATTGCTCTCCATTTATTTGCTCATTTTATTTTTTTCAGTGTACCAAAAAGTAGTTGATCAGGAAAATTGAGATCGTACAGCATAACAACTCACTACCTTATATATGTATTACACTTTAGCTCAAGTATTTGTCGAAACCTTGCTGCCATGACCACCATACTCATACCCTATCTACTTGCAATTACCTTACTTACGCTTACCCCGGGTCTGGATACGACTTTAATTATTCGTACCGCTACACTTGAAGGTAAATCTAAAGCATTCCAAGCAGCAGTAGGCATTAGCCTTGGCTGTATCGCGTGGGGAATTGTAGTTGCTTGTGGTCTGGGTGCTTTGCTCATGGCTTCTGATTTAGCTTTTAATCTATTGAAATGGATGGGGGCCGCTTATCTTGCATGGCTGGGTTTGAATATGATTTTAAAACCGCGTAGTCAACTTGCAGATATGCAAGGGAGTAATTCAAATATAACCACTTCACAAAATTGGTTTATTAAAGGTTTTTTGGGTAACTTACTTAATCCCAAAGTTGGCATTTTTTATATTTCATTTCTTCCCCAATTTATTCCACCGCAAGCATCGGCTGTCACTTGGGTCATGGGGCTTGTGATGATTCATGTAGTAATTGGAATGTTATGGTCAACTCTATTAATTTTGGCTATGCAACCACTGTCACGTTATCTAAAGCAACCTAAATTTGTGAAATATATGGACCGTATTACAGGCAGTATTTTTGTGTTGTTTGCTTTGAAATTGGCTTTGAGTAAAAAGTAAATCTAAAAAGCGTGCTGGTACCTAGCACGCTTAATATAACTTAAAGAGTTACTTTAGCTTTTTTAAATAGTCTTTTATGTGGATTGCAACTTCATCTGCATATTTTTCTGCCAACTGATGATCTCCCCCTTTAACAATATGCAATGTTGAACTTTTAAATATCTGATTTAAGTATGTCCCGACTTCAACTGGACTCACTGGATCTTGGTCGCCCCAAATTAGTAAAGTTTCGACGCTTATATCTGACAAAAATTCTTCATAGTTAATATTGGTAGTAACAAACCAATCTGGATATTTTAAAAATGCTTGGCGATATGCTTCACGCCAATCTTGTACATTGAATCTTTCAAGATTGATTCCACCGGAAGTTGCAATCAAGACAAGCCCTTTAACCAATTGAGGTTTTTGCAACGCTGCGGCAACAGCAAAAATGCCACCCATAGATTGAGCAATAATTACAGACTCATCATTAATTTGATTAAGAACATAGTTTGTTAAGTCTTCAAAATTTTTGACCTCTACAGATTCGGGTGTATCTCCAAAGCCCGGATAACCAATAATTTTTGTATGATATTGCTGAGGTAGTTTTTCAATTAATGGCTGCCAAAAACTAATACTTCCTGACGCACCGGGTAAGAAAATTAAATTCATGTCATGCTTCTTCTAATTGTTTTAATAATGGTTCAAGCATTTCTTTCCCTCTTAACTGCTGTAACCATATTTCAGGAATCCCTTCATATCCAAACACAATTCCTGCCAATCCTCCTGCAACACAAGCGGTTGTATCAGTATCTTGTCCTAAGGCAATAGCTGTTTTAATGACGTCTTGATAACTATCTTGTTGCAGAGCAAAACGGGCTGAATGTAAACAATCTACTACGTAACCACTGCCTGATATTTTTTTCTCATGTGTTGAATCAAGAATATTATCGAGTTCTTGCTGTTCATTAACACTATTTTTATAAAGTTGCATCAGTATTGAAATACTAGATTTCCAAGCATCATTAACTGCTTGTCCTTTCAATAAATATTTTGCCCATAAGCAATATAAAGCACAACAAATTTTTGATCGGAGATGAGCATGGGTCAAATGGGACTGCTGATAGGCTAACTCAACTAATTGCTGATCTGATCCCCTATGCCATAATGTCAAAGGTAATGTACGCATCAACGCTCCATTACCATTCGAATGTTCATCTGTATTCGCTATCTCTTCTACAGACACCCCAGCTTCATAACGCTTTAATGCCTGAGCAGTTTGTACACCAATATCAAACACTTGATAATCAACCGCCATATAACCATAACGATACCAATTGCGAAGACGGTTAGCAAAATCGATACTATCAAGTTTTTGACAATACAATAGTGATGCTAATAAGCACAGTGCCTGGGCTCCATCATCTGACCATGTTCCAATTGGAATATCGGGATAAGTTCGCCTAAAATTTTTAGGTGGAATCATATCAATATGCGAATAAGGTGGGAGCTGTGACGCTGAATGAAATTCATAAGGTACACCGACTGCATCACCAATCAGCAAACCATAAATTGCTCCTTTAATTCTATTTTGCATTTTTCTCTCAATATTTATTCTTATAAAAATAAGGGGAAAGGCCTTATTTTAAACCCTTTCCCCTAAGACAAATCTAATTTAGCCTTGGAAATAACGTAAATCCAAACGCCCATCATACACATGGGTTGTTGGACCAGTCATCCAGACCACATCGCCTTCTTGCCATTCGATTTGCAGCTTACCGCCAGCCAATTCAACTTCTACAGAATTAGCAAGTAAGCCACGGCGCATACCACTTACCGCAGCAGCGCAAGCACCTGTACCGCATGCAAGTGTTTCACCTACACCACGTTCAAATACACGAAGGCGCACATGGTTTTCATCAATTACTTGCATAAAACCAGCATTCACACGCTCAGGAAAACGTTTATGTGACTCAACTTGTGGGCCAATGCCAGCAACATCTGCTGTGAGTACATCTGGAACAATAGTTACAGCATGAGGATTGCCCATATTGACCACATCAATACTAATGTTTTGGTCATTGGCTAACTCAAGCGTATATAAAGCTTCTGGTTGTTCAGCAACAAATGGAATTTCATTTGGTAAAAATTTCGGGTAACCCATATTCACGCGTACCCAACCATTTTGCCCCAGTTCTGGCTTTACAATACCGGCTTTGGTTTGAACAGTAATATTGGTTTTACTCGTTAAATGACGCTCATGTACAAAACGAGCAAAACAACGGACACCGTTACCACATTGTTCAACTTCAGAACCATCAGCATTAAAAATACGATATTTAAAATCTGCTTCTGGTAAATCTGGTGGTTCAACAATTAAAAGCTGATCAAAACCAATACCAAAATGTCGGTCAGCTAAGCGTTGAATTGTTTCTGTATCTAAATAAGCACGTTGGCTAATCAGATCAACCACCATAAAGTCATTGCCTAAGCCATGCATTTTAGTAAATTCTAATAACATCTCATTTACTCCTCAGGCAATAAACGTTCTTTTTCCCAAAGGGATTCAACTGTTTCACGCTCACGAATCAAATGAGCTTTATCGCCTGATACCATTACTTCAGCGGCACGTCCACGTGTATTGTAATTTGAACTCATTACAAAACCATAAGCACCAGCACCGAGAACAGCTAACAAGTCATTTTCTTTTAAAGCCAATGAACGATCTTTACCAATGAAGTCACCTGTCTCACAGATTGCACCAACAAGATCCCAAGTTTTTTCTTCAGTATCTGAACTTGGTACCACAGGTTGGATATCCATCCACGCTTCATATAACGCAGGGCGAATCAAATCGTTCATTGCTGCATCAATAATGGCAAAGTTGCGGTGGCTCGTTGGTTTAAGCAAATCAACTTTTGTTAAAAGCACGCCTGCATTTGCACTAATGCTACGGCCCGGTTCCATATAAACTTTGAGACCTAACTTTTCTAAAGCAGGTTTCATTGAGTTGGCATATTCTTCAACACTTGGCGGCGTCTCATCTTTATAACAAACACCTAAACCACCACCAATATCAATATGTTTAAGATTGATGCCAAGTTTTTTTAATTCATCAATCATCAACATGACACGATCTAAAGCATCAACAAATGGCTTAGTCTCGGTTAATTGCGAACCGATATGGCAGTCAATCCCAATAATTTCAAGATTGGGTAAAGACGCAGCATATTGATAGGTTTCATAAACGGTATCACTTGGAATACCAAATTTATTTTCTTTAAGACCTGTTGAAATATAAGGATGTGTTTTTGCATCTACATCAGGATTTACACGTAAAGAAATAGGAGCTTTCTTACCCAAACGAGCCGCAACTTTTTGAAGACGGTCTAGTTCTGCATATGACTCTACATTAAAGCAGGCAATACCCGCATTTAATGATGTTTCAATATCAACTTCGGTTTTACCTAAACCTGAGAAAACAATTTTAGATGCATCCCCACCCGCTTTTAAAACACGTGCAAGCTCACCACCAGATACGATATCAAAACCCGCACCAAGTTTTGCCAATACATTAAGAACAGCTAAATTTGAGTTAGATTTCACCGCAAAACAGATTTGATGATCAATAAAGTCAAAAGCACGGTCCATATCTAGATAATGTTTTTCAAAAGCTGTTTTTGAATAAACATACAACGGTGTGCCAAATTGCTGCGCAAGCTGCTCCAGAGAACATTGCTCTGCGTGCAATACTCCATTAATGCGGGTGAAACTCATGAAGGTGTCCTTATTTCAAAGCTTAAGGTGATGTTGTTTGGGTTGGAGCTGTTGAAGATTCGGCTGACTGTTCAGCCTTTTCATCGTTTTGCACAACTTGTTTTGGTTCTTTATTACGATAGAGCAAGTATTTTGCACGTTTGTCATAATTTGGATCAGAAGGTAGTTGTAATACTCCTGACTGACCACAAGCACTAAGCAAAACACTGCTGCTCAATAAACTGATGAGGCAAATGACACGACGCATCTGAGCACCTGATTTAAACAATTCGATGCAGTATACCGTGATCATGCAAGCGGCTAAAGAGTAAACTTAAAGAGAAAAACAATATGCATAAAAAACGCCAACTTTTCAGCCGGCGTTTAGTCATAACCAAATAAGTTTAATTATTTTTTATTGCGTGGTTTATAGAAGAAGAAATAACCAATGAGCAAGATAATAAACCAGATTGGACTTACCTTAAGCGCTTTAAACGTATCAGGCTCTAAAGACAACACATAAATCATGCCAACAAAGAAAATAATGGTGATCCAACATGTAAATAAACCACCTGGCAATTTAAATGTTGATTTGGCATGTAGTTCAGGGCGCGTAGTGTAATAGCGGATGTAACTCCAGATAATTAACAACCACACACAAATGAACAGAATCGTTGAAAGTGTTGTTGCAAGTGTAAATGCCTCAACGGTATTTGGCACAAAATACTGTAAAGCCGCACCTAACAATAAGCACGCAGCAGAAAAATACAATGCATTTGCAGGTACTGCACGTTTGTTCAATTTACCAAAAGCTTTAGGTCCTTGGTCTTCACGTGATAGACCAAATAACATACGACTTGTTGAAAACACGCCACTGTTCATCGATGACATCACTGATGACAATACGACTAAGTTCATCAAGATTGCTGCTGCTGCAACACCTGCTTGACTAAACAAATTTACAAATGGACTGATGGCTGGATCAATTCGATTCCATGGTGTTACTGACATTACAATAATTAATGCGAACACATAGAAAATAATGATACGAATTGGAATTGAGTTAATTGCTTTAGGCAAATTACGTTCAGGATCTTTAGTTTCCGCAGCCGTTGTTCCAACCAGCTCTACACCAACGAAAGCAAAAATCGCAATCTGGAAGCCTGCTAAGAAACCATGCACCCCTGTTGGGAAGAAACCACCATTTGCCCACAAATGAGTAAAGGATGCCACTTCACCAGTAGTCGAGGTAAAGCCTGTAAAGATCATCCATAAACCCACAGCAATTAAAATGATAATTGCAAGGATCTTAATAAGCGCAAACCAAAACTCCAATTCACCAAACAAGCGAACTGTTAACAAGTTCAAGCCCATAATGAATACGATGGCCGCAACACTGATCATGGCACCTTCGACAGGCGAGAAAGGTAGACCATTATTAAAGAATTGTAAGTAATAGATAATTGCAGACAGATCGGCAATACCAATTGTGATCCAGCATAGCCAATACGTCCAGCCTACAAAATAACCTGCCCATGGGCCAATTAAATCTGTTGTGAAATCAATAAATGATTTGTAGGCCAAATTTGAAAGAAGTAGTTCGCCAAGCGCACGCATGACAAAAAACACCATCACACCAATGATCAGGTAAATGAATAAGATTGATGGGCCAGCAAGACTAATTGTTTTGCCTGATCCCATAAACAATCCCGTACCAATTGCACCGCCAATCGCGATCAGCTGTAAATGCCGATTTGAGAGGCTACGATGGAGCTCACCTTGTTCATGAGACTCACTCAGATTTTGATTCGACATCTTATCAATACACTCCAGTAATTTTTTTTAGTCCGTTAGCTAAAATCAAAAAGACGATATCGCACCATTTGCAGGTATCTTTTAAATGTATATTTTTTGATAATTTTTCAGCTAACCGATTTTTATCTGTATTGCTGATGATTTCAAGCTACATACAATTAAATCTGATAATACGCACAAGCCCATAGCAATACAACGCACTTTACGGTCTAAAAACATGACTTGAACTTGTCTGATTTTTAAATTAAAAAGACGACTCAATTGACCGTTTTTCTAGTATTCAATTTCATTTCAGTCCTTCATCTGTTTATTAAAAACACCCCTTCTCGATCTTAATCTTTCAATTTATTTAACACATGACAATGACCTGATATTTTCGTTGTTTTAAATTAAGCAAAATGTATTCCACCTCAAAACTGATTCTCTATTTTGGTTTTGCTATACTCTGTTTCTACTATTGATTAAGAAGTTTTTAACTGAAGTCGAATATGAGCAAAGTCAAAACTGTTTACCGTTGCGAACAATGTGGTGCCGATCATCTTAAATGGGCAGGTCAATGTTCAGAGTGTGGTGAATGGAATTCTTTGACTGAAGTCAAACTTGAGCCTACCACTGCACACCGAGCACGTCCCAAAACTGGGGGCTATGCAGGCCAAGCTGCCAATATTACAACACTCAATAAAGTCTCAGTTTCCCATGAAACCCGCTTACAGACAGGGATTAGCGAATTTGATCGTGTACTTGGCGGAGGCTTAGTTACTGGTTCAGTTGTACTAATCGGCGGTGACCCCGGTATTGGTAAATCGACCATTCTGTTACAAACAGCGACCCACATGGCAAGCGCGAAAAGCTCTGCACTTTATATTACGGGTGAAGAATCTTTATCTCAGGTTGCTCTTCGTGCTCAACGTCTTGATTTGCCTACTGACAAATTAAAAGCCATGGCCGAAACCTGTGTAGAACGAATTTGTGAGGTTTTAGAACAAGAAAAGCCTGCGGTAGCTATTTTAGATTCTATTCAAACGCTTTACACCGAAACACTTCAATCGGCACCAGGTGGTGTTTCTCAAATTCGTGAATCTGCTGCATTACTTACACGTTATGCAAAAAATAGTGGCACGGCGCTATTTCTTGTTGGTCATGTGACCAAAGAAGGTGCACTTGCTGGCCCTCGTGTTTTAGAGCACATGGTGGATTGTGTACTTTACTTTGAAGGTCAATCCGACTCACGCTATCGAATGATTCGTGCTGTTAAAAACCGTTTTGGTGCGGTCAATGAACTGGGTGTATTTGCCATGACAGATAAAGGGCTACGTGAAGTTGCTAACCCTTCTGCCATTTTCTTGAGTCGTTATGATGAAGCGATCCCCGGTTCAATTGTCATGATTAGCCGTGAAGGGACCCGCCCTCTTTTAGTCGAAGTACAAGCTTTAGTTGACGATGCACAAGGCCAACCACGACGTGTCGCATTAGGTCTTGAACAAAACCGTTTAAACATGCTACTTGCTGTAATGCATCGTCATGGCGGTGTCCAAACCACAGGACAAGACGTCTATGTCAATATTGTGGGTGGCTTAAAAATTACTGAAACAGGTTCCGATTTAGCAGTTTTGTTAGCATGTGCTTCAAGTCTACGCACTAAAGCCCTACCCCAACAACTTGCAGTTTTTGGCGAAGTTGGTCTTTCGGGTGAAATTCGTCCAGTCCCTAATGGTCAAGAACGTTTAAAAGAAGCTGCAAAACATGGCTTTAAATATGTCATTTTACCAAGAGGTAATGCGCCGCAAAAAGCAATTCCAGGCGTACAAGTCATTGCGGTTGCCCGTCTGCATGAAGCATTGACCGAAGCAATGCAACTTAGTGAGGAATTGACATAAAAAAACATACTTTTATAGTTGAAATTTAGCGCAAATACCTTCATAAATACTATTACAAATTAATTTTAAACAGGAATTTCCTATGGAAGTACACCAGCGTGGCTTGATTACCGGTATTTTAATGGCTGCTTTAGCAATTTCGCCTCTTGCTGAAGCTAAACGTGCAGGTGGTGGTAAAAGCCACGGTATGGCACGCTCGACTACTTCAAGCCAGTCTTATCAACAACCTCGTCAAGTGACTCCTGCTCAACAACCTGCTACTGCACCTCAAAGATCTGGTCCAGGCGTTGGTTCAATGGTTGCAGCTGGTGTGGCTGGTGCTGCCGTAGGTGCTGTTGCAGCAAATGCTTTAGCTGATGACAAACCAACATCAACTGAACATCAAGCAACTCAAGCTGGAACAGACCAAGCTGCTCAAGCACAAGAAGAGAAGAAAGGCGGAATTCCTAGCTGGCTTTGGGTATTACTTGCAGCAGCTTTAGCCTTTTTTGTATTCCGCAAATTGGGCGCAAAAAAAAAATTAGCGGGTAATAATCCTTACGCACCAAACAACGGCGGTCAAAACCCATTTGGCCGTTCTACTGCACCACAAGCGACACCACGTAATGCTGGAGATAATACAAACATCTTTGGTCAGTCTGTGACTGGTGGTGCTGCAACCCAAGCTCCTTTTGGCGGTGTAACAACCAGCAATGGCAATCAACTTCCAGATGGTAGTGAACCAGCTGCGTTCTTGCGTATCGCGCGTCAACGTTTTAATCACATCCAATCGATGAATACTGCAAGTAACATTGAAGAAATTCGCCGTTACTTAACACCAGAACTTTATACTTCTATGTATAACGACATCATGGAAAACCAAGATCAAGACGTTGCCGAATTTAGCAATCTTAATGCGATGGTTGTAGACAGTGCGAATGAAAATGGTCAATACGTTGTGAGCGTACGCTTCACAGGTAATGTGAGTGAAGATTTAAACAGCTTGCCACAACCATTTACTGAAATCTGGCACTTTGTTAAACCTGCTGGCTCTCAGCAAGACTGGGTTGTTGCAGGTATTCAACAAGCTTAAATTGAATAAGCTCTAAATAAAAAAGCCACAATATTGTGGCTTTTTTATTTGTTAGTTTTTAAGCAATGTCTGCTGGAAATGTAATGACTTTTTCAATTTTGACCTGATCCATTGCAACCATTAATAGACGGTCCACCCCTAAAGCAATTCCCGAACATTCTGGCATATGAGGTAAAGCAGCTAATAGGTGTTCATCTAAAGGCATGACATGAAGCCCTTGCTTAGCCCGTTCTGCATTATCTGCTTCAAAGCGTGAACGTAACACCTCAGCATCAAGCAATTCGTCATAGGCATTTGCTAGTTCTAAACCTTCAATATAAACCTCAAAACGGGCAGCAACCTCTTCCCCATCTTCATCAAGTTTTACCTTTGCCAAAGATGCCATTTCTGGTGGAAAGTCAGTTAAAAAGACAGGTGCATCAAACCCCAAACTTGGTTCAACAAAATGCGAAAATAATAAATCGATATAAGCTAAACGGTCGTCACCTAAATCAAGGTTTAATCCCACACGATTTGCCGTATCTTTGAGTTGCTTCAACGTTGCTTGTAATGGGTTAATGTCTAAACGGTCCTGAAAGGCATGTTTATAACTTAGAATAAACGGACGAACTTCACCAAAACGATGCTGCAAACAGCTTTGCAATAAATCAGCGGTTTCATGCATTAAAGCTTTTAGATCAAAACTCGGGCGGTACCATTCAAGCATCGTAAATTCACTATTGTGTTTACGCCCGTGTTCATCATCTCGAAAAACCTTACAAATCTGGTAAATCGGCCCACTACCACTTGCCAATAATCGCTTCATGGCAAACTCAGGTGAAGTCTGTAAATATTGAGTTTGCAATTTGCCATTGATATGACGCAAAGCTTGAACAGACGCTAAATGCACATCGGTGACACCTGCTTGTGAAACAATCGGTGTTTCAACTTCCATGACGCCACGTTCTGCAAAAAACTGACGGATTTGGGTGTAGAGCTTGGCACGAGCTTTTAAGGCATCAATTGAACAAGTAGGTTGATAACTTAAACTCATGCCTGCGGCCCTCCATGTGCTGCCCACTCGCGACGCAGCGGATAGTTCTTACGTAATAAATCAAATGCTTTTTGCTCAACCTTGCCGTCTTTAATACAAGCACGTATGTTGGCGTCATCTTGTGCAATGTCATAAATTTGAGTTAATTTTTGCTTTAACACAGCCTTTAAATCATTACCTGAAAAATAATCTTCGCACGCAGGCAATTGTGTCTCGAAACGCTTATTTATATTGAACCCAAATTTTTGGCAAAATGCTTCGTAAATCATTTGTGTACCACGGGCCTTCCCTTCAAGGCTATAACCAGCAATATGCGGTGTGGCCAAAGCCAACATATCAAGAAGCTCTTCTGAGATGACTGGCTCATGCTCAAATACATCCAGCACGACTTTACGTTTGGTACGCTGAATATCTTCGATTAAAGCGGCTTCTTTAACGACTGGGCCACGCGCACTATTAATTAAAATTGTATTAGGTTGAAGTGCTGCAAACGCTTGCTCATCAAAAAGATGATACGTCGCATGCTCACCATTTTTAGTTAAAGGCACATGAATTGAAATTGCATTCGCTTGTTGCAAGAGCGTTTCTAAACTCACATTTTCAATTGAATCTAACTGTACATAGGGGTCAAAGCCAATCACACGCCAGCCAAGCAACTCAGCCATATATGCTAAACGTTTACCCACGTTTCCAAGCCCAATAATGCCTAGGGTAAATTTTTCTTGTTGTTCTAAAAGGTTGGTATCTAAATGCAGTAAAGCAGTAATTACATATTCAGCAACTGCTTGGGCATTACAACCTGCCGCATTTGCCCACGTAATCCCTTGTTTTTCTAAAGCTGGAATATCTAAATGATCGGTACCAATTGTGGCACTACCTACATATTTTATTGAAGTGTCTCGAATTAAACTCTCGTTAACTGCTGTTACCGAGCGAACCAATAAAGCTTGAGCATCTTTTACATCTGCATGAGTTAAGGTACGCCCTGCATGGTGTTGAATATCGCCAAACTCTGAAAAAAAGTAATCGGTAAATGCCAAATTTTCATCTGCGACGATTTTCATTGTCTGCAACTCATAGCTTATAAAAACGTTATTATCCTTTGAGTTGTAGCAAAGTACAATGTTAATGCCTTTAAATTAGTACTCTATATCTTGAACCTTTAGAACTTATAAACCACCGCTAAAATAGAAATAAGCCATCACAGCCAAAGTTATCCAAACTAGAATAATCAACACAGCGACCAAATAATTTTGAGGACGGCGTTCTTGTTGTTCAAGCCATTCTTCAGCTTGTTGTTCCGCCTCTAAAATGACGTGTTTGGGCGTAAAGCGAACAGCTAACCAAATGAGTATGGGTAAAATTAAAGCTTCATCAAGCAAACCCAAAATAGGAATAAAATCTGGAATTAAATCAATGGGACTAAAGGCATAAGCTACCGCCACAACAGCAATAATTTTTGGTAACCACGGCATTTGCGGGTGCTTCGACGCAAACCACAGCATAATAATTTGTTTTTTTAGATGTTTTGCCCAATCTTTTAGAGACTGCAACCAAGACATTGGGACACACTCCGACCTACCGAAGTCTGATAATAAAGTATAAAACTTCTGCTTAGCTTAAAATTAGAAAAAAATAGAAATGTAAATTTCCACTTAATTTGACTATCAGGTAATAAAGCAAAATCAAAGTATCTTGACCATAAAACAAATTATCTAGGCTTTTTTGCTTTAAGCAGTATAAATTAGTTGAAAAGAAGCAATATTTAGAGAACTTATGAAGGTTGTGATTGCACCAGATTCTTTTAAAGACAGCCTATCTGCTTTGTGTGTAGCTCAGACAATTGCTCAAGCATGGCAAAAGGTTTTTCCTGAAGCCGAAACGATTCTATGCCCTATGGCAGATGGTGGTGAAGGCACACTTGAAGCGGTGTTAGAAGTCTGCGAAGGTGAATGGCGTAAAAAAACCGTAATTGGCCCCTTAGGTAAACCTGTTCAAGCAAAATGGGGATGGTTAGAAAAACAAAAAATAGCGATGATTGAAATGGCTCAAGCCAGCGGCATAGAGTTAGTGCCACCTTCAGAACGTGATGCCTGCCAGAGTACAACTTTTGGAACAGGTCAGCTTATTTTAGATGCTTTAGATACAGGTGCGAAAGACATCATTTTAACAGTGGGTGGTAGTGCAACTAACGATGGCGGCACTGGTTTGTTAACTGCATTAGGTGCACGTTTATTAGACTCAAACCAACATGTTTTACCCACTGGTGGCCTCGCTTTACAAACATTGTCAAAAATTGATTTAACCCATTTCGACCCGCGCATTCAACAGACACGTTTTTTATTAGCTGCCGACGTCACCAATCCACTTTGCGGCCTAAACGGCGCATCCTATATTTTTGGTCCACAAAAAGGTGCTACCCCTGCTCAAGTACAATTACTTGAGCAGGCCCTTGCCCATTTTGCCAATGTCTCTGCCCAACTTATGGGTTTCGATAAAAGAGATGAAGCTGGCTCTGGCGCGGCTGGAGGTTTAGGCTTTGCAGCAAAAAGTTATTTAAATGCTGAATTTAAAGCTGGAGTTGATGTTGTAGCTGAGCTCAATCAGCTTGCTCATAAAATCTCTAACGCGGATTGGGTCATTACGGGTGAAGGTAAATTTGACCAACAAACCTTAAGTGGCAAAACAGTTTTTGGTGTGAGTCGAGTCGCAAAAATGAAAAATGTACCTGTTATTGTGATTGCAGGTACTTTAGGCGAAGGCTACCAAGCGCTTTATGAGCACGGTGTTACGGCTGCTTTTTCTCTAACAAATGGTCCAATCACATTAGAACAAGCCTGCGAACAAGCAGCAGAACTCATTTATGAGCGAACAGTGGATATTGCGAGGTTAATTAAGTTTAGCCAAACCAGCTTGAAAGATAAAAAAGCTTAATCGGCTAACTTTAAAAGGCTCTCTTTACAGCTTTCCAATATTTCATCGCTAAACATGGATTGGTCTGGGCATGCGCGAGACAAGGCAATTGCCCCTACAGATTGGGCAAGAATGTTGATTGCTTGCTTTCTCAACTCTGGCGTTTCCAAAGAAATTTGTTTGGCTCGTTCATTCATAATGAACTGAATAAGTTGCTCAATACCCTCTTCAAATTCGACTTTTACTTCGTCTGGCTGTCGTGCAGCATCACAAGATAATGCTGTTAAGGTACAACCCAAATCTCGGTTATCTCGATGAGTGCGAGACACATAAAGCTGAATAAATTGAGTTAAGTTTAAACCTTCTATTCTTTTTAAAATCTGCTCAAGCCCGTGCTTAACGGTAATCGAGACAAGGTCTGTTTTCGAAGTGAAATGTTTATAAAAGCCGCCGTGAGTAAAGCCTGCGCTAGACATTAATTCGGCAATGCCAACTCCGTCATAGCCTTTGTTACGAAAGACTTGAGTCGCCTTTTCAACAATTTTTTCTCGGTTTTCTTTTACCTGAGTTTTACTGACTTTCATGTTGGCCTACTCACTTTTTATTCACCCTACCGCTCATAATTATACATTGATTATGATTGACATCAAAACTTGTATATTTTAGATTATAGTCATCATCTAAAATTAAAGCGTGGAGACATCACATGTCAGTTCAATCAAAAGTACTTATTACAGGAGCTTCGTCAGGAATTGGTTCTGTCTATGCAGACCGATTTGCTCAACGTGGCCATAACTTAATCTTGGTTGCACGAGACACCAACCGCTTAGATAAAATCTCAAAAGACCTTCAAGAAAAATACGGTGTTCAAGTCGAGTTCATTCAAGCCGATCTATCAAAAGATCAAGACATCAGTAAAATTGAAGATGTACTCAAAAATGATGCAGATATTGAAATTTTAGTAAATAACGCAGGTATTGCACTGAACGGAAACTTTTTGACTCAAGATATTAAAGACATTGAAAAACTCATTACTTTAAATATGACTGCGGTTGTTCGGTTGTCTCATGCAATTTCGCAACCTCTTCTACGCAAAGGT
Organism: Acinetobacter sp. V91_7; assembly: GCF_031799075.1. Taxonomy (NCBI): domain Bacteria; kingdom Pseudomonadati; phylum Pseudomonadota; class Gammaproteobacteria; order Moraxellales; family Moraxellaceae; genus Acinetobacter; species Acinetobacter sp. V91_7. The sequence continues at coordinate 273,857 of NZ_JAVQNT010000044.1, forward strand.
AAAGGCGCTATTATTAATTTAGGTTCAGTGCTTGGATTAGCTCCTGAATTTGGTTCGACCATTTATGGCGCAAGTAAATCTTTCATCCAATTTTTTAGCCAAGGCTTACATTTAGAGTTAAAAGATCATGGCGTGCATGTTCAAGCGGTATTGCCTTCTGCAACTAAAACCGAAATTTGGGAACGTTCAGGCATCGACTTAAGCCAAGTTCCACCATTAATGGATGTCAATGATTTGGTCGATGCAGCTCTGATTGGTTTTGACCGTAAAGAAACGATCACAATTCCTGTGCTAAAAGACGAAAATCAATGGAATAATTTTGAAAAATCACGTATCACATTACTACCAAACTTTTCTTCGGCTGATGTAGCCCAACGTTATAAAACTAACTAATACTGCTACCCAATTCTCAAGTAGGAAAATCTTATGAATGTTATTGATGCCATCCGTAACCGCCGTGCAGTTAAGCGCTTTGACCCTACATTTCAACTTTCTGACGATAACAAAAAGCAGTTATTACAAGAAGTTTTAGCAAATGCTCCAAGTGCGTTTAACTTGCAACACTGGCGCCCTGTTGTGATTGAAGATGCTGAGTTAAGACAAAAGATTCGCACGATTGCATGGGACCAGCCACAAGTTACTGAAGCATCATTACTGATTGTGTTATGCGCAAAAGTAAGCTCGTGGGAAGCAGATGCTAAACGTGTGTGGGATGGGGCTTCTCCGGAAGTTCAAAATATTATGGTTGGTGCAATTGATCAATATTACCGTGACCGCCCACAAACCCAGCGTGACGAAGTGATGCGTAGTGCGGGTATTTTTGCTCAAACTTTAATGTTGCTTGCTCAAGAGCATGGTTTAGACAGTTGCCCAATGGATGGTTTTGACTTTGATGCGATGGCGAAGTTAATTAACCTACCTGAAGATCATGTGGTGTGTTTAATGATTGCAGTTGGTAAATCAGCTTCCGAGCCTTACCCACGTGTGGGTAAACTTCCTTTTGATGATGTCATTATTAAAAATACATTCTAAGTTTTTAGTCAGATTTTAGGCTTCCATACTATTTCTTAATTTTAATATGAATAGTTGGAAGCCTTTAATTTGGCAAGCATTTAGGGACTAAAAATCATAAATTTGCGAACAGAAAATTAAACCACCTTATTCCTCTCATTCTCAATGTATGACATCGTAAGATTAATTAAGCAGTCAACTAACTCTTCAAAAGTAAAACCCATATTTTGTGAAGCAAAAAAGTTCATCGTTAAGGCAATACTTGAATGAATCAAAATATAAACCATCATTTTTAAGTTTTTGATTTTTAATACTTCAGGATGCTTCATCGCATATTCAATCGCCAACACATTAATCGCTTTTACAGCTTTTACATGACTTGCTTCAGTACTATATTTAGAAGAAACACTGAGCCAATAAAAATATTTATTATTATCCTTCGCCAAAAATTCACCGATTTTTAAAAAAATTCTTCTGATTGCTTCAGGGATCTCTAAATCCAAAATTTCTGGAATTACGTCATAAATGACTTTGGATATTTCCATAATAAAGTGCTGCTGCATCTCAATAAAAAGTGCTTCTTTATTTTTGAAATACTCATAAAAACTTCCCGATCCTACGCCTGCTATCTCACACACTTTAAGTACAGTTGTATGGTCCAAGCCATTTTTCATAACAGATATAAATCCTGCACTCACTATAGATTCAAATGTGTTTTTAGCTCTATTTTGTTTTGGTTTTCTTATAGTTACCATTATTTTTTATCCTTCAAAAAATCCGTCTTTTTTCCGTATAAATTCATTGATAAATTCTAGTTGAAATCAAAATTTGATCAATTGTTTTTTTAAAGATGAGTTAAAAAAATGAATACAGCTCTCGCTACAAATCAAAAAATTGTTCGTCGTAATGTTGAACTTTCTTACGATGTGAATAAAAGTTACTCTTTTTATTATGAAGAAAATCCTGTCGTTACGTCTTTATTCGTTGTACTTTCAGCTATGTTTCCCCCAGGTGAAATGTTCTTTATTGAAAGTATCAGAAATGTTCGAAGCCAAATTAAGGATGAAAAACTTTTAGAAGATATCAGAGCCTTTATTGCTCAAGAAGCCTTTCATAGCCGTGAACATAAAACACTGAACAATCATCTCATCCATTCTAATTATCCTGAAGTGATAGAGATTGAGGCCAAAACCAAAGCACGATTGGATAAATTACGTAAACTTTCAACAGTCGAACAAGTCGCGGCGACAGTAGTAATGGAACACTATACAGCTACACTCGCTCGCCTATTACTCACAGACCAGTTAATTAAACAAAAAACCACGCAAGAGAGCAGAAATCTTTGGGAGTGGCATGCACTCGAAGAACTTGAACATAAATCGGTCGCATTTGATGTATTAAATGCAATAGGAGGAAATTCTAGCAAAAACAGAAAAGCAGCTTTAGCTAGAGTTTCAAAACTTATCATGCCTATTATGTTTGAATATTGGATAAAAATTTTGAAAAGAAAAGATATTAGATTCACCTTAAAACAGTTGAAAGATGGTATTTATTTAGGATTTGGAGGAGTTAATCGGTTAGGAATTTTATCGAAAGCATTTGTGGATATGCTTGATGTCAGAGATGAAAATTTTGATCCTTTACACATGCAAACAGAGCGCCTCGAAGCCGAATTCCGAGAAAAGCTATTTGGCCAAGAAGGATTTCTCAAAGAATCGCTCAGCTAGAAAAGCAATATATAAAGCCCTCATCTGAGGGCTTTTACAAATTTGATTTCCTTTAAAAATGTGTAGAGATTACATAGGCTCGCCAAATTTAAACTGCTTCAAAAAACATTCTAATATCATCTCTCGCTCTCCTGTTTTATCTGAGCTTAAAAGCTGAATAATTACGCCTTCAATCATATATAAAAATAGTTTGGCATCCTGAAAAGTCGCATCGTTTTTTAGTTTTATAAGTTGACTATAGATTTCATTCAGTAGCCATGTTCTATACCTCACTGCGATTTGATAGGCTTTGGGATAGGTCAGTTTCGTTTCAAAAATGGCTTTAAATAATAAATAGTACAGCCCTTCTAAATCGGTATGTAAAAGATAAAGTGCTTTGAGTTTATCCATTACACCTGCACCTTGGTCGTAGTCAGCAATTGATACTACTTTTTCTTTTAAGCGTTCTTTTTGCACAGTCATACAGATTTCGATAAACCGTTCTTTAGAATGAAAATAATGATAAAAAGTCGCTTTTGGAATTTGAGATTCTTTCACGATTTTGTCTATTCCAACGGTATGAAATCCGTGGTTGTGAAATAGATTAATCGATTTATTTACGACTTGTATGGCACGTGGTGAGATCACTAAATGTCGCATAGTTTTACCGTTATAAAATTATTGTTGTAGATAAGCGAGATACTTTTTTGGGAGAAAAAAAGGCATAGCAAAGCCGTAAAGACTGTGCTTGGCACATCTCAAGTTTTATTGTTGATTAAGCTTTTGGTCGTGACGATTTAAAGCCTGAAAAGCCCAATGGCCATCAAACTGCTTTAAAAGTTTAAGTTGTGTCGATATAGACTTTGGCAAAGGCTGCCAAGAAATAATGGATGTGCAAAGCCAACTCCTTTTTATTGGGAGTTCTGCCAGACATGAATAGGAATTATGGTGGCAGAACGAAAGGGGGTTAGCAGACTGGTCAAACGTGGCCAGCACACCCGAAGGTGTCCCCCTCCCGTTCCGCCGCAGAGGGGGCACGAGGGCTCAACACTAAAAGTATGAAACTTTTAATGTACGTTTGATGCGGTCTGCTAAAACCGACTGGCAATGTGGCCAGCAGGCAAAGGATAGTGCTCCGCCCTATTGCAGTCAAGCACACAAAATGACATTTGTTTTAAATTAGATCATTAAAAAGTAAGGATAAATAATGAGTGAGTTATTGTTAAATGGGGGTTTATAAAGGGATTGAAATTTACATAGATATATTAGTTTTGATAGTTAAGAATAGAAATGGTAAATGATGAAATGAAAATATCGAAAATAAAAAAACGGCTAGTTTTAAATTAATAACCGCTTTTTTATCAACTCTATCTTACAATGAGCGAGAAACTACAACCGAAAAACATTAAAGCTATTTAGTTGAAGACATTGGAAATTAATAGATCAACTTTTACTTGCTTTAAAAAGCATTCCAACTGGCGATTGCTTTACTTGTTTATTTTGATCAACCAAATCACGAAATCTTTGTGGTATTTCTTTTAATTTAGGCGCATCCATAACTTCATTTGCTACCCAAGCTCCTAACCCCCACGTTGCCTCACCAGTTAAAGCAGCACCTATTCCTAAAGTTCCTGTAACAACCCATGAGCCAATATCTTTTCCAGCAAATTTCCAATTTTTTGCCCTTAACTCATCAAGTTTTTTCCTATGTTTATCAAAGCTTTGTTCAATATTTTCTAATATCTGATCCCTAGTTCTAAAACAATTAGTAGGATTAGTTTTTATTAGCTCCTTAATATTAGTGCCTAAGATACTTCTAATTTCTTCTAAAGCGCCTTGCTTTCGTAACTCTAATAATGATTCAGGTGGAATATTCCCTAGCCAAGGTAAATCAGTTTGAGATAAATCAGTCAAGCCTTTAGTAATATGTAAGTTCTCAGAACCATAATATTCCTGAGCCTGCTCAGCATCATATTCCAATTTCCAGTTAAAGAACTGCCAAGAAGTTGCCGCTTCTATAATTGGAGTTCCTGAAAGTTGTCGAGCTTTGAGTAGCAACTCATTAGTAACTGTCATTCTACCTACAGTTTGCATTCGGAATAATAATCCCGGTTCTGTTCGACCATAAGCTTTCATTTCATTAGATTTTAAAGCTCTTTTAATTTGAGTATCCAATGAATCTTTCCACTCACTATCAAATAAAACTCTTTCCTTATTTTTTATTGCTTTTAATGTTTTCTCCACAGTATCTAAACTTAAACAAAATCCATCAAATTCCTCTATATTTTCAAAGTTTCTTCCAAATATTTTACTACCATGAATTAAAGCATCCTGTTGAGAGAATTGATAAATAAAATCTCTACCATTTTCTTCTAAATTTGATAAATCTGGAAGAATAACTACAATAGGATTTCCCGTATCTGTACAAGCTAATTTCTTATACTTTAATAAATTGAGCGCATGCTTAATCAGAAAATAAACTTTGCTTTCTTTAGGATAGTGTTTGAATACATGAATAGATCTAACATAAGGATCAGGTAAAACTATAGTATCCGTATAGATACCACATTTAGATGCAATATTTTCGTCATGAGCTGGAAACAGATCCCCTCCAAATACTCCAGTAATATTGTCAAAGCTATCCTCTAAATGCCAATATCCCACGTCACCAACATTTCTCCAAAATTCTAAAATTGCCTCCATGAAACTTGGGATTTGCTCAACCATTCCATCAACAAAATCTTCTTTCCTAGATAAAAAATCAGCAATATTATGAGGATTTTCTCTTAGCTCATTCATCTTGTCATAAAATTCTCCAAAATTTTGCTCTATGAGTTCAAAATATAGGTTTTGAATTTCAACCAACGAAATTTGTTTTTTTAATTTATCTCGACTATCAATTTGTTCTATACCAAGAGCCATTGAACGGATGCGTCCATCAACAGAATCTAAAACTATCTCGCCATTTTCATCATATTTAATCTTTCTCATACTTTCTTTAAAATCATCAACTAGGTGTCTAGCAAATTTAACTTTACCTTCATTTAATTTCTCTGAAAGAATTTTAAGTCGATACCTTAATCTTTCTTCGTACTCTTGTTTTTCTGAATCCAAGTTCATCGTTTAAACTCTTTTTACTCATAATTAAACTAAAATAGAGCTATTTTTTTATTTTTCAATAAGATTATGTTTTTTTATTATCGTCTTATCAATGTAATTTTAAAAAATAAAAACTATTAGCACCTAAATAAGAGTCAAACTATCCCACAGCTACATTTTCAAATTACTTTAAAAGGATATACTATAAAAATCATTATAATCATCTTATAAATTTATATAATTAACTATTTATCAAACCCAATCAAAACATTTTAAAAAATATCTATTTATACTAAATTCTTATTTGTTTCTATACCAACATGTTAGATAAGAGAGTACTATACTAATTTTTATAGCAACATACATAAAATGAATATTACATATATCCTTCCTAATACTCCATATAACTCGAGAAATATATCCAAGAGCCTAACTAATATTTATTGCTTGCATTGCAAAAGTGAAATAAAACATGAATTCATAGTTGGTTTAGAAACTCATGAAAGCACTGAAGATGATAACTATTATGCTGAACACGATCTATTAAAATGTATAAATTGTGACTCTATAACATATAGAACAGATTTCTATTCAACTTATGATATGGAAGAAGTGTCTGATGAATATGGTCAATCTGAATGGGTAAGAACTACACGCCCTAACTATTATCCTACAAGGGATAAAGAGCTAGGCAATATAAATCATGTCATTGATCTCCTTCCCGACTCTATTCAAGAGACATTTAATGAAGTCGTTATAGCTCTTAATAATAAGCTTGAAATTTTATCGGGTTTAGGATTGAGAACATTGTTAGAGCAAATATGTAAACACTTTATTAAAGATGATGATTTAGGAGTAATTTTAAAAAAATTTGAAAGTGAAGGTTATATCTCAACTAAACAAAGGGAGTTACTTGATGATATCCGCTATATAGGGAATGATGCCGCTCATAGAGCAGAAGCAAACAGCATAAAAAAACATAAACTTAGTTTAAGTATTCTTATTAATCTTATTCAGCTCTTATTTGCATACTATAAATATGATGAGCCACAAAAAAAACTTGAGACTGGCGTCCCTCTTAGAAAAAGTCCCAAAGGTGAAACTCCCAAAGTAAGAGAAACTACGAATAAAAGAAGACCACAAAAAGAGCTCTAAAACAATATTCTATATAAATGACTATTACATGGAATAAAAAATGATAGTCATTTATATACTATTGGTTAATTTACTCACAATACTCTAAATAAAAAAGCTAAGCCCCGATTACCGAGGCTTAGCTTTAAAATAATTTTAAATTAAATAAATTACTTATTTGATGTCAGTAAACTCAGAAACAGGTTTGTTCACTTCAACTTTTGTACCTGCAAATTTTTCGCTCACAAACTTTTGTACTTTAGGTAAGTGATAAAGTTCACCAAGTTTCGTATAGATCGGGTCATTTTTATTCGCTTCAGCCACACCTAATAAGTTCACATAAAGCTTTGTAGACTGGTCAATAGGTTCACGGAAGATAGAATCTTTCAGTACGTTTAAGCCGCCTTCAAGTGCCAATGTATTACCCAATACAATTGCATCAACGTCATTTTTAACACGAACTGCTGTTGTCATTTGGATTGGTTTTAATTTTAAACCTTTAGGGTTTTCAGCGATGTCATTCGTTGTCCCTTTTACAGGGTCAAAGTCTGGTTTAAGTTTAATGAGTTTAGCAGACTGTAATAATGTTAATGCACGCGCTTCGTTAGCAGTATCGTTAGGAATCGCGATTGTAGCGCCTTGTGGGAACTCATCAACAGTTTTAACTTTATTTGCATAAAGGCCCATTGGTTCCAAGTAAGTTGTTGCAACAGCAGCAACTTTAGCAGTATTTGAAGCGTTGTAAGCTGCTAAATAGTTAAATGACTGGAACGCATTTACGTCTTGTTCGCCACTTGCTACAGATGTGTTCAACACAACGTAGTCAGTCAAGTTAGTCACTTCGAGTTTAATGCCCGCTTCTTTAGTCTCAGGAAGCGTTGCAACATATTTCCATACGTCAGTGTCTGAACCTGTTGAAACAAGTTTAATTGTGCGTACTGACTCAGTTTTGTCTTTAGCTGGTGCTGTATTTTCAGTTTGTGCAGGTTGTTTATTACATGCGGTCAGTGTGAGTACAGATGCGCTGAACAAGACACTAAATAATTTCTTCATAGATACATCCTAAAATAGGAAACGCCTACTCTACAAAAGAGCGAAGCATTCCCAACCATTGGGTCGAAATGCAATATTTGGCTGGAAGTAATTTCCAGATATATAAGGGTTTAGAAGCCTGAATTCAGCCTTATTTCTTCCTTGATCTTGCTCGCTGAACAATAGAATTATGTTTTGAATCAGTTTCTAAATATTGGATCATCATATATCAATAAGTGAATATTCTACAAATAACTTGTTCGATTTTGATATATAGACGTGCTCTTGGTAAGGCACTGATAATAAAAAACATATTATATAAATAAAACAGTTTTGATTAAAATATGTACTTATTTGATTTATATGAAATTTTCAGGATTTGTTAGCAATATTTAAGCTAACTATGACTGTAATTTATGTCCTATGCATAAAAAAAGCCCTTGTCATTAACAAGGGCTTTTTAAGAATCTGGCGGAAGCGGTTTTTATCTAACTCTTCTCTGATACGGCTAAAAAATAAAAATATATATTTCAAAAAATTAGAAAAAATCTATCCAACATTATCATGCACAATCTAGCTCTTTATAATATTCTTTGTGGGATAAAAATTATACGTTAACGTGGAACTCATTTAGAAAAACATAAAGAATTATTGTTCTAACAAGTTAGGAATAATCAGGTAAAAAATAAATGATTCTTTAAACAATTATAAGTGAAGACTATTTTTTCTAATTCCACTACTCAAAATTCATATACAACGAATTACTCATTATTCATGGCTACTTCACGAACTAGAGCAAGGAAGGCTTTTAAACCAGCAGATTGGTTACGTCTTCCTGAATAATATAAACAAAGTCCAGACATACAAGGCATCCAATCCTCTAACACGGAAACAAGTTGACCTGACTCAATTTCAGCACGAACATCCTGTTCCATAAAGTATCCTAGGCCAATGTTCTCTAATACTGTAGCTCTTGATAAGCTTGCTTCATCGAGGGTAATCGGTCCTTGCACATCAATTTGAATAATTTCTCCATTTTTTTCAAACTTCCAGCTAAATAATGCACCATCAGGGAGACGTACTCGAATACATTTATGTTTAAAAAGATCTGTTGGTATTTTTGGCTTTCCGTAACGCTCAAAATATTCAGGCGAACCAACAACAACATATCTTTGAAGTTTACCAAGAGACACTGCAATCATGTCACTTGGAACAAGATGGGCAACACGAATACCTAAATCAAAACCATCAGCAATAATGTCAACAAGTTTACCCTCAGTCACCAAATCAATATTCATTTCTGGGTAACGTCGAAGAAATTCGATAATCACAGGAGAAATAATTTCTCTCGCTGCAAATGCGGCCGCATTGATTCTTAATGTACCTAAGGGTGTTTCTCTCTGCGAACGTACAATATCTAAAGCGCTATGAATATCCTGAAGAGCAGGCCCGACTTGTTCTACAAAAAGTCTGCCTGCCTCTGTCAATGAGACACTACGTGTTGTTCGATTAAACAGACGTACACCCAAATTTTCTTCTAATTTACTAATTGCATGACTTAAAGCTGTTGTAGACATCCCAAGTTCAATCGCAGCGCCACGAAACGTTCCGCGTTTGGCAATTGCCATTACTGCTTTTAGATCATTTAAATTTGCTTTTTCCATTATCCTGATTTATTCAACTAAACATCCCATTTTATACGGATTGTTAGAACAATCGTCAAATTATAAAATTTAAAACACCAATTTGGATCATTCAAAAAAGAGCGACTCATGAAAGATATACCAAAAGTGGTTAGCGCATACTTTGATGCTAATCAAGCAAACGATGTAGATGCTTTAAACCAAATTTTTTCTGACTCTGCCATTGTTGAAGATGAAAATAGTCTATACAGAGGAATTGTGGAAATTCGTACATGGTGGCTAGCAATGAAAGAAAAATACCAATATTTTCTTGAACTTATTGAGGTTTTTAATGCAGACCATATCAGCACGGTTTTAACACAAGTGAGCGGCAACTTTCCGAATAGTCCTGTGAAACTTAAGTTTCAGTTCACACTTGAAAATGGCAAAGTTGTTAAATTGAGGATTTATTAATGCAAGATTTTATTACTTTAAAAGGAAAACGTGCCTTAATCACGGCAGGTACAAAAGGTACTGGTGCTGCCACAGTTCAGTTATTCCATGAACTTGGTGCAACAGTATTAACCACTGCTAGAACTCAACCAGATTATTTACCAAATAATACACATTTTGTTTCTGCTGATCTCACAACTCCAGAAGGTTGTGAAACTGTCGTCAAAGCGGTACAAGAGACATTAGGCGGTGTGGACATAATTATACACATTCTTGGTGGTTCATCTGCACCAGCAGGTGGATTCGCAGCATTAACCGATGAAGAATGGTATAAAGAACTTCACCTAAATCTGATGCCTGCAATACGTATTGATCGTCAATTAATTCCCGATATGATTCAGCAAGGCCAAGGTGTTGTAATCCATGTTACGTCAATACAACGCTCACTTCCGTTACCAGAAGCTACGACAGCTTATGCTGCTGCAAAAGCGGCACTAGCGACTTATAGTAAAAGCCTATCAAAAGAAATATCTCCTAAAGGTATTCGGGTTGTTCAAGTCTCGCCCGGATGGATTGAAACAGAGGCATCTATTGCTTTTGCAGAGCGACTGGCTTTACAAGCTGGCACAGATTACGAGGGTGGTAAAAAGATAGTTATGGATTCAATCGGAGGAATTCCTATGGGACGACCTGCTAAACCTGATGAAATAGCAAATCTTATCGCTTTTTTGGCATCATCCCGTGCGTCTGCAATTACAGGTACTGAATATGTGATTGATGGTGGGACGATTCCTACAATTTAATAGTCATATTGAATCACTCCCATACTATATTTTCTCTTCACTTGAGCAGTTTATAATTACACTAGACTGTTCAATTAAAAAAATGGCTGAGAAAATAAGAATAGGGGATTCGGACTATTCCAATCTACGTTTTAGCATGAGGTGGGCTGAAGATAAAATAACAGGCATAAAAAAAAGCCCTCGTCATTAACAAGGGCTTTTTAAGAATTTGGCGGAAGCGGTGTCCGTCTAACAGCAGTCTTATACAGTCCAATATAATAAATAATAATTATATAATTCAATATATTAAAACAAAAATCATCCAATACAGTCTTGCACAATCTAGCTCTTTCCAATATTCTTTGAGGGGTAGGTTGTGGGGTAAAAGGTAGATGCCAAAAAAATCTAAAGAGCTTTCAGCACTCAGTGTATCAAAAATTAAAGAGACTGGACGACATTCTGTAGGGGGTGTTGATGGCTTATGTTTGAATGTTGAAGGTAATTCTCGTGTATGGATTCTACGCGCTACTTTTGGAAAGCACTTTGGTGAAAATGGAAAGCTAAAACCACATCGCCATGATATTGGTCTTGGTCCCTACCCTGAAGTTTCTTTAGCTGAAGCACGAGCAAAAGCTACTGAACTAAGATTACAAATCCGAAACGGAATTGATCCTCTTCGACATAAACAGGAACAACGCGAAGCTTTACTTCTTAAACAACAGCGTGAAAAAACTTTCCGTGAATGCGCCAAGATTGTAATTGAGAAGAAAACACGTGAGCTCAAAAATGAAAAACATATTGCACAGTGGTCATCTACTCTAGAAACCTATATCTATCCTGTTATTGGTGATCGGGTGATTGGCTCTATTACTAAAACGGATATTGTTGCAGCACTTGAGCCTATCTGGATAGAAATACATGAAACAGCAAAACGGGTTCGTGGTCGAATAGAAACTATTTTCGATTATGCTAAAGCTATGGAATATTTTGTTGGAGATAATCCCGCATCATGGAAAGGTAACTTAGAACCCATTCTTGGAAATTTAAAGCAAGAGTCCAGACCTCATCCTTCATTACCGTATATGCAAGTGGCTAGTTTTATTCATGACTTGAGACATCGAATTGGAATTTCTCCCAAAGCATTAGAATTTGCCATATTAACGGCTTGTCGCTCAGGTGAGGTATTTGGTGCATTATGGAAAGAAATCGACTTTAAAAATAAAATCTGGATTATTCCAAAAGAACGAATGAAAGCTGATAAAGAACATCGAGTTCCTTTATCACAAGCAGCAATTAGATTACTTGAACTACTTTATCAAGAAATGCATCCTCAACTAGGTGACTTTATTTTCCCTGCTCCACGCGGTGGTATGTTGTCCGATATGTCTTTAACAACTTTAATTAAACGGATGCATGACAAGAAATTAAAAGAAGATGGTATTGGCTATATTGATCCTAAGCAAAATCGAGTGATCACAACACATGGTTTTCGTTCGACTTTCCGTGATTGGTCAGCCGATAAAACAGATTATCCTCGTGAAGTCTGTGAACATGTATTAGCACACAAGCTACCAGATGAAGTTGAAGCAGCTTACTTACGTGGAGCTTATCTAGAAAAACGTAAGGGATTAATGGAAGATTGGGCTGAGTTCGCTAGTACATCTAGTACATACTGTAACTAGGTAACAAAAAACGAATTCTTCAGCCATCTCCCTACACAGTTAGTCCACTTCACTTGGAGTCAATCGACTCAAAGGAGCTTTATAAGTTTCTGTATTAATGCTACCCCCCAGTTCCATTTAGTCTGAGGGATTAGAAATATGATATTTCATATCCTGAGCTATCAGGTTTGGTTTACGTATTAGATTGCTTTACCAGTATTCAATGGAATGTTTAACTTATTCCATAAACTCTTGATTCCATATCACATGATTTTATGCTACACAATAAATCTATGACATTACAAATCCAACAAGAGTTTAAGGCGCCATAACATCATGTATATTAGCCAATTATCCATCGTTAACTATAAAAACTTCAAACAGGAAAAATTTAAGTTCAAAAGAAAATCGGTAAACAACATCATTGGCGAAAATGCCTCAGGTAAAACCAATGTTTTCCAAGCCATGAGATTAATTCTAGATGACTCATTGCCTGCTAATGCGAAATTCCTTTCCAAAGATGATTTTCACAGAGGACTAGGAGAAGCGTTTGGGCATTGGATAATAATCTCTCTCAATTTTGCTGGTTTAGGGGATACAGAAGAACAGCAAGTTTTAGCGAACTACATATTAAATGATGGAGAAGACCAAGAAACCTCAACGAAAGGAACTTACACCTTTATTTTTAGGCCGAAATTTTCATTCAGACAAGAGCTTCACCAAATTAGTAATGATCATGAAGACCTTGGTACTCGTAAAGATAAAATTCTTGAGTTCTGCTCCTCACACACAATATCAAGAGAAACTTATGAGCCTGTAGCATTTGTTCGAACAAAAATCGACCTCACTGACGAAAGCGTATACCGAGACCACGTAGGAGACTTTAAACAATATATATTCCCAGACCCAAATTTAGAAAGTGAAGAACTGATTGGGAATAAAAAACCTCCATATTTTTCTTTAGTAAATGAAGTTGCCTGTACATACGTAAAAGCACTTAGAAATGTAGTTGCAGATCTAAAATATTACAAAACTAATCCTCTATACAAGCTACTAACCTTAAGAAGTAAACAGATCAATGATGACAAAAGTATTGTTAATGACATAGTTAAAGTGAATCAAAAAATTTCCTCAATACCCGAAATCGAAAATCTCAGCAATGACATTTCTCGCTCATTAGTAAATACCATAGGCTCAACCTATTCACCTAAGATCCAAGTATCATCACAGCTTCCAGAAGATTTTATCGAGTTAATCCAATCTCTTGGTCTAGTAATAGAAGACTCTTTAAGCTATCAAGGAACTGGAAGAATAGAAGACCTTAGCCTTGGTGGGGCGAACCTTATATATCTAGCACTAAAACTTTATGAATATGAATCAATTCGTGACAACGAAGAACATATCACCCACTTCTTGATGATTGAAGAGCCTGAAGCTCATATTCATAATCATATTCAGAAAACACTTTTTGAGAATTTCAACTTTAAAAACACACAGGTATTCGTATCAACTCACTCTACACAAATAAGCTCTGTGTCAAATATTTCGTCTATGAATATACTTTCGAGGAAAGATGTAAAGACTGAAGTATATGCGCCCTCTAACAATCTAAAACTTGACAATATTCGATGTATTGAAAGATATCTTGATGCTATCCGAAGTGACATTCTATTTGCAAAAAGTGTAATTCTCGTAGAGGGTGATGCAGAATTAATACTTATACCAGCACTAGTCAAAAAGACGCTAGGAGTAAGCCTAGAAGAGATGGGCATTAGCCTAATAAAAATGGACGGGACGGTATTTAAGCATATATCTGATCTATTTCATGAAGATAGAATCCGCAGCTATTGTTCCATTCTCACTGATTTAGATAAAGCATTCATAACTCATCAAAATGATACTTTCGCAGATGCTGAATATATAAAAGCCCAATTAAATGCTCAAAAGTCAGGAGCAGATAGAAAGACTGCTCTAGATGCTTACACAGTTAACAATGCATACGTCAGTGCTTTTTACGCAGAAAACACCTTTGAAACTGAATTAATCAGTTATGCTGAAAATGTTCATCTATTTAAATTAGTAATAGAATCAACCTATAGCGTTAAAACACGTTGTAAAACAGTTCTCGCAAATATAACTTCTAGCGATATACCCACAAAATATCATTACACATTGAAATTCGCGAAAAAATAGGAAAAGGATGGCTGGCCGCTGAGATGGTAAGTCATATAACAATTAATAACATAATCCCTGAATATATTCTAAAAGCCATCAAGTTTTCACTTTCTGATAGAAATATTGATGCAATAGCTTTAAAAATGATGGAATATAATGTAGCAGCCATGGACGAATATCCAGAACAACAACACAAAATAAATAAATGTAAGAGTTTTGATGAAAAAATAGCTACCTATAAGAGCTTTTATGATAGTGACACTTTTATACGTTTTTGGGAAATATAATGCCTTATAAAAACTTAACTGATGAGCAGATGGATGCTGTCGTATACAATGACAATATGTTGTTGTCAGCCTGTCCAGGTTCAGGTAAAACAAGAACGCTTGTCTCAAAGCTCTGCCACATAATTGATAACTCTGAAGAACTTTTAATTGGTAAGCGGAAAGTAGTAGCTATTACATACACAAACATTGCTGCAAACACAATACAAGAAAGACTGCTTTCCTATGGAGTTGAAAGCAAATCACTCTGGGTCGGCACAATTCATGCACTCTGCCTTCAATGGATAATAATGCCAAATATCAATATAATATCAAGATTATGTGGAGGCTTTATTATTATTGATGAACATGAGAAAGAAACCAAAATATCAGAACTTAAAGAAAATTACGGTTTCAAATCTTATAACCATATCGACACAGCACTAAATCTAGATAATATCCCACAATACTCAGCAGAAACTAAAGAATACAAGCTGACGATTGATTATCATAGATATCTAGCAGAAAACAATTATATTGATTTTGATTTAATACTAAACATTAGCCATCGTCTCCTACAATCTAATCCTAAGTTATGTAAGCGACTAGGAAACCTTTTCTACCATATACTTGTAGATGAATATCAAGATACCTCTGTAATGCAGTATGAGATACTGAAATGTATTATCAAACAGAAGCAAACCAAAATAACATTGATAGGAGATAGAGAGCAGGCAATTTACACTGGACTAGGTGCAATTGTTAAAAGTAAATCAGAGCTAGAGAGCTTTTTTGAACTCGATTTCTCTTTACAAGAAAAACGATTGACAGGTTGCTTTCGCAGTAGTCAAAAAATAATTAATCATTATCCTAAATACCAAGATGAAGGCTATGGAATAGACTCTAAATCGAATCTAAGAAACTACCCTTCTGTCGTTCATTTAGAGAGAAGCCTTCATAAAGATAACCTTGCTGATTATGTGGCAGATATTGTTAAGCAGCACCTTACAGAAGGTATTCCTGAGAAAGAGATAGCAATTCTGTGCCCTAGCTGGTTCGATGTAATTAATATGTCAAAAAACATTAGTACATTAAATAAAGGCTTTAATATTGACGGTGTTTTAATCTCGCCTATTCCCAAAAATCAAGATAACTTTTGGCTGATATTAATTCGACTAGTACTTACTAAACCAAGTATCCACAATTATATAAAAAGAAAATGGTACGCTAACGAGCTTTCAGAAAAATTAACCGATATATCCTTTGATGAAGAGGTTATAAACCCTAAAACTATACTAAGAACAGTTAATTCACTTAACGTGCAATTTGATAAAGAGATTGACGAGTGGATAGAAGAAATTATCGTTAGCTTTTGCAAAAGACTCAGAATAGAACTAACAGAAAATGACCTATTTCATGAAGGGATGAAAAGCATATTAAATGCAACAAGGGCGAGGATGACGAAGTATAAAATGGACTACAAAGCTTCAGAATTAGAAAAATTTTTCTCCTCCTCCAGTGGAGTAAAAATAACAACTGCGCACTCCACCAAAGGTGACGAATACGAAGTCGTTATATGCACCGGATTGTTAGAAGGGAAAATACCACACTGGAATGATATAATGGGCTGTGGCGATACACATCAAGATTATGTTGCTAGAAGGCTACTGTATGTCATTTCCTCACGTGCTAAAAAGCATCTCTATTTAATTTCGGAACTTGGATATAGAACAACTAAGGGCGCACCATATAGACCCACAAGACAACTATAGTAGTATTAAAAAAACTTTGAAAAATAGGCAAATTACTGATCTCGTAATTTTTTAATCTAAACGGGTAAGCAGGCAAAATTACTCCTTACCTATCACAACTCTCATATCTCAAAATAACAATTTTAGTCAAGATAACCCATCACAGAACTTAACGACCCTTTGCACAATCTCTGGCATGATACGATCAATGACTTCATTCTTAAACTTGTGTTGAGAATGTGGTCTAGCAATTACAATTTCTCGAAGTTCTCTTAAGGTAAGAACAGAACTAGGAAAGTGGATCATCGAACGCTTTCCACTTAACTCCAACACTTCTCGCCCAAAATTCAATGCCATCTAAGTCTCTCTCAGCTAAAGATGACTTAAACTCTTCAAATATTGTAGGTTCTGTCATTGGTCACCTGATGAAGGATGTTTAGTGTCCATTGGGACACCTAAAAGAACTCTTTCAGGGCTATGTAACTGCGCTATTAGTTTAAGATATTCATTAAATTCAAGTGATATGTCTTCACCGCTCAATTTAAATCTTGGATCACCACCGCAATGAGCTTCGTATAAGTAAAGCTCTGACATTAAATCCAATAACAAAAAGAGTCTTACACAATTTTCTCTAGTAGCAAATTGTGAATCACTAAGCAGATGAGCTGCTAGATGCCTATTAAAGTTTGAATAGGCATCTCCATCTTGCGAATCTTTAAATAAATGTTCTGTAAGTAACTTGTCACATGCTTTTGAGAATACATCATGAAACAAAACATTACCCGGGCATGGTTGTCTCTGATAAGAATTACGAAAGAACATCTTTAGATCACCAAACTTAGGCTTTTTACCCTTTCCGAAATAATCAAGCCACCTTAAGAGACCCCCCTCAACAACAGGAATCAAGGTCAAATAAGAGCCTATAAAATTACCTCGATAGTAAGAAATCACAGCAGATTCAATGATGTTTACAAAGCTTTTAAAAGGACCAAAGTGCTCAAATCGACCTTTTTTCTGTCGCGCTCGCATTACAGGATTCATGATAATACTTGCAAAGGCATCTATGATTTTATGTTCATTTGCTGGCATATCAGAAATTAACTTTTGAATATTCGATACATCAGCCCCCGTTACAGTTGATGGCAAACTTAGGGCATATTGTAGAAGGTTGTTATTTAACTGAATGAGATCATCGATTTCTTCCAGCGGAGTAACAATTACATGCCGAGTTTTTTCATCAACTTTGCGCTGTTGACGCGCTTCTTCGAGATATAAGTCATAGGCTTCTTTACTGACAGTCTTCCAGTCAGCATTATCATCATTACAAATTTGCTTTTTGACTTTCTGTACCGATGACTTATCTTTCAAAGCATCTATCACCAACCTAGCCCTATCTACTGTCTTCACATTAGTCTTCCTAATACTGCTCCTGCAATAACAGCAACAACGGCAATAATAAACATCATAACGGAACCTCTTTTATTAGTTTCGTCGTCCTTCCGTCTATTGCTTACTTGTTGTTTGAGCTCATGATTCAGTTCAACTAAGCTCTTATTTTCATTCATTAATGACTGTATATCTGTTCGATCAGACAGTTGCTTTAAATTAGCAGACAATGCAATCACATCATCATTTTTTGTTTTAAGGTCATTCTGAAGCTTTAATATTTGAGTCTTTTGCTGCGTCAAAGTATGATTTCTAGCAAATAGCTCATCAAACTGCCCCTTTAAGTGTACTCCAGCTGCTGTTGGAGTGATTACAGAATGATCTGCAAGAAAGTCTAAAAGTGTTAAATCTGGATTATGGCCCAAGCCTACAATCCTGTATCCCTTCAAATTAGAAAAAGCATTTAATACTTTTTCTTCATTAAAAATATCAAATGCATACTTACTTCCCCCACCTCGAATAATCACAACAATATCATGATCTGTACAAGAACTTATTGCTTGCGATAATGCTTCAACATTGCTCAAGCTAACAGGCTTCTCATCAAAATTGAACTCATCACGATATTCTTTCAGATAATCATAAAAGTCTTCTTGGATAGAGTCTTTTGTTGCTGATGAATAAATCACTGCAACTGAAAGATCAAACTGACTAGGAAAAGTTTGACTTTTAGGTCTATATTTTTTTAAAGCATCTAATGTTGACAGCTTCGACTGGAATGCTTGTATTGCACTATCTTCTTCAATCGCCCGTATAGTGTATCCCTTTAATCTTTTCGTGCATTGCTCTCTAAAAAAATTAAATGTTGGGACACCTTGTATTTCAACATAACTACCGTTTTTGAAACTAGATAATAGATGTTTTGAAATCTCTACTTCAATCGTCCCAGTTATATCTTGAATGATCAGATCATAGACTAATGCCCATTTTGAGTTCTCAACTGCTTGCTCAACATTTTTTAATATGCCCCGCACGCAAAACAATTGTCCTCCTTGTTTCCGCTGAGCAATACAAGCATTTAATGTATCATTTAAAAAATTATGTAAGTCACTAACCGTAAACGTGGGTAAAAAATTCTGGTTCATAATTCATCTTAAAATTTATATACAACTATCTATTAAAAGCTTTATTGGAAATAATCCAGTTAAGTTATTCATCATTCCAATATCGATAAACTTCTTATTAATCTGTTTAAAAAAGGAGAAGGTTCGTATACCTGAACATAATCCGTGATAGTTAATTATCCATCTGGTGACTCATGATCATGACTGCTATAGCAAAAAGATATTTATAAAAACTTCAACTAGAACTGTCAGCATTACTATTTCTTATCGAGATAATTTGCAAATATCTCAATTAAAAAAACAGCTAAGCTAATTATTAGCCCACCTCCAATACTTATAGCCAGCCCTAGCCCAATAGAACTTTCTTTACCATTTGAAATGTCTGAAAACATCATCAACGAAAACATAACTACAGCAATGATAATGCCTCGTATAATAATATTAATAATTGGATGCTCTGAAGCTTTAAAATTCGCTATAAAAACACTCATAATCACTTCAACTAACACTGTCAGCATTACTATTTTTTATCAAGATAATTAAAAAAAATCTCCACCAAGAACAGAAAAACACTTACGAGCATACCAATTGCCAGACTAAATATTAAAGCAAATCCAATCGAAAAATCCCAACCTTCTACGATTGACGAAAATAATGCTATAAAAAAGCCGATTACCGCAACCAAAAGGCCACGTACTATTATATTTATAATAGGATGTTCTGAAGCTTTAAAGTTCGCTATAAAAACACCCATAATCACTTCTACCAACATCGTTAACATCATTTCACCTTATTTCTTACTTGATTTATCTTTATCAGTTGCAGCTTTAACTGCTCTTGAACCAGCTTGCCCAATCATTTGCTCATTTGCGAATATAACTAATCCTGAAGTATTATTTTTAAGAAATTGCCCTATTTTTGGAGCATTTAATGCCATACTTTTCCAACCGACTTGCCCAACACCAGCGGCAGCTGAGGTTGTTGCTCCCCATCCACTCGTTACAGCACTTACCGCAGCGACTCCTCCAGTACGGACAAGATTAATATCTTTTAAACATTTACACTTAGCTCCTTGAGCAATTACGTCCAAGCCTCCACCAATGCCCGCACTTGTGACAGCAGCTTTGCCCACAGTTCCAACCGTTAAACCAGCCCCTTCTAATTGTGCTCCAGTACCAATAAATGGTGCAGCCACTCTTCCTACTACTGGTGCAGCAGCAGATCCAGCTGCTGCTGTCCCTGCCACAACATAAGGTCCATAGCCTGCTACAGACACTGCCGCCAAGTTATTATTACGTATTGCCCCTAATGCTCTTAAAGTACGAGCATCATCTGGATCTTTAGCGAAGCCAGCCATTGTATTTGGGAATAAAAAGCCAATACCTAATCCTGGTTTTTTCCCACCTACTGGCTGTAACCCCATTGGGTCCACCCATTGAGTTGGGTTACTTACATAAGCCGAAGTATTTAGTCCACCATCTAATCCTATCGGATCTTTACTTATATATCTTGAACTATGCGGATCATAGTAGCGATAACGATTATAGTGTAATCCACTCTCTTTATCGTAATATTGCCCCTGGAAACGTACGTTGCTTTGCTCAAATGGATTACTTTCATTAATTGTTTTTATATTGAGAGCCTTACCCCAAGTATTTAAAGTAATTTCCCAAACGGGCTCTCCTAATTCATTACTCAAAGCTTGTGGTGTACCTATCTGGTCACAATGGTAAAAGCTAACCCTCTCCAATTCAGCTCTATTACGTCTAGAGTCATCACGCCAAATCGGATCTTTATGGATAGAGTAAGCTTCTGTTTGGAATTTAGAATAGTCCGGTGTTTTAATTAACTGAATAAAACTTCTGTAGCCTGTTTGGAATAGCGGTATACAGCTATTCGGTTCGTACACATAGTGTTTGGTATAGTTCTGTTCACTATCTTGATATTGCCCAGACTCCCAAATCATTAAGTCTTCATCCCAACCAAACAGTGTAAGTTCTTGGGATGATTTCTTGTAAAGTCGTCGTCCGAAGACATCATAACCATATTCGGTGATCTGCCCATTAAGATCAGTACGAATGAGTCTATTCAAATTATCCCATTTCAATTTGAGCATTTTTCCAGTTTCACTTACTTCAGTGACATTACCTTGTGCATCGTATTTATAATTCTTACCTTGGTATTGAGCAACTAAATTGCTTTTCAATTCAGAAGATTGAGTGGCTTTAGAATCTATTAAATTATTCGCTGGATCAAAATAAAAACTGTCATTATGTTCTGGCCCTTGGCTTTTAATTATTCGGCCAATTGCATCATATTGGTAATTCAGCTGCCCTAAACGACTATCTTTTATTTGAGCCAATAAATAGTTTTTATCGTATTGGTAATGACGCTCTGTTTGATATTTCAAAACCTGTAATGGAATTTGACTTTCCGATTCAGGATTTACGATTTGTGAACTTAATAAACCGATAGTATTGTAATTGCTGGTTTGGATTAGGCCATTTGCCAGCATCCGTGTTGTTTCACGATGTAAATCATCTCTATGAAAAGCCACCATATCTTGTTGATTGAAACCAACACCATAAACATGCCCTGAGCCATAGCTTAAATGAGTTTGCTCTTGCCCATCTGGTCGAATCGTTTTGCTTAAATTACCTAACTCATCATACTCATAACGTAACACTGCTGTTAGTGGTACAGAATTTGGAACTTTATAATTTTGATGTTCCCTAATCACTTGTCCAAGTGCATTGCGGTAAAAATCAATCTGGCTTACTTCATTACTTGCTTTAATAAGCTGTTGATTTAAATTGTATTCAAGCTCTTGTTTTTGACTCTGTCTTGTCTCTATATTTGTATAGATTATTGATGCGATTTGACCATCATCATGATAGCTGAATCGACTCAAGATATTCGGCTGTCGGATCTCTGACAATTGTCCACTTTCAGTATAACTAAAGTATTTTTCCTCACCGTCAAATGCCTGTTCGCGAACTAACTGCCCATAGTGGTTATAGTCAAATTGATGCTCAGCATGATTTTGGTTAATAAGCTTATTCAAACGCCCTTGCTTATCCCACTCATAACTAACCTGAGATTGATTAGCATCAATTCGTTGGGCCATTAACCCCACAGAATTATATTGATATTGAGTAACAAAACCCTTGGTATCGGTATGCTTAAGTAAGCGTCCCTCTTCATCATGTTCGAAATGTTCTTTTAGTCCATCTGCATGAATGATGGTTTGTAACTGCCCTTTATTCTTACCTTGTGTACTGTATTTATACTGAACGGCATTTTCATCAGCAGCTTGCTCGGCCTTAAGAACTCCATCCTCATCATATTCCCATGTACTACTTTTCCCAGAACAATCTGTATAAGAAAGTATTTGTCCAAGGTCATTGTATAGGATTTTTTTAGAGTTACCTTTGGCATCAATCTCTTCTATCAATTGGTTGCCACTATTATATTTATATTGAGTTATTTGCTCTAAAGGATTAATTTCTTTACTGATATTGCCTTGTGTATCATATTCCCATTTCCAGATACTTCCTTCTGGATCTTTAGCTTCAATCAAATGTCCTTGTTCGTTATATGCAAAACGAATCACCCCACCATTTGGCTGTACGATTTTAATTAATTGCCCTTTATCATTATATTCTTGTTGGATTTCCTGACCATTAAAGTCAATCTGTCTCGTGATTCGCTTGTATTTATCACGGGAATACCATGATTCTCGCCCATCTGCTAAACGAATACGATAAGTGAAACCTTGCAAATCGTAGTAATAGTAAGTTGGGGTTTCATACGCATCATAAACAGCGACTTGACGTAATCGAGGATGCCATTTCAATTTGGTGTGGAAACTACCATCATCTGCCCATTCCTCTATAGCTTTCGCATTAACCTCTATAGAGTCATAACGAATGTTATGCCCTCGCCCAGTACGATCTGTATAACGAGTGAGTTGATGTGCTTGGTTGTATTCATATTGACGAGTATGACCATTTTGGTCATAGGCTTTTATTAAGTTACCATATTGATCATATTCATATTTAGCTAAAGGCTCTACTTGATCATCAACAAAGATGGCAATAATTTTCACTTGATCATTAAAAGCAAATTTAAGTGTATGCTTTGCCCTTTTAAATTGAAAATTGACCGCCTGTAAATACGCATCCTGTCCTACTAACAAGTAACTCAATATGATTTTTTCTTGGGTACTGCCATTAAGCTGTTGGATTAACTGGTAGTCTTTACCTTCATTAAAGCTGTGGAACTGCCAATTCCATTCTGTGCCAAAATTTAAAATTAAATCTCCATCTTCTAATGGTTGAACTGTGAGGTTTTCGAATGGTGCAGCATAAGCTTGGTATGCTATTGAGGATGGAAGCTGATGTTTTCGTCCTTGAGCATCAATAAATATATAACCTTTAGAACTTTGTTTAATGACATTGGAAAAAGGCATCATCCAACGTGCACCTATCATACCGTTATCAAACTCACCTCGTTGTGAGTGATAATGACGGCTGAACGAAAAATTAATTTTAGGTAGAGAAAAATCAATATGTTCTACTTTTTCAGCACCAATTGAATAATTAATACTATTATTTGTTTGTGAATCTACACCTGTACAAGGTGCAGCATTTAGAGCGTTCGCTTGCAGACTTACAAACTCCAAAATATCACCTTTCGTATGTTGTTCATGTTCGCCAGTTTGGTTAGCAGGAACACTGGCGTTCGCTTTTTTTTGTTGCTCTTTAATCGCCTTTAAACTTTCTTGTATAAGCCAAGCTAATGTATATTTTTGTCCAGCATTAGATTGCTGTTGAAGCGCTGAACCTAAAGTAGCGGTCGCCTTTAGAGCATCTTGGATAAGTGCACTACTCGCCTCTACCTTAATTTTTGCAGAATCATCTGATTGACTAGGGGCTGCCAATAAATCAATTAAAGGTACAGCCCAATTGGTAAATTTTAATTTAGGGTCACGTTTTTCCGCACTTGCGCCTGCTGAACCAATCCTTGTAATAGGAAAGTCAGCAGAAAGAGGAGTACCAAGACTGCGCAAAATATTGAGGCCCAACATTGTGGCATTTGTTAAAAGTTCTGGGAGTTTAGCTAAAGTTTCTTGTAAGAATTTTTCTAAATCTCCCGCAATCATGGCATTTAAATGTAGGCCCAAGCGTTTTATATCCGTACTCTTCATTTTTCCGTTTTCCAGATATAAACACTCAGCCATGAGTCCTAACATAGGACGTAAAGCCATACGGGCATGCGCTTGGTTATTCGGCTCTGAAAATAATCCAATCAGATTTGCTCCCAATAGGGCTGTTTGCTGTGTCCCTGCATCCCCAGTCTTTTTATCAGTTATATAGAGCAATAGATCTAGAACACTTCCCGTTAATGCAAAAATATTTGCTACAGTTGGTGTATAAGCATGAGTTTGTAATTGTTCTAAATTAGTTTTACCGCGTACAAATAGATATTGCTGAATTTGTTTTGCGATCAATTGTAAGTCTGTAACTTCAGTAATACTTTCTAAATTAAAAACAGCAAGTTCAACCGCAGGCTTATTTTGTTCTGAAGTTGACTTAATATTATTTGTTGCCATAAAACTAAAACCTTTTCTCTATGCAAAAGCATATCTGTAATACTGTTTATCTTTTAAAATGCAGTTGAACTTTATTCTTTATTACCAGTGGGATTTGGATTAAAACCACCTTGCCCCATCATCATTTGCTCAGGCGACAAATGGGTATTTAACTGTGAAGAAATACCCCCGAAAACTTGAGTAACGGCTTGTTCTTTAACCTGCCCTAGCGTCTGTTGTCCTAAATCACTAAGAGCTTGTTTACCCATATCTTTAAGATTCAAAGATTGTCCGGAAAAGAGATTACTCTTGAGTTGCGACATCATATTTTGTCCTAACGAGCCCATTGCATCCTTCGCCCCTTGAGTTACACGATTAATGACTTGATCAGACCATGTATAATTTCGTGTAGTAAAATGGCTTCCTTGATCCCAAGAACTCCGTTGATCTTTCTCAAATTCGACTTTTGCTGGACCCGGTGCAATTCCTGTCACCGTTGCAAAGCCATTGTTATCCAATGTGCCCGTAACTTGCTTTCCTAATGAATCTTGAACTTTAAAACTGGTTTGTTTAAAAAAGTCATTTCCACCATAGCTTTTCAATAGCTCAAGTGCACCTTTTAATGGCTTTGCTTCTGGAAGTTGTGCAGACTGACTTGCACCTGCACCACCTTTAAATAAGTGTTGTCCAGCATTCACCTCAAACTTTCCACCAGTTTTGGGGAATATCCCAGAACCATTTAGGGCAATTTGTGAAGAGGCGCCAGTAATCAAAACCTCTTTGGGGCTACTAATTTCAATACGGTCTTCAGTAGAAGCAATACGAATACCTAACTTCGATAAAATATCCAATGCATTAGATTGAGCTTGAATACTAAATTTGCCTTGTGCGGCAACAAGCTTAAAATCACCTTGAACTGCAAATAGACTAATTTTATTTAGCGCATGCCCCACCCAGTTTTTCTGTGTACTAAGATTAATACTATCCCCTGCAAAATGGTTAATCTGTCCATCTGCTGATAGATGAATATCCTCCGGGGTACTCAGAGCAATGCTGTCAGGTGAACTTAGGAGCATCAAAGATTTTTTAAACTTGGCAATATCTTTTTCTAATTGTTCTGCAAATACTTTGAGTTGCTCTACAGATTCGATTTCATCCGTTTGTTGATTCTTGGCTAAATCACTTAATGCTTTAGTGTTTTTCTGACTACTTTCAAGTTGTTTTTGTGTCTCCTGTACATCTAAATGATCTGCTTTTGCTTGGGCTTGTTTATAAGTTGAAAGTAATAATCCAGCCCCCGCACGAACAGCTCCCCATTGGTCAGTACGCAGTTCAAATCCTTCTCCGCGGTCTTCACTTTCCGCTTTATCTTTAGGATGACTAAGTTTTCCCAGATTTAACTGGCTTGCACCATGACTACTTTGTAGCTGGGTACTAATTTGTCCCGTAGTATCATCAAATCTGAGTTGCCCAAAACCACCACCCGCTACTTCTTTGGAGCGGATACCACTCAGCTTTTTCGTATCGGGAAGCTTACCTTTGTTATCAAATTTAGTTGGATGACGCTGAGCCTCATGAATTCGACCCATTACAAATGGTCGGTCTATATCACCATTAAAGAAGTCAATAACGACGATCTCACCAATACGAGGTAAAAACCGTGCTCCGTACCCTTCCCCGGCCCAAGGTGTTAAAACATCAATCCAAGCTGAATCGGTGTCATTATTATTGGTCCCTGCGCCCCCATCATGGCTATGGTCATCACTGCGGGTAAACAGGAAACGGACTTTGATACGTCCCCATTCATCTACATAGATTTCTTCACCTTCAGGACCCACCACTTTCGCACGTTGTGGATGAGTGACTGGACTATGAATTTGTGGGTTATAAGCGGGTGTTGTTGGAATATGACGACGTTGTAAAATCAACTGATTCGCTTGGCGTTCATCACTGTTTTCAGGGTTTTGTATTGACCAGTTACTTTGCACCAATAGACCATTAATTTGGTCATTTAAATCTTTAGGTAAATTATTCTGATTAAAGAAGTTTTTAGAAACAATCAAAAAGCTTTTATCTGAGCTTTCATGCTGGTCTATTTCTGGGTGTTCATTTAATTCGAAATAGTAACCCACATAGGCATCACGGACTGTCGTTTGCGCAATAAAGCGTTTCGCCTGTGCCTCGTAGTAATTGTGGAGGTTCTGGTTTAAGCGCTCAATTTGTTGATTTCCAGATTTAGTTACACCATCCTCACCCTTTAAGTCACCAATCCATGCAGGCGCATAGTTCCAAGCTTGCTCTAAGCCAAGTGTAGCATTGTCATATTGTTCGCTATGCTGATGCTTACTTTGAACGCTTCCAATCCCTTCTTCTTGTTCTAATATTTCTGCTTGCCAACGTTGTATATGCATAACGTTGGGTTGAAGAGAACGCTCGGCAGTTAAGCGAGTCATGCTGTCGTATTGTTCCACCGCACTACTACGGTGGTAACGAATCGTTTTACGGTCTAAAGGCTGATATTGACTATTAGCATCAATCAATCTGAGTTTCTGAGCTTGAATAGATGTATCGGTACTTGGAACAATATGCTGAGCTTCATCAATTAGCCAACTGATATTTTCACAGCGAAGTAAGCGTGTGAGGAAGTCCCAATCGCTTTCATTATGTTGCATAACAAAAGGACGAACATCATAAGTTTGTGTTAAACCACTTAAATCTAAACTTAAGCTTGCAGCAAATATCGGATTTTTAACTTGCCATTCTTTAAATAATATTTCCCATATCTCAACCACGCTTTTATTTATAAATACACGCGAGTTGCGACGGTACTTCCATAAAGTGGTTGGATCTTCTAAGGTCAGCTTATATAAAGTCAAGCTTCCATCTGATTGGCCTTGTTGAGCTTGAGTAATAATGCCTGTAACTCGGGTTAACTCACCTCGCTCCGTCACTATATCTACAGCGACCTGAACACCAATAAAAGATTTTAGTTGAATCGTTGCATTCGTTGATAGGCATAAAAGTTCTGCTTTTAAGCCATCATTTAATGCATGTACGCCATCAATTCTTTGCAGAAATACTTGGTCATTCAATATCGGAGAAGTAAATTGAATATGAATGGCACGTTTCTGTGGGCTAATACCCAAACTATCTAAAACTTGATGAATACTGTTCAACATCTTTATAGGACTGAGTTATATTTTGCAGTATTTTATAAAATACATACTGTTCTGTCTATTTTTTATATCAATCTTACTCCTGAAGCCTAGCCGAATACCCTATCTATACACTAAAATAAAAACTAAATACTTCAGAATATTGTGCTAACTCATTATGAATGCAGAAATAAAATTCAAAAAAAAATGTACAAAAAGAGAAATTATTCTAACTACAGCAACTCAGCTCTTTATTCAGGAAAGTTATATCAATGTCGGTGTAGACCGTATTATTTCAGAATCCAACGTAGCAAAAATGACTTTTTACAAGAATTTCCCCTCCAAAGAAGAATTGGTACTCACCTGCTTAAAGGAATTAAAACTCGATATTCAAATTGCAGTTGAAGAACATATCTCGGAAAAGTCAGCTCCACTAGAAAAACTGGAACAACTCTATCTTTGGTATATCGACTGGGTAAATCAAAATGATGCCAGAGGCTGCCCATTTCATAAAGCTCGTATGGATGTAGGCGACCTATACCCATCCATTCTGGTGGTATTGGATGAGTACCGCAATTGGTTATTCGATACCACCACTTCTATTTTGAAAGAATTAGAATTGAACGATCCTATTGCTATAGCTCATCTATTTCTCTCACTTTTAGATGGCATCATCAATAGTTCGGTTTGTGAGAAAGCCCCTATTAAACCTAAAAAATCATGGGACTTTATTCAAACCTTGATTGAACTCGAAAAAAAATAGATATTTAATAAGCCCTGAGAGCTACTAGCTCTTAGGGGTATCTATCAATAGAATATTTTGATAAAGATAATCAATCAAAATCTACATAATGTTATTTTGCCCTGATTCATCCTTTGAAGATTGCTTTAACAATAACTTTTGTAGCCATGACTTTAATATTCATTAAATATTTTGCACTAAATTTAAAACAGTTTTTCTATTACTCATTAAACAAGTATATTCTCAATTTAAACTAGTTTAATTGATAAAAATACTGCAAACTTTCTGGCTGATTAAATATAATTTAGCAAAAAAATTAAGATACTGTATTAAATTATTAGCTCATAACTATGCCTAAAATTACCTCTATTTATAATTTTTAGTTGATTTTTTATTTTCAAGTTTAAATAATAACCCTACTAAAAATTAAGTTAAACATAAAGATTAAATTCTTTAGTTTTCTAAATTATTCAAACTCTTTTTAAAATTTCCCTAATCTTAGATTAGCAAGAAGACAAATATGGCTGTTGAAATAAAAGAACTCTCAAATATAGGTAAATTCAAATCGCAGGGCTCTCGCTGGAAAATGTTTTTCTTTATCATCCTAGCAATTGCATTAATAATCACTTTTACTCGAGATGGAGGAGGTTTTTTTGGTACATTCTTTCTCGCCTTTTTAGGTATAGGTTCTTTATGTATGGTGCCTTATGCCTTATATCTTCTTTTTAGAACTATGTTAATGGTAGATATAAAAAAGCTACATCGAGAAAAAGAAACCGAGATTAAAAAACATGGTTTTAACATTGATTTCTCCGCAATAGGTCTATTGGTTGATCATAAAAATAGAAAACTTATTTTTACTTTAGATCCGAAACCAATCGTTTACATTTGTAATTTTGATGATGTGAGGCAATGGTTTTCCGGGTCAGAAGTACATGAAACTCAATATCAAAATAGTGATGGTGCTTATGCAGGTACTAGATCTTTGACTATAGCTAGACATATTACAGTACGTATAGCCGATCCTAACATTCCAGAAATGAGATTTGCTGTTTCTAGTGACCGAGAACAAAGTTTATGGATAGGACGATTAGACGCACTTATTAATGGTTAATTCTAAACTTCTATAAAATTCAGATTACACCTTCCCCCTTTGTTTAATAAGGGGGAATTAAGAAAAACTCTTCAACTACATCTAATCTCTCCCCATACAGCCGCACTATCCTACTACCAATACGCTACTCTCAAATTTGTCGATCTTGTTCACGGCTCATCCGTCTGGTTTCAAATAATCGTTTGGATTTATTATTTATTGGTTATATCGTGAATAAGTTTTTACTCTAACAAGTAGACTTTTAAAAAGTTGCTACTAGCTAACAGCGATTTATCACATAACAGTACTCCTATATTTTTAAGGCATAAAAAAAGCCACATTGGGAGAAATGTGGCTAAAGATCGACTTAGAGTAATTTTAAAACGCAGCGTAAAGAATTGACTTAGGCTAAACAGGCAAGCTTAAATTAAACTGAACCATTAAAAATGTTATTAAGACATCATTCTTAATGCCTGCTCCAGTCCTCGTTGTTTAAGATTGGCCCCAGCCCCAAACCATGCTGAATCCATCCGGTGATCCGTTGAAATCGCACGTCGTTCGTGATCGACAAACTCGGTAATACTACAAAGTAGCCCATAAGCCGTATCTTTAGCGGAAGCTAACTCAGCCCCACGTCCATGCCCGTTAAACATGGTCATGACCTTAGACATGGCACGCCCATTTGGTTCTGTTTTATTGACAGCTTTGGTTGAATGGATTTGTTTAGGCGTAGCTACATTACGGTAGAACTGAATGATACTTTCGTCCTGATCTGTAGCACTCAGGTTCGTGTTGTTAAACACAGCATCAAAGTAAGCTGCTGCTTCCTGTTGTATTTAAGCGCCTTGATAAATCATAGTGAGGAACCTAGAGATAATGCATATTGCTGATAGCTATTAACACTCTACCTGCAGGAATCTCCATAGAAGCCTCCACACGATGCTCAAGAATTGGTGTGGTATAGCTGCGGCCAACAAAGCCCAATAACCACCATCAACCTTTTCCGGGCTACCCTCATCATCATCTGCCGCTGTCAGAGCTAAGCCCAATTCAGTGAGGATCTCTTTAACAATATCCTCATCTAATGCTGCCAAGCCTACTTTAACTTCATCAGCACCTAAGGTTAGTTTTTCAGGCTCCTCTTCAATTTTCTGAGTAACAGCCTCTACAATGTCCTCCACTTGATCTTGCCCAAGTTCTGGATTTTCTGAGTCCATTGCAAAACCTTGAATGACTTTTGCAATTCGCTCAACTGCACCTTTTTCGATTGGTTTTATTACCTATTTGTCTCTCTATTAATTCATCAGATAGATGATCTGCAATAACCGCATCTGTACCGATACGACCGTGTTTAACTAAAACAGCATGATTGCCGTGAATATCTCGCATAACGCCATCATATAGCTGGCCATTCCATTCACCTGATGTCATATCGATGGGTATATGCATAACAAGCAAAAATCTCATCAAGCATTTCTGTTTCGATGTAACAGATCGCTTTGTCATCCCATACGCGCATTGAGCTGTAGACAACGCCATCCTCCATTTCGACCTCTGTGTCTATTGCGCCAACTGTAGAGTCTTTCTGAGGCTTTTCAGCACTGACAGGGATATGGCATAATAGAAATTGAACCCCTCTAAACGTAAAAAGAGCCTTTGACAGCTCTTCCGGATCTCGTAATAAGCGATAGATTTTTTTTGGATCTAAACCTAACTGCTCGTAGCCAGGTATCTCTTTACCAAGGTACTCATTCACCCCACACTTGGTAATCACCGTTCGCTCAATGATGAGATGCCCATTGCCGTCATATCGTCTTACAGATGATGAGTCCATTGCGATTTTTATATTCATTTACTCACTATATAAAAATAAACCCCCACTAATATGTGGGGCCCAAAATATTAAAAAATAACGACTATAATGACTTAGATATCTACTAATTTAAGTGCATCATCCGACCAGATGAACAACACACTCTCCGTATTAAATTGGTCTAATCCTATTTTCCTGCAACAGTACAAAGTCTTTTCAATTTTCTCTTGAGCGGTATATCCCCTGAAGTGTTCAATTCTAAAGCCTGCGGGCTCAATCACCGTTTTAGCCAAGATATTAAAAAGTTCATATTTATAGGAGTCCTTATCAATGCGTAGAACTCTAGCCTTCATGTAATCATGAAACCTCTTATCTATTTGCATATATATTTCATTTTTTTCTAGTTCTGAAATTTGACTCATCTCAACTGACCTTAGACTCAAGCAAAACGATATGTTAAAAAATATTAACAATGTAATATTAAATATAAGAAAAACTTAAGTATCCCATGAACCAATCGTTAAAAAAAGCTATTTTTTGCTATTAGTTCACATTTAATACGATTATTTAGCTATAGAAGTGCCCCATCAATAATGGCTTTACTCCCACTGCGGCAGTGAATCAATTGCCCAGATTTAACCCACTGGCCATCCAGATACATGTCCTTAACCACATCAAAGGCTTTTCCATGAATAGCAACATGTGAGTTTTTTGGCTTTTTTCCAGTATGAGAATGCAGCCAAATAGCTTTCTTAATGCCAAGCTCTTGCCGTCTAGCACTCTCATATTCTGCATGCGCCTTGTTTGTTTGCTTGATCCGATGTAATGCTGGCTGGTTGGACTATCATGACATTTGGCCATGTCACCCAAATTTCTGAATTAGCCTCACGGACGGTAGGTAGCAATTGCAGTCGATAGCGTTTATTTGAGATTGGTATAGCTTCAAGCTCTTGATTGGCTTTACGGCGGAAATCAAAGAATAAATCTCGGAGTTCCTGGCTTAATTCCTGCCCCATCCTTTTTGTAGGGCCATATAGTTCACCTTGTTGTGGTGAAACATCAACATTAAATATGTCTTTAACTGCTTTGGACGTTTTGGTGGGTGTCTCAAATTAAACAAGCATCCTAACGATGAACAGTTTCATCTTTTTGGTAATACCTGCCATTTCAACTATTCCATCAAGGTAGAATGGCAAAAAAATTTAAACCACTCTCAAGTAACAAGTGCCACAAGCGTAATGGACATCAGCACGTGACAGCTCTGGTCTTGTATTCGCTGCTTCCACCAATTCTTTGCATATTTTTATTTGCTCCATAACAGCAAACAACGCCTGTAAATTCCTCTATATAGTGGCCTTGAATTGCTAACTTTGGCGCACTAGTCTCTCTGTTATATGCAGGTGTCCGTATTGGTCTTTCTTATGTGCAATGTGATAAAGCTCATGTTCAACCAAAGCGCAAAAGTCCACATCATTAGCAATACGAGAATATGAAGCATCAAAAGTAATGAGGTATTCAGGAACACATCTGAACCATTGGATATATTGTTCTTCTTGTAGCTCTTTTTTCCAACCACCAGCATTGATCATGACTTTCTCTGTTGTACCAATGACCTGACGTCCTTGTTTACTAAAGCCTGATCTAGCCCACATCACGGCAATATTCGGGTAACGAAATGACCGTAAATGCAAATGATC
This sequence comes from Acinetobacter sp. V91_7, assembly GCF_031799075.1. NCBI lineage: Bacteria > Pseudomonadati > Pseudomonadota > Gammaproteobacteria > Moraxellales > Moraxellaceae > Acinetobacter > Acinetobacter sp. V91_7. The sequence continues at coordinate 307,149 of NZ_JAVQNT010000044.1, forward strand.
TGAGTTAAACATTTGAGATTTAGGATCTAAAAATACCTGTCAAATCCAATCCCACATTTCTGGTGCCGGCGCAAAATTAGGAGTATCTAGCTCAAAAATCCATTCTGGAGGCATTGGCCGAACTGGAACATGAAAACCGACTTCTTTTTTCATACATACTCCAAAAAGAAGAACCCACTAAATATCGATTATTAGCGGGGCTTCATGTACCCGTAATAACTATGGTAAACAAAAACCTCCCGAAGGAGATCTTCCACTTTTAATGCTAGACTTTAATCATTCCGCAAACTAGATTTATATTTATTGATTCCATGTACACCCCGATCTATAAGCACACGTATTTGAATAGTTTCATCATATTGTTGCTTCAAGCCACTCTCAATATCTCTGTAACTTAAATCTGATAAATCTTTGCCTTTATGAAGTAACTGTTCTTTATAAAAGTAAATTTGCTTAGTTACTTTTTGATCCTGGCCAATATCAACAGAAGCTTCCACCCAATGTACTGAAATGCTCATAGCAAACTCCAATGAGGTTATTCAACCATTATAACATGAACAAAACTCATTAAATTACAGCATATTAATTTACTACTTAAAACAACAATTGATATTTAAGGCAGCTTTCTCTGCCATAAGACATTCAGTCAAGTAACAAAGATGTAAGTTAATATGTGCAAAGTTTTGTGACGTATTACACATATTTTGTATAAGTTGCAATATTGTGCACTAAATCACATTTTGATAGTTTGTTTCTGAACTGGTAATTAAACTAATCTGATATACGACGATCAGCATTACTTTCCCTTCGCAAGTGTTTACCAAGTTCAGGCTCAACCGGAACTCGGCATCCCCAAAGTGCCGAGTTCTTTTATTTTTATATCTAGAATAAAAAAAAGCCTACTCATTGAGTAGGCTTCCCCTTATGATATTTGCGCTGATCATTGAGGGTTCTTGTTATCTGCAGTATTTATAAATACTGCAGTTGATAAAGTAATTAAAAAAGCCCGCATCTACGGATGGCTGCGAGCATAAACTCAAGTGAATAGAAAAAATATATTCACCTCATAAGCGAGAAACACCGAAAAACCACTCAATAAATGCAAACTTCATCACAAATTATACGCATAATCGCAAAATAATCAACACTTGACATTAAAATAAAAAAAACACCTTTACACTGATAAAGTTAGGCTTTCTAATTTTTTTTCATAATAACTGGACTGGTGATTTCTCTTAGTTATTCTAAGCTCCACCATATCAAAAAAATATAGGCAAAGCACACCGTACAGTCAAGTGCCTAGTCGTATAGTCGCACCAACTTTTCACTGATTGCTTCACTAACAAATGCATTCAAGTTACTATCACCTGCAGCCATCACGGCTTTACAGTGCAATTCAGGAGAGATAGACACATTGAACGTTCCTTTAAGTGGTTGTTCAGGAGACTTACCCAATTCCGCACATGATGCTAAATATCCATCCACAGAAAATTGAAACTCCCTTTCAAGCTCTTTTAATGTTTCCGCTTCATATGTAATCAAATCACGAATAAAAGCTAACTTCCCGAATAGTTCACCTGTTTCAATATTTGGCTCAATCGTCCCAAGATAACCTTTGTATTTTAAATAACTCATAACAAACTCCTGTTCAGTGTTTGCTTGACGGCCTTTAAAGGACCAAGTCTTTATAAGGAGATGTATTCTTAACATTTCCCAATTTCTCTTGTAATTCACTGTATTTTAATAATTTGTGATAAAAATAATATTAAATTTCAATACCCATGATCTCGTCTAGATATCATTCCAACCTTAAACACAAGCTGCATAAATGATCTTTAATTCGCTATTTATCACAATGCTCAACCTATCATATCGCAAATCTGAACTAACAGGTTCGCCTCTATAAGAGATTAGAATAACTCCAGCATTAGTTCTTCTTTTTAAATCATCTTCACTTAGAACAAGTTGGCCTAAAAGTTTTTCTGCCTCAAGGGGAAGACAATAAGTACTTTTAATAGGCTCTATATCTTGCTGAGTTTCTTGAAGTTCATTGGATGTACACCCAGCAGTTCCAAAAGCAATCAAGTAGATTAATATAATTTTTCTCATAACCGTTCCTATTAGATTTCTTTTTTGCCATTCTAATCCCCTTATTCATTAAAAATCCAATTTCAAATGCCCATAAAAAAGCCCATCATTTGATGAGCTTTGAATAATTCAGTGAACCGCACACTAATGGGCCACTTTTCTTATATCAATTAAAATAGCACTCAAAAGACATTGATAGAAAGTTACATACTAAGATACTTGTTTGGTCTTGACCGCAAAACTAAGACAACACAGTAAAAGCTCATATAGTATTTATTATTATGAAGCTTTACCTTTATTAATCTTTAATTACAATGATAACGGCACATAACAAGGATAATAGAGTCTGATGTAACCTTATCGACGATACGATTTTCCTGATCAATGCTGCCTTGACCAATATTCTGATAGGTCATGTTTGAGAGGTTCAAAACCAGCTTTTTGAAAATTAACTTAGCGGTTTTTATTCAAATGTACAAAGTAAAAAGCCCACTCAAACGAGCAGGCTTCTTACTGTATTTCAGGACTAAGCTATATAATTATAATTCTCAAAAATACTCTATTAATCTATGTAAGCCCGCTCTTTTGGTCAATAGCAAAAGTGACAAATTACAATATTTTCATATCAACATTGTTCTGCAATCTACATAAAAAAAAGCCCATTTCTCTACTTCTAAATAAGAAATGGGTTTAGTGAAGATCCACTCAGTCCTGAAATACAAACGTAATAGGGAGTATCTCACCTACTCTTGTTTGCAAAACAATAGTCCCACACAATAATATATATTTCAATATTTTATTTTAAATACCCTATAAAACCCATTCAACTCTTAGAAAGTTCATCTAATGAGTTCAATGAAGCGTTCCATTATAAATTTTTCTCTCATGGATTCCTCCAGGATTAAAAATAGCCACATTTCTTATCTTTTCAATTTGTTATAATCTAAAAGCAAGTTAAATTCATCACTAAATAAACTCTGTGTAAAACCTCATTTTCTAGCAACTATAAATG